>NZ_OY776488.1:2190000-2522256 GCF_963675635.1 uncultured Pseudodesulfovibrio sp. | reverse complement strand
AGAATGATGATGGCGAACACGAAGAATGCGCCCAGCGCTCCTCCAGTCCAAGACCACCAGGGGGCGGAGGCCGCCATGCCCAAAGCCGGGACCGGCGCCTTGGTGGCAAAGGCATAGACGAACAGGACCAGCGTGCCGACGGCGAATGAGGCCGTGGCTGCCCATATGGGATCTCCCAGTGAACCTTTCAGTCGCAGGTTGATGCCTGCCTGTACCGGCATCATGGCTCCGGCCAGCAGGGCGAATAAGACGTACATCCATTTCATGACGACTCCAGTGTGGTTATCCGTTGGAAAGACTATCGCTGTTTGTCGCATTCGTCCATGAGTTTGAAGGCCGGATTACGCGGAATTGTCTGGCTTTTGTAACCGGAGCGGCACCCGTTTCCCTCCCGATATATTTAAGAAGGTGAAGAAGGTGTCGAACCAATCTGACAGGGAGGACCCAATGACCAAGACGCAGATCAAGGAAATACGCATGCACCTCGTGCAGGGGCTGCATACCATGACAGATCAGGAAATTACCGATGTTCTGGCTGTTGAAAATTGTCCGGACGATACTGACTTCGCATCCCAGCTGGCCCAGCATGGGTTGAATGTCTCCATGCAGTGTCGCCGTATCAAGCGGATCAGGGAAATGGAAAACGCGCTCAGGCGATTGGTCCAAAGTGATTATGGCATGTGCGAAGAGTGCGGCGAGGAGATAGGCGTTGCCCGACTCAAGGCCAATCCTTTGGCCCGACTGTGCGTCTCCTGCCAGTCTGCGGCGGAAGAAGGACTTACTCGCTGTGCGTGACGTGTTGTGTTCTCGCGGAGGCACCCATGGCTGATTTCATGTTTTCGGTGGACATGCATGTCCACTCCAGATTTTCCACCCGCCCGTCTCAGTGGATACTTCAAAAAATAGGGTGCCCGGAAAGTTTCACCGAACCGCTCAATCTGTACAATATCGCCCGTTCTCGAGGAATGGATATGGTCACCATCACCGACCATAACACCATTGCCGGGGCGCTTGAGATTGCCCATCTGCCGGGGACGTTCATCTCGGAAGAAATCACGACGTATTTCCCGGAAGACAAATGCAAACTGCATGTGCTCGCCTACCACATCTCCGAATCGCAGCATGACGACATCCAGCGATATCGCGAGAATGTGTTCGATCTTGTTTCCTATCTTCGGGAGCAGGAGATCGTCCATGTGCTGGCGCACCCGCTCTTCGCCGTCAATGACCGGCTGACGCCTGCCCACTTCGAGCAGGCGCTGCTGCTTTTTGACGTGTTTGAAGAGAACGGCACCCGTGACGCGAGGCAGAACCAGACGCTGCGGAATATCGTCACCAAACTCACGCCCATGGACATCGAGCGCCTGTCCAATACTCATGACATAAAGCCTCATGGCGAGGTTCCATGGGAAAAAGGGCTGACCGGCGGGTCCGACGATCACAGTTCGCTCAATATAGCGCGCATGTATACGCGGTTCACGGGCGGCCCGTGCATGAACAGCGTGCTTGACGGTGTGAGCCAACATACCTGCATCCCCGTCGGCATACCGGCGACACCCCGTACCATGGCGCACAATCTGTACGGCATCGGCTATCAGTTCTACCGTTCGCGCATGGGAACCATGAGCCCCGAGGTTTCGGAACATCTCTGTTTCCGGTTTCTCAAGTCTGCCCTAGCTCCCGGCGAGGAGAAAAAAACGACACTCACCAATCTGTTTCAACGGCTCATCGGACGGGGGAAAGCCACCTTGCACCGCGAGTACGGTCCCAGTGATTCCGTGCAGGAAATGCTGCTCAAGGAGGCCGGTGATATTATCGCTCATGATCCGACGCTCATGCGCATTGCACGGGGCAGGATCAATGATGTTGTCGTATTGGAAAAGGAGTGGGCGAGGTTCGTGTCGCTTGCCGCCAACCGGGTGCTTTCCGAATTCGCGGATCGGACGCTGAACTCGATGCTCGGTGCCAATTTTTTTGACGTGTTTCATTCCATCGGGTCGGCTGGGTCGCTCTATGCACTGCTTGCCCCGTATTTCGTGGGGTATGATCTTTTTTCCTCGGAGCGGGCTTTCTCGCGGGAATGTCTGGCCCGGTTTCGGCAGAAAAAGTGCCATCGAACCGGGGACGATCTCAAAATCGCCCATTTTACGGACACCTTTGACGAGATGAATGGCGTGGCCCGGACCATCAGGCAACAACTCAAGATGGTGGCCCGTCACGGCAAGGACATGACCGTCATTACCTGTGGAGCCAATGCGGACGTTCCCGGAGCGGTCAGCTTCGCCCCGGTAGGTCGGTTCTCTGTTCCGGAATATCCCGAGATAACTCTGGCCTACCCGCCGTTTCTGGAAATGCTCACACACTGTTTTGAACAGGAATACGACTGTATTCTCGCGGCAACACCCGGTCCGGTCGGCCTGGCGGCTCTTGCTGTTTCAAAGATCTTGAAGCTCCCGTTTCATGGCACGTATCACACGGCGTTTCCCGAGTATGTGGGCGCGTTCACCGAAGACGCGACTCTGGAAGACGGCTGTTGGCGGTATATGAGTTGGTTTTACAACCAGATGCAGGTCATCTATGCGCCGTCGGAGGCCACCAGATTCGAATTGGCCGACAAGGGAATCGACCCGGGGAAAATCGTGACCTATCCGCGCGGTGTGGACACGGACCGCTTTCACCCGGATAAGCGCAACGGGTTTTTTAATCGGTTTGATGTGGGCAGCCGGCTCAAACTTCTGTATGTGGGGCGCGTGTCCCGCGAAAAAGGCCTGGACGTGCTTGCCGAGAGTTTCGGGAAGGCCGCGAAAATGCGGGACGGGTTACAGCTCATCGTGGTGGGCGACGGCCCGTATCTCAAGGAAATGCAACGTATACTTCGGGGTTCGCCCGTGACGTTCACCGGCGTGCTCAAAGGGGAATCGTTGGCACAGGCCTATGCCTCGGCCGACCTGTTCGTCTTTCCATCGGCTACGGACACTTTCGGCAATGTGGTGCTGGAAGCCCAGTCCTCAGGTCTGCCTGTCATCGTCACGGACAAGGGCGGTCCTGCGGAAAATATCCTGCCCAACGAGACCGGCTTCATTGTTCCGGCCGACAGTCCCGATTCCCTGCTCCGGGCCATCATCCATATGGTCGATACCCCGGAGCGCATCGAATACATGCGCCTCAAGGCCCGCGCCCACGTGGAAAATCGTACTTTTGACGCCACCTTCCTAAAAACCTGGGAGATATTCGGCTCACACGTTGCCGCATGATTGAGCTGAAGATGAAAATATACCAAGATACCCAGGGCTTCTTTGCTATTCTTCTTTCAATTCCGGGTGCCGTTCGTAGAAGCCCTCAAGCGATTCCAACTTGGTGTGGCATTTGGGGCAAATTTCACCCGGGACTTCTGCGAACGGAAGGGCCGTTTCGCATTGGGGACAGATGAACACTTCTGCATAGTCTCGCTGCCCTTTGCGAAACGCCATGATGAACATGAATATCCCAATAGCTGCTACGGTTATGCCAAGTGGGATATTGTACGAACTCCAATCCCAGCAAAATGGCCAGTGCGCATCACACCATTGAGGTGTTGTTGCTATTTGGTATCCGAGACATGTGTTAACGCATCCACCAAGCAACATGAGTGCGTTTACTTTCTTTTTTCCTAGAGACTTCATTGAGTGAGTCCTTGTTGCTCAAAAGGGCGTCGAGCATTTTCTTGGCAACGTTTTTTCCAGTGACAATGATTTTGCCTTCTTCTGTTTCAGGGGGGAGGCTGTCATTTAGTATGTCATTCGCAATGCGAGGTACTTTTTCAGTTCTTTGAGGGTTCGCCTTTGCCCATTCAACTCCGGCTTTGAGGGCTGCCTTCCCTTTTCCTGCGACGGCCTTCGTCGCTTCTTTCCCCTGTCTGATTATCGTTGGTGCGGCTGCAGCGGCTGCCGGTACAGCTTTGGCAATTCCAGCGCCACTCGCCGCTGTTGCGCCAATTCCTGCGTTGATAGCAGCGGCTCCCGCAACGGCCTTCGCGGTTTCCTTGGTGGCTTTGAATGGATCGCTTTCGTTTTTGTCGCCCAACGCTCCGAGACCATCCGTAGTAAGGGTGGTCCCGCCTGCTCCCAAGGTCGCAATGCCTGTCGCTCCTGCTAGACCTGATAACAATGGCCCAACAAATGCGAATATCCCCGAAGGGGCCGCCATATTCACCGAGTCATCCAAACAATACCCATGCCAGTCTGCATCTCCGCCAGCGTCGCCTATAGGGTCATGGGAAGTCAAATATTCAACTAAAAAAGGAGCCTCGGTCAGATAACGCCAAGACTCCTATGTGTTATTCTTCTTTTAATTCCGGGTGTCGTTTGTAGAAACCTTCAAGCGGTTCCAAAGGGACATTGCAGTTTCTACATTGGGAGATTTTCGTGGCGGTCAAATATACCTTTTCACATCGAGGGCAAATGAAATCGCTCTGCCTTTGTGCTTGTCGGCGGTGCCCCCAGACTCCATACCAGATTATAATCAAGCCAAGAAATATCCATATCAAATCAGCGTATGCGGGAATAGGAAGATCTCCATATGCGCGTGTACTTTCTGGGTCCATCCATATTCCTAAAATGATCAATATGACTCCACTTGCGATGGCTGACCATTTTATTTGAATTGTTTTTTTAACCATTTGTTGGCCTCGTAAATTTGTTCTTCAACATCAAAAATCTGTCCATACATCCCACCAGCGTATCCGGCCTTGCTCGGCATAGGGGAGCCCGTTGGCAATGCAGAATTAACAAAATCTTCAGCAGCAGTAAGCGGTTTAGATATCGACGGATTTCTGGTGACATTGTTAATGCCATTACTGATTGCCTTCGTCGCTTCTTTTCCCTGCCTGATTATCGTTGGTGCGGTTGCAGCGGCTGCCGGTACAGCTTTGGCAATTCCAGCGCCACTCGCCGCTGTTGCGCCAATTCCTGCGTTGATAGCAGCGGCTCCCGCCACGGCTTTCGCGGTTCCCTTGGTGGCTTTGAATGGATTACCTTCATTTTTGTCGGCCAACGCTCCGAGACCATCCTCAGTAAGGGCGGCCCCGCCAGCTCCCAAGGTCGCAATGCCTGTTGCTCCCGCTAGTCCTGATAACAATGGCCCAATAAATGCGAATAACCCAGAAGGGTCCGCCATATTCACCGGGTCATCCAAACAATACCCATACCAGTCCGCATCTCCGCTAGCGTCCTCTATGGATTCTTGGCGGTCAAATGTTTAATTAAAAAAGGAGCCTCGGTCAGATAACGCCAAGATTCCGATGTGTTATTTTTCTTTCAATTTCGGGTGTCGTTCGTAGAAACCTTCAAGCGGTTCCAACTTGGTGTGGCATTTTGGGCAAATTTCACCCGGGACTTCTGCGAACGGAAGGGCCGTTTCGCATTGGGGACAGATGAACACTTTTGTATAGTCTCGCTGCCCTTTGCGAAACGCTATGATGAACATGAAAAGGCCAACGAAAAAAAGAAGAAGTCCCATTTCAAAGTGATATTCACCCCAACCCCAACAAAAGTCGTCGTAACGAGAACAAAATCCAATATCCAGAATCATAGTAAGAGCAACGCTAATACTAGCGCCCCCACCACCCAGAATTAGAAAGTCCACTTTCTTTATTTTCATATGTCCGCTTTCCCCTTTTTTGCATCTCACCGTATAACCTTTGTCCAGCTTTAGTCGTTGCAATAATCATTTGTCCTTGCGGAGTTTCCGGTAAATTCGGGTCGAGAAGGTCCGTTCCAATGCGACCGATTTTATCAATTTTGTCTGGGTTCGCCTTTGCCCATTCAACTCCGGCTTTGAGGGCCGCTTTCCCTTTTCCTGCGACGGTCTTCGTCGCTTTTCCCCCCTGTCTGATTATCGTTGGTGCGGCTGCAGCGGCTGCCGGTACAGCTTTGGAAATTCCAACGCCACTCGCCGCTGTTGCGCCAATTCCTGCGTTGATAGCAGCGGCTCCCGCAACGGCCTTCGCGGTTCCCTTGGTGGCTTTGAATGGATTACCTTCGTTTTTGTCGGCCAACGCTCCGAGACCATCCGCAGTAAGGGCGGCTCCACCAGCTCCCAAGGTCGCAATGCCTGTTGCTCCCGCTAGTCCTGATAACAATGGCCCAATAAATGCGAATAATCCCGAAGGGTCCGCCATATTCACCGGGTCATCCAAACAATACCCATACCAGTCTGCATCTCCGCCAGCGTCGCCTATGGGGTCCGGGGCGGTCCAGCGGGCGGTGTCGGGGTCATAGTCGCGCCAGCCGAATCGGACGAAGCCGGTATCCGGGTCGTGTATGCCGCCGGCAAAGCCGATGGGAACGCGCAAGCTTGGATTCGAATCCCACAGGATGTTGCCGAACGGATCGTATTGAATAGTCTTTACCACATTCCCGGTTGGAGAGACAACCGCTTTGAGTGAGCCGACCTGATCATAATATAGGGTGAAATCCGTGCCGTTGACCGTGGCCTTGTACGGGATGCGTTCCTCTTTATCGTAATGGAACTGCCAGTCATTGACCTCATCCTTGAAGCGAGCCAGACGGATGAAGTCTTTCCACTGATACGTTTCGTCAAGTGTGCCGTTGACATGCCGAGCCCGTCGTCTGCCGTGTTCATCATGGTCAAAGGTTATTTCCCGGCCATCCGGCAGAAGGGCGCCGAGAAGTCGGTAGTCTTCGTTGTACTTGTAGCGGGTGACGGCCTCTCCGCTGATCTTGGCAGACCGGAAGCCAAGGGCATCATGTTCGAATTGGTGGGTGTCTACGGCCAGAAGACGGTCGTCATCAGTGTATTGGTAGGAACGCATGAACGGATCGCGGCCCACGGCATAATCAGCTTTTCTGCGGCCTTTGTCGTCGTATTCAAAGTCTTCACACCAGCCCGTGTCGCCAATGACCGAGGTCAGGCGGCCCGCTTCATCATATTCGAATTCCCAAGTTTCGCGGCGACCATTGATGCGTTCGGTGCGGGATTCGATCCGGTGGGTGTCGTTCAGGTCGAGTTTCAGGAAATATGGCGTGGCTCCGGCCTCGCGTTCCCGCTTGGATTTGTCGCCCCAGTTTTCCGGCTTTGTTTCTTCACCGAGTGTGTGATTCCACGAGAACTCATGGTCGTCGTGCCACGGTCGCCATTGGACAGGCTTTTTGACGCTCCACCAGTTGAAATTCGTGCGTTCGGCTTGGAATTTTTTGTTCAGATTGCCGACCCGTCGAACGGGTTCGAACGTGTTGTCCGCATACTGAATCCAATTGCGTTCATATTTGCCCGTTTGCGGATTACAGGTGAAACGGCAAAACCGATCTTTCATGTGGTCATCAAAAAGCATGTCATGCTCCAGGGCTGCTGTTTTGGGAAAAGGGGCGGACCCAGTGCCCGCCCCCTGAACCGGGATGTGCGTCCGGGGACACCCCCCGAACAATCCCGGTCAGCATACCCCCGGTTTTTTAGAACACGGTGAAATGTCAGTGAATGTAGGGTAAAAGCGCTCAATAAGCATAAAAAATCAACTTGACAGGGTAGGAGAGTTCGCTTTGAAAAGGAGTTCTCAGCGTGCTTTCCCCCAACAGCCCAAGGCTTTTATTTGGCGGTCAACTCTGCTATGCTTTTTTTTTCAAGGAAACAGAGGTGAATTATGAATATATTTCGTAGGATTATAGTCGTTTTGGTTTTGTCGTTGGCTTTAATGGCCTGTTCAGGCGAATCCGGAACCGAAGCCAATACAGGGCAGAGCGACCATGAAGCGGCTCCCGAATTGACGGCCAAGCCATCAGGCGGGAAGTATCCATATATGGGCGTGGCAGAGCTGGACACATTCCTTGCCGACAATACAGGCAAGCCGACTATGTTGTTTTTCTGGGCCACATGGTGCCCCTCCTGCAAACAGGAAATTCCCGAGTTGGAACAGTTGAATACGACCCATGGTGACTCGGTAAATATCATCGCCCTGTCCGTGGATGAAAGGGTGGAAGACCTGGATAGGTTTTTCAGCAAGGGCGACATCAATCTGCCCGTGTACTGGGGAGATCAGGCCGTTGCAGCCAAGTTCAAGGTGGAGGCCATCCCCACCATGGTTATATTCGATAAGACCGGAAAGCAGATTTTTGCTCAGGCCGGAATATTTCCCTATTCCATGCTTGTTGCCATGGTTAAAAATTTGACAGAGCAGTAGATTTCATGATTCGCAAAGCACGCATAGATGACGTCAAGGCTATTCACGGTCTGCTTATGCATACCGCTGAACATGACGCATTGGTCCTTCCCCGGTCATTCAGCCAGCTCTATTCGCATTTACGCGATTTTGTTGTTGCAGTGGACGATGACGATAGCGTCATCGGTTGTTGCGCCCTGAGTCTGATCTGGGAAAATCTGGCAGAAATTCGATCTTTGGTGGTGCTCCCGGAACATCGCGGCAAGCAGCTGGGCCGTAAGCTGGTGGAAACCTGCCTGGCCGAATCCAAGGCTCTGGGTATTCTGAAGGTCTACACGTTGACTGAGGAAACAAGCTTTTTCGCGCACCTCGGCTTTGTTGAGGAGGGCATGGAGAGCCTGAATCAGAAGATATTCATAGACTGTCTCAACTGTCCGAGATTTCCGGACCATTGCAACGAAGTTGCCATGATAATAAACCTTTAACACACACTATTACGATGCCGCATAAATTGACACCGTTCATTCCCGCAGAAAAAATCGCTGATCGCGTCGCAACCCTGGGCCGAGAGATCACGGATTCCTATAAAAGCGATGGCCCACTGGTCTGCATTTGTGTGCTCAAGGGCGCATTTTTGTTTTTTGCTGATATTATCCGAAAGATTGATCGCGATATCGAAGTCGACTTCGTCCGTCTGGCCAGTTATGGCACAGCCACATCCCGATCAGAGGACATAGTTTTTTCCAAGGATCTGGAAGTTTCCATTGAAGGAAAAGACGTCCTTGTCATCGAAGATATCGTGGACACCGGTCATTCAATGGATTTCCTTTTGCATGTTTTGCGGCGGAGAAATCCAAAGAGTTTGAAAATTTGTGCACTTATTGATAAGCATGAGCGACGGGAAATGGATATTACCGTCGATTTCGCCGGTTTCAAGTTGAGCGACGGATTTATTGTAGGCTATGGTCTGGACTATGCCGAACGATACAGAGAGCTTGACGGGATTTATGAGTTGTCCACGGCTTCCGACAGTTAACCAACCGGATTTTCTGGAGATCGAAATATGATCGTCACCTGCCCGAATTGCGAGACCCGTTACAATCTGCCCGATGAGAAAATTCCTGCGGGCGGAGCCAAGGTCAAATGCTCCAAGTGCGCGCAAGTGTTCAAGGCCGAACATCCGCCGGTAACCCTCGAAGAAGAAGTGGAAGCGCTTCTTGAAGAAGAAGGTCAGGGTGGAGACACCCAGGCCGGAGACGAGTTCGACGAAACCTTTGAAGATGTCGCCGCCGGCGGAGCCTCCTCCGAAGCGGAAGAATCGGTCGACGAACCTCAGGACGACCTTGCCGATGAAGGCGTGGAAGAGAGCCAGCCAGATATAGACGACCTCTTTGAAGACGATGACGAAACGCTTCCTGACCCGGATGAAGGAACGTCTCCGTCAGACTCAGGTGCAGATGATCTGGACGATGATATTTTTGCCGGTATAGGCGAGGACGACACCGACGATTCAAACGACTTGTTCGAGGACGAGGCGGACGAAGAATCTGAGGATCTCTTTGCTGACGACGACACCGACGATGACGGCGATGACGCTGACGATGACGACGCTGACGATGACGAATCGGACAGTGTCTTTGACGAAAGTCTTTCCATTGACGAGGTGCCGCAGGAAAAAGGCGGCAAGTCGATGGGATGCCTGATAATCCTGCTGGTTGTAGCTCTTGGTTTGGGTGGAGCTATTTACTTCAAGGCGTGGACCTACATGGGGATCGACTTGGGCGATATGTTCAAGAATGTGCCTTTTGTCGGTCAATTGTTTATGGAGGAGACTGGCGGCGATCAAGAAACGGCACCAGGCGAATCCCCGGCAGAGCGCGTCCGCAAGATTGAACTCAAGAACGTCAAACAATATTATGTACCCAATGAAAAAGTGGGCAACCTGTTCGTTGTCGAAGGCAAGGCGGTCAACAAGTTTGCCGTTCCCAAGGAGCGTATCAAAGTCGAGGTCATTCTGTATGACGAGACGAACAATGTCCTGACTTCGCAGGCGTTCCTGTGTGGCAATGTTCTTTCACAGTTCCAGCTTCAGGTGCAGACCGAGAAGGAAATTCAGGATGGGCTGTCCAGTGACGTTGGTATCCTGTCTAACAACACCTTTATTCGTCCTGACGCATCAACGCCGTTCATGGCTGTTTTCTTTCAACCGCCAACCGGGGTGAAGGAGTTCATGGTCAAGGTTGTGGATGTGGGCGACCCTGAATAAATACACAAAAAAAAGAACGGGAGGATGTGTTTGTTCTCCCGTTTTTTTTGGTCTGGTGGAAATTAAAGTGTTTTGCATGAAGGGTGGAAAAAACAGTTGCAACCGACTGCAAAGCATGTTTTTTTCTGTGCGACGAAAAAGTGGCGAATGAGCAGCTTTTTCGGAAAAAGCCATTGACGACAATTGACGGCCTGTGCTACTTCTCCTCCACTTGTGAAGGATTGCACGAATAGCCGTTTCCGTTTATGTATTCTAATCGGGGTGGCTGACAACAACTTTCACGGGATGTGAACATGCTCTTTTCAAAAGACGATCGGTTGGTACGCATCACACAATTGGGTGGTACTGCCGGGACGATGGGGTTACATATCGTTTCGGCCATCATCGTCGGGCTCACTATCGGGTACTTTCTGGATGACTATTTCGGGACCAAGCCCTGGTTGATAATGATCTTCTTTTTAGTAGGGGTCGTTTCCGGGTTTAAAATGGTCTTTGAGGATTTCAGAAAGCTCCAGAGGCGTGAAGAGGCAAAAAAAGCAAGTTCTTTGAAACAGGACGGAGAAAAAGGTGCTGGACAGGATTAATCAGAGGCTTGAACGTTGGCTCATAAAGGGCGGATTTCCCAAGCCGGATGTACGTATCGTTGTCCGCAATCAGATCTATGTGTCGCTGGGGACCTCTCTAGTGATCATGCTGGTAACACTTCTTTCCCGATGGTCTCTGGCATATTCGGCGGGGGCGATAATCGCCTTGGTCAATTTCTGGACGCTAGCCCGCGTGACCCAGACGTTGGTGTACGACGAGAAGCGAGGACCGTTTTTACTGTTCATAATATTCATGGCAAAGATGACTCTGAGCGGGCTGGCACTGTGGTGGCTGATAGGAGTCGAACGTGTTCCCCATTGGGGGCTGATTTGCGGGCTCGGGACCGTGGTGGTCAACATCACCGGAACTGGATTGCAACAGCTGGGGAAGAAATAGCCTAGTTGCTTTTAAGGAGGCTTGGATATGGGTTTTGCAGGTGGATTGGCACATCCTCTCTTGTATATGGATATGCTCAAAAGCATCGGCCATTGGGGAACCAGCGTAGAGCATTGGCTTGGCGTTGAAAGTATCAACCATGTTTTATACATGTGGTTGGTCATGGCTATCATTCTTTCTCTCGGTCTGCTTGTTCGCAGCCGTTTGCAACTGGTCCCTGGTGGTCTCCAGAATCTTTTCGAGACTATTTTCGGTGGCCTGGAAGACTTTGTTGTCTCCAACATCGGCGAACAGGGCCGTCAGTTCATGCCGTTGCTGTGCACCATTTTCATTTTCATCCTTGGTATGAACTGGATCGGTCTTATTCCGGGCTGTGACGCTCCGACCGCCAACATCAACACGCCTGCCGCCATGGCAATCATCGTGTTCTGTTTCTATCAGTTCGTGGGTATGAAAAAATGGGGCTTCGGTTACATTAAACATTTCATGGGTCCGGTTCCTGCTTTGGCACCGCTCATGCTTATCCTTGAGCCGGTTTCACACCTCGCTCGTCCTCTTAGCCTGACACTTCGTCTCTTCGGTAACATCCGCGGTGAAGAAATCGTCCTGATCCTGATGTTCATGCTGGCACCGCTTATCGGCTCCCTGCCCATGTACTTCCTGTTCATCCTGGCTAAGACCATTCAGGCATTCATCTTCTTCATGCTGACGATGCTTTACCTGCAAGGTGCTACTGAGCACGCTCACTAAGAGCCGCTCAACTAATTATGGGGAAATGGTCCTTGGACCAAAACATATTACGTAATCCATTTGGAGGATTAAAATGAAAATCGCTAAAATTCTGTTCACCACCATGGCTATGGTTCTGGTTGCTTCCACCGCTTTCGCTGCTGGCGATCCTGCTGTCATGTCCGCTAAAGCATACGCCACTGCCATCGGCATGGGCATCGCTGCTGGCCTCTGCGGTATCGGTCAGGGCATGGGCGTCAAGGGCTGCTGCGAAGGTATCGCTCGTAACCCCGAAGCTGGCGGACAGCTGTCCACCACTCTGATTCTTGGCCTGGCATTCATCGAATCCCTGGCTATTTACGCCTTGGTTGTTAACCTGATCCTGCTCTTCGTCGTCTAGTTTTAGACTTACGAAAGAAATATTAAGGGAGGCCCCGGCCTCCCTTTTTCAGCTCTACTCTTGTTAAAGAATTCACATGTCTGCCGCGTTTTTGAGCGGTAAGAGACAGGGAAAAATGAAAAGCGAACACATCCCAAAAGCGACTATCGGCAGGTTGGCTGTCTACATTCAGGTTCTTGAGAATCTGTTACGTGACGGCAACGAAGTTATCTCTTCCGAGAAACTGGCGCGCGCCTGTTCAGTCAACTCGTCACAAATCAGAAAAGATCTCGCCTATTTTGGCGAGTTCGGCGTGCGTGGCGTGGGGTACTACGTTCAAGAGCTGATTACTTCAATCAAGCAATCGCTTGGTATTGATCGTCTGTGGAAATGTGCTCTTATCGGCGTTGGTAATATGGGCAGCGCATTGTTGCGTCACCATGATTTCGAACGACGTGGGTTCAAAATCTGTGCGGCCTTTGACTGTGACCCGGACAAGATTGGTCTGGAATTCGAGGGCATGGAGATCGTCTGTCCTACACATCTCAAGGAACAGGCCCCAGAGTTGAATCTTGAAATCGGTATCATTGCGACTCCACCGGACCGTGCACAGCGTGCAGCCAACCATCTTGTTGACGCGAATATCAGAGGTATCATCAACTTTGCTCCCTCCCGGATCAACGTTCCCAAACATATACCTGTAGAGTACGTCGACTTCTTCGATCATCTTTACGCGATTGCCTTCCAGATCACTCTGGGCAGCGACTAGCTAAACCTTTCAATCCTGATTGCCTTTACAGCACATGTTGTGCGAGGCACGCAAAAGCCCTCTGGCAGTGACTGTCAGAGGGCTTTTGCGTGATTGCCTGTGGTGTTTTTATGCCTTGAAACGGTACCCGACTCCTCTGATGGTCTCGATCCAGGCTGCATAAGGTCCGAGTTTTTGGCGAAGTCGCCGGACATGGGTATCGACTGTTCGTGAATAGCCTTCGAAATGCGTGTCCCAGACTGTGTCGAGAAGGTTGTCACGCGTCTGGACTTTTCCAGCGCCTGAAATAAGCACTGTTAAAAGCTTGAACTCAGTGGCGGTGAGAGAAGCATCTTCTCCGTCGATGGATATCTGGTGTGCTTCGAAATCTATTTTAAGTCCATCGCGTTCCCAGAATTTTGGAGCATTAGGTTCAGGTGCACCATAGCGACGAAGGATGGCCTTGATGCGGAGGATAAGCTCACGGGGGGAAAAGGGTTTGATGACATAGTCGTCTGCTCCCAGTTCGAGACCGACGATTTTGTCCACCTCTTCACCCTTGGCAGTGAGCATGATGACAGGGATACGCGCTAACGCTGGATCGCCTTTGAGTTGACGACAAACTTCCAGGCCGTCTGTACCCGGCATCATGAGGTCGAGGAGGATGATGTCCGGTTTGAATGCTTGAGCGAGGCTCAGTCCCAATTGACCGTCTTCTGCAGCAGCGACATCAAAACCTGCAGCTGACAGGTTGTATTTGAGCAGTTCGCGGGTGTCTCGGTGGTCTTCAACTACCAGTACTTTCTGAGATGACACTGTTGGCTCCTTTCGGTGTAGTTCGGGTGTGCTATACCCTAAGCCGGTACGTTTGAGTGTTACATCTGAGCGACAATTTGGCAAATTGCAATCATTTTTGCGTCCGGAATATGCTGACAGAAATGACTCTTGCCGAAGCTCCGGGACTTTTCCTGTGATGGGGACAACCTGTCGAATTGGCAGACGAAGTTTTATTCTTTTTACCCATAAAGTGGTTGGGAATTCATGCCGATAGGGTAAGTAATGCATGTGAAATTACGAGGACAATTGGAGTAGAAGAGCTATGTATTATCACGGATTCGACAAAAAATTTCCTTCAGGCAGTAAATATTGGACGATGTACGATGACCAATTGATAGGCATGCTCTTCTCCAAGATCGTGAACAAGACCATGAGCGTTGAGACGCCGTCTGCCGACTCTGAAGAAATTGTGGATGAAATGGTTCAAAATCTGTTCGACTTGTGTTTCTATATCAATAAGGATTTTCACGACTGTTAGCCGAGTGTTTCGATGTCATATCCATTGTATGAAAAAGCCCGGGTTGTCCGGGCTTTTTCATGTTTAATTGGTTGTGAAAGCGTTGATGCGATCAAAAACATTCTGTTTCAGGTTCTCGTAGAACAGTGAGTAGTCGTAAAAGTGATAAACCCCTTCGGGGAATTTTGCCATGTCAGGTGTCACCAGTTTCAGGTCCATCGGGCGGACAACAAGACCGGAGTCTTTTGCTTGTGCGGACGTAAAATGGTGGACAGTTGTTGTGGTTCCGTCATCGTTGAAAAAGACAGAGCCGATGTTGAGTTCGGCTGGTGCGAGAGTTCCGTCTGTTTTCCAACTGAGCGGATTGGTCACAACGGAACCTGGTCGTATGGTAGGGGCAACGTCCTGTCTGTCAGGGGCGACTGAATTGTAAGTAATGAAACATCCGGTCTGCGTTGCGTTCTCGCATAGTGTTAGCGTTGGATTCTTCGCAAGATCGTCGGTTGTGATGGACCATCCGATGATGTACCCGGCAATCAGCCTGTCTTCCACCCCAAGCTGTCCCCAATGTCTGACAAGAATTTCAAGCAGAATGTCTGACCCCTGACTGTGCCCTGCGAGAATGAACGGGCGGCCCTGATTCAGGTTGTTCAGATAATATGTGAACGCCCGGAACACGTCGTCCATTCCATAGCTGATCAGGCTGTCGACATCCTTTTGTGGAAGCGAGAGTCCTGCCATGTTCATCTGTCGGTAAAATGGGGCGTACAGATTGGCCTGTCCGGTGAATACGCTGGCCTGTGTAGTCAGGGTATTGGCTGCGGCTTTTTGCAGTCGTGTATTGCTCGGCGGCATAAGCCAGTGAACGTCATCATGCAGCACCGTAGGATATACCCAGAAGATATCCACAGGATGTGTGTCCGGGGTGTCCGGGGTGTCCGGTTGAGCCAGCCAACTGGTGCGTTTGGCATAGTCGGGTGCTGCCGGTGTGTTATCGGCAGAAAATGGGGGCAGGTGCGGCCCTGCCAAAGCGTGTGACGCAAGCAGAAGGAGCGTAAGAAAGACGCTCAGAGCTGTGGCAGGGCGTTGCATAGGCTAGTTCTCCAGGCAGATTTTTACAGCCTCAATGACATCAGCTACATCGTCATCGGTCAATTTGGCTGACAGCGGCAGGCTGACGGTTTGACGGCCAAGGGCCACGGCGTGCGGGGTGTCTTCGAGCTTCCAGCCAAAACGGTCCCGGTAGTATGGGTGTTCAGGGACAGCCAGATAATGGACGCCTGTACCGATGTTCTGTTTGGTCATGCGGGTAAGGAACTGATCCCGGTCAATGCCGCAGGGTACAGGGTCTATCATAAGTGTATACAAGTGCCGTGCATGGCGGGTGTTCGGTTCCTCCGGCGCGGGCTTGCCGATGGTCAGCTTGCTGAACGCCTCCTGATACATGTCCCAGATTTCACAGCGCCGGATGAAATTTTCTTCGACCCGTTTGAGCTGATGGATACCGATGGCGGCCTGGATGTCCATCATGTTGTATTTGAACCCGGCATGAACCACTTCGTAGTGCTTGTACCCGTCGTCTGAAAACCGTTTCCAGGCATCGGCAGACATGCCGTGCAGGCCGAGCACCTTGACATTCTGGATGTCTTCCTCGGTGCGCGCCATAACCATGCCGCCTTCTCCTGTGCAAACATTCTTGGTCACATAGAACGAGAAGCATCCGAAGTCGCCGAAGGTTCCGGCATGTTGCCCTTTGTAGGTCGTCTCAATGGCGTGAGCGCAATCTTCAACGACTTTAAGGTCGAATTCCCTGGCAATATCCATGATGGGGTCCATGTCACAGGACCGTCCGGCAAAGTGGACCGGCAGAATGGCACGGGTGCGGCTCGTGATTTTTTCGCGGATGCAGTCCGGGTCGATGTTCATGGTTTTGGGGTTCACATCTGCCAGTACAGGTGTGCATCCGGCGTGAATGATGGCGTTGATCGAGGCGCAGAATGTCATCGGGGTGGTGATGACTTCGTCGCCGGGTTTGAGATCGAGTGCCACCAGGCTCAGGTGGAGGGCAGCCGTACAGGAATTGCAGGCTGCGGCATGTCCACTGCCGAGATATGCGGAAAAATCCTTCTCGAACTGAGCGACCTTGGGGCCGGTGCCGAGCCAGCCGGATTTCATGGAAGCGACGACCTCATCAATTTCAGGCTGTTCGATACGAGGTGCGCCAAAGACCAGAAAATTATCTTTTGAACGAACGGGCATGTCCGTATTCTCCTTGAAAGAGTTTTTGTTGAGGTGAGAAATATCAGATATCTGACGGGTGGTAAATGCACCTCTGTGGGCATGAAAATGATTTGTTGGGCATGTTACTCATTTGGCAAAAAGGGTTTTTCCGGCTGGCGGGGTGCGCTGTATATATGTCAATTCCGTAAATCGGCACTTCGGAGAGTTGCGCTTTGTTTATGCATTCGGTATGTAACCAACCCGGCCCAATCCCGGGTCGGACACGTAAGTTCTGATATGAGGTACCGCAAATGATCAGACCAGATTTCGAAAAAATGGACGGAATGATCCCGGCCATTGCGCAGGACGCCGAGAGTGGCGAAGTCCTGATGATGGCTTATATGAATGAAGAAGCATGGGATAAAACCCTGGAAACCGGCGAGGCTCATTACTGGAGCCGCAGCCGCAATACGTTATGGCATAAGGGCGGTACCTCGGGCCATACACAGAAGGTGAAGTCTATCCGCATTGACTGCGACGACGACACCTTGGTGCTTCTCATCGACCAGATCGGCGGCGCGGCCTGTCACAAGGGCTACCGCTCCTGCTTTTTCCGTGAACTCAAAGACGGTGAAGTCAAAGAATGCTCTCCCGTCGTTTTCGACCCCAAAGAGGTATATAAATAATGTCTGATCAATTCCTTCGACTCGGTGTTCCCAAAGGCTCCCTGCAAGACGCAACCCTGAAGCTGTTCAAGAAAGCAGGTTGGAAGATTAAGCTGCACGACCGCAACTACTTCCCGGACATCGACGATGACCGCATCAAATGCTCGCTCGCCCGCGCACAGGAAATGTCAATGTACGTCGAGAACGGCACTTTTGATGTCGGTCTAACCGGCATGGACTGGATCAAGGAAAATAAGTCCGATGTAGTTATCGTTGACGATTTGATCTACTCCAAGGTGTCCAACCGCAAGGCCCGCTGGGTGCTGTGCGTTAAGGGCGATTCCCCATACAAGCGTCCCGAAGACCTGGACGGCAAGAAAATCTCCACGGAGCTTGTCGGCTTCACCAAGGAATACTTTGCTTCTCAGGGTATCAATGTTGACGTTTCTTTTTCCTGGGGAACCACCGAGGCCAAAGTTGTTGAAGACCTGTGCGATGGTATCGTCGAGATCACTGAAACCGGCACCACCATCAAGGCCAACGGTTTGCGCATCATTGCTGAATTGATGCAGACCAACACACAGCTCATAGCCAATAAGGACGCCTGGGAAGATCCCAAGAAACGCAAGCTTATTCAGGAAATAAACCTCCTGTTGCAGGGTGCACTCAAGGCCGAGAAGATGGTCGGCCTTAAGATGAACCTGCCCAAGGAAAAGCTGGCCGATCTGAATGGCTCGTTGCCTTCCCTCAATTCGCCCACCGTGGCCGAATTGCAAGACCCCAACTGGTTGTCTGTTGAGATCATGGTCGAAGAGCAGGTCGTTCGGGATCTGATACCCCGCCTGGTCGAGTTCGGGGCGGAGGGTATTATTGAATATCCGCTGAACAAGGTAATCTAACGGCTGACGCTGTTTCTGATAATATCAATGAAGGGCCGGGAGAAGCATTGCTTCTCCCGGCCTTTTTTTGGGTGTGCGTTTGTAATGGGGGGATGGATTCACTGCGCGCGTTTGCAGTGGGGGTGTAAACGATATTGTTCCAAAGGTTTCACCTTGACGGCGACCTGCTTTTTGCGAGGCGGCAAAAAGGAGGCAAAAAACGCCTTTTGGGCTGTGATCCTGATACCGGACCTAAGAGCCTGTACGCGGCTTCACTGCCCGACAGATTTGTCTGTTGAAACAGACTGCGGTCGGGCCACGCTGCGCCGCGCGGGACAGGCTCTAAGGTCCGATATCAATTGGTGGTCGCTGTAAGATACTGCTCGGTGTAGGTGAGAGGTTTTGATTCTTGGCTCTTCGATAACCATAAAGGGCCTTGGGGGAGCTTTAACCCCCAAACATCGCTCTTCCTTCGAAGACGAGCTCTTCCCCTTACCAGACGAAGACCGGCCCCCGCCGGGAGGGCATGGAGAACGCTGGGTGCTTCAGCACCCAACGACGGCTCCCGCCGAAGGCGTCATCTTCCATTTTCCATCAGCCGCCTGAAAGAGCGGCCTTCCTTCTCTTCTGCATCTTCAGGTTCAAGAACTCCACGAACAGTGAAAACGCCATGGCAAAGTAAATGTACCCTCGATCAATATGCTTGTGCATGCCCTCAGCCATGAGGAATATGCCAACCAATAGCAGGAAGGAAAAAGCGAGCATCTGCACTGTGGGGTGGTTTGACACGAATTCGCTGACCGGACCGGCAAACAACAACATGACCAACACCGCAATGACGATGGCCGCAACCATAACGCCGAGATGCTGGGCCATGCCTACGGCGGTAATAACGGAATCGAGTGAAAATACGAGATCAAGCAGCAGAATCTGTATGATCGCACTGGTGTATGAATACTGGGCCCGAACATGGCCTTCTTCCATTCCCGGACCTTCCAGCTTGTCGTGAATTTCATGGGTTGCTTTGGCGAGCAGGAAAAGACCGCCTGTCAGCAGCACGACGTCTCGTCCGGATACGACGTGTTCGAATATGGTGAAGAGCGGAGCTGTCAGACCCATGATGGCGGAAATGGCAAGCAGCAGTGCGATGCGGGTGAACATTGCCAACCCTATGCCGATTCGGCGGGCCATGGCTCTGGACGCCTCAGGCAATTTGTTGGTGACGACCACCACAAATACTATGTTGTCGATACCAAGCACGATCTCAAGACCGGCCAGAGTGATAAGGGCTATGAGGTTTTCCAGTGTGAATAATCCTTCAATCATAGTATCTCCTAGGAGGGATATCCCGTACGTGTGTTTATGATCGACTTGGTCGACGGCGGGAGTTTGAGGGAAAGTTTGTGTTTTATCAACACTCAATGAGGTGGATACCTGCCCAGCCGTTGAGGTGCTTCCCTATCAACCGTCCATTGATTCCGGCTATTCTAAAGAATCCATCCATGCACCCATTCGACATGTATTCGCGGAAAAAACGATAGTGTTCCTTGCCCGCGATTCGCTCCACCAAACGGATGACGCAACCTGTTCCCCGCGCAATGTCGGGAAAGGGGTTTCGGTAATCGGTAATGAGGATGAAGCCGTCAGAACGAACTACACGGCACGTTTCGGCAAGGATGGCAAGGCCGAGAGCCTGTGGTTTTTCATGCAGGGCAAAGCTGATGGTTGCGGCCCCGAAAGTGTTGTCCGGAAAAGAAAGGGTCGTGGCATCGCCATGGATGAACGCGGCGTTTGGTCGTTTTTTGCGAGCTACGTCGATCATGGGGCGGGAAATATCCACGCCTGTTGATTTGATGCCCGAAGATGCTGTCATCCCTGCGAGCATTCCGGTGCCGCAGCACACGTCCACCATCGAATCAACTCCTGCAGTCAGCAGGGCACGGACTGTTGCGGCGTGGATCGGGTGCAGGGCAGGACCAACTATGGGGTCGTATAATCTGGCGGCGTACCTATACTCATTCATAGTCGTTACCGGGTGTTGGCGTTGAGAAGTTTCTGTATGCTCTCTTCGGGGATACCGTGTCTCCGCATGAGCTCCTGGAGTTCTCCGGTGGCAGTCATTTCCATTATTCGTCGATCATAGATGTCGCGAAGTTTACGCCCTTCATCCGTGAGGGTGAATATGGGGTGGGCTTTCATGCTCCTGAGATACGTGATGTCGAATTCCGTGGAGGGAATCTTTGCTTCGAACATGGCTTCCTTGAGCAGGGTTTCGTCGTCGATCACGAAATCTATGTGTCCCCTGTCGAGCATCTGGATGGAGGAGCTTAGGTCATATGTCTGTCTCGGTATGAACTTGACCGGAAAAAGACTTTCCAGATTATATCCATGGAGATAGGCCACTTTTTTTCCAGTCAGGGACTGAATGTTCTTGAATGTGTTTTTGTGAAAATACGCCACCGCAAGGTCGTAAAGAATGATGGCCTGTCGGCTCTGTAAAACGTCTTTACGGGTGTCTTCTATGTCCAGAGTGCAGTGAATGGTTCCGACGAGAAGTTCTTTGACGGCACGGTTGTAGGGCAGTTCCCGGTGTATGAGTTCATAGCCCTCAGGCTCATAGACCCGAACGAGTATGTCGGTGATGAGTCCTGAATTTCCTTTTCTCACAGCATTGCCGATGTACGGCATGCCGAAGATGCAGGCTCTGGGAGCCTGCCATTCGGGATACCCGGCGGCATGGGACGAAGACGGCACGGTCAGAACCATGAAAACGGATATGACGGTGAGTATAAATGCGTTTCTCTTCACCTTTTCACTATTGGACACTTTGGCGCGGATGGCAACAAAAAGCCTGTTTTGAAACAGGTTGAGAGCGATTGGTAGCTGGTGGTTTTGCATGTTATGGTTTGTGCAAAGAGGGGAGGAGTATGAAGTTTTCCGGCGTGAATCTGCTTGATGAACTGGTACGACCTGAATTGGCGGAACTGCGTGCCGTATTCAATGAACATTCTTTTCTCAAGGGGAATGTCATTTTTCAACCTGACGAGGTGGAGAACAGGGTGTTCATCATCGCCACGGGGCGAGTGCGTGTCTATCTTGCCTATGAAGACAAGGAGTTCACCTTGGCCATCCTTGGACCTGGCGACCTGTATTCCACTCATGCAGGGTGCTTCGTCCAGGCCTTTGAAGAGACCACACTGCTTGTGACCGATGTCCAGTCCGTAAAGCGTTGGATGACCGAGGTACCGCTTTTTACACGGACCATGGTCCGGGTGCTTGGGCACATTCTGCAAAATTCCTTTTCAATCATAGGCGGTCTGGCCTTCAAGGATATCTATAATCGTCTCATGGACTATCTTCTCCGTGAAGCCAGAGATGCCGGGGTCCCGGAAGACGGCGGCCTTTTGCTCAAGCTTGATCTGACTATAGAACAGCTTGCCCAGCTCATGGGAGCCTCGCGACAGACAGTTTCCACGCTGTTGAACGACATGGAGCGTGCCGGGCTCATGGAGAAGCGGGGGCGTGGAGAATATTTCATTCCGGATGTGGATGCGTTGGAGCACGCCATGGGCGAGTAACCGTGTATGGATAACCGTTTTAAAGCAGTCTGGAGGTGATAAAATCGGGTTATTTTTTTTCATTTTCCATCTCATTTGTCAGCTATCTGACATACACAATGAATGGAGCTGTGTATTCTCCCAAGCAGAATAGGGTTTTCTTTGTTGAATCCTCCGGGCGTGACTGGCGTTCGGGAAACCAGGGAAGGAGATAAGTATGGCAAAAGAACCGAGATCCATTGATGAACTGACAATTTGGGACGACGCAAAGGCAATGCTGAAAAAGGCCAAAAGAGAAGGCGTTGAAACTGTCCATGATCGTCTGGATCAGCAGACACCGCATTGCAAATTTTGTGAACTGGGGACCACCTGTCGCAACTGTACCATGGGACCGTGCCGTGTCAGTGAAAAACATCCCCGTGGGGTATGCGGCGCAGATGCTGATGTGATCGTTGCCCGCAACTTCGGTCGGTTCGTGACCGGCGGCGCTGCCGGACACTCGGACCATGGTCGAGACCTCATTGAAGTGCTGGAAGCTGTTGTCGAGGGCGAAGCTCCCGATTACAAGATCACCGATGAACCCAAGCTGCGCAGACTGGCTGGAGAAGTCGGTATTGAAACAGAAGGACGAGAGCTTATGGCTGTTGCCAAAGATCTCATGGAGTGCTTCTTCGCCGATTTCGGCTCCCGCAAGAAATCGATCTCCCTGCTGTCCCGTGTCCCGGAGGTCCGTAAGGAAAAATGGGCCAAGCTCGGCATGACGCCGCGTGGTGTCGATCGTGAGATTGCCGAGATGATGCACCGCACCCACATGGGATGTGACAACGACGCGCCCAACACCCTTATCCATGCGGCTCGTACTGCGTTGGCCGATGGCTGGGGCGGTTCGATGATCGGTACCGAGCTTTCCGATGTCCTTTTCGGTACGCCCACACCCAAGGTGTCCACAGCCAACCTTGCCGTTATCAAGGAGGACAAGGTCAACCTGCTTGTGCATGGGCATAACCCTGTCGTGTCCGAGATGATTCTGGCTGCCGCACGTGAGCCCGAACTCGTGGCGCGAGCCAAGGAGTTGGGCGCAACAGGCATCAATGTGGCAGGTCTGTGCTGCACAGGAAATGAACTGCTCATGCGTCAGGGTATTCCCATGGCGGGCAACCATCTTATGACCGAACTGGCGATTATCACCGGAGCCGTTGAGGCCGTTGTGGTGGATTATCAGTGCATCATGCCGAGTTTGGTGCAGATATCCGGTTGCTATCACACCAAGTTCATCGACACCGCCAACAAGGCGCGCTTCACAGGCGCAATCCACTTTGATTTCCAGCCGCGTACGGCTATGAAGCAGGCCCGCGAAATAGTGTCCATCGCTGTTGAGGCGTTCGCCCAGCGCGATCCGGGGCGTGTGGAAATCCCCGGAGAGCCTGTCAACATCATGACCGGGTTTTCTAATGAAGCTGTCATTGAAGCCCTTGGCGGTTCCTTGCAGCCGTTGATCGACGCTATTGTTGCCGGTGACATCCGGGGTGCAGTCGGGATTGTTGGATGTAACAATCCCAAGATCAAGCACGATTCACTCAATGTCGGCCTGGCCAAGGAGCTCATCAAGAAAGATATCCTTGTTATTGTTACAGGCTGTGTGACCACGGCGGCAGGCAAGGCCGGCCTGCTGCTTCCCGAGGCTATTGAAATGGCCGGGCCGGGCCTGAAGAAAATATGTGGAGCACTCGGTATTCCGCCGGTTCTTCACTATGGCTCCTGCGTGGACAATTCACGCATCATGCAACTGTGTGCGGCCTTGGCAAATACGCTGGGCGTGGATATCTCCGACCTGCCCGTCGGGGCATCATCGCCTGAATGGTACTCGGAGAAAGCCGCTGCCATTGGCCTGTATGCTGTGGCTTCGGGTATCTATACCCATCTCGGTCATCCTCCGAATATCCTCGGCTCCGAAACCGTCACCAATCTGGCTGTGTCCGGGCTTGAAGACCTTGTCGGCGCCACCTTCTTCATTGAACCTGATGCGGTTAAGACCGCCGAAATGTTCGATGAACGCATCAAAGCCAAGCGTAAAGGTCTTGGATTGAGTGAATAAGAATGCCTCTGTTGTCCAAGGGGGGGGAACCTTTCGAGAAGGATTTCCCCCTCTGGACTCCATTTCCAACGCGTCTTGTCGCATGTTTGGTGAGAGCGTGGTTGAGTGAAGGAGTCGGGTGTGAGTCGTATGAGCTTCAAGATTTCGTAGGGTAAAGAACACGCTGCGTTTTGCGTGAAAACTTGCGAAGCGCGACAAAAGGTTCTTAAGCCGTCGGAGGCACATTCATGAAGATAGCTTTTGCCGGAAAGGGCGGGGTTGGAAAGACCTCTTTGGCAGCATGGACTGCGGACTGGTTGGCCCGGAACGGGAAGAATGTCTGGTTGGTGGATGCGGATACCGCGCTGTCACTGGGGCAGGCTTCTGGTCTGGCTCTGGACCAACTTCCCCAGCCGCTTATTCAGCGAGAAGACTTGGTGCGGGAACGTATTCATGCCGGGGGGTTTCTGAATCTGAACCCTGACGTGGGCGACTTGCCGGAAGAGTTGGCCGTGGATGTGCCGCTGGGTGGCGAGCCGCTGGGTGGTGTCGTTCCGGGGCGTAAACGGCTTATTGTCATGGGTGCGGTTACGAATGCAGGGGGAGGGTGCGCGTGTGATGCCAACGCACTGTTGAAGGCACTGCTGGCGCATATTGTCATGGAGCGGGATGAATGGGTTCTCGTGGATCTTGAGGCCGGCGTCGAGCACTTGGGAAGGGGAACCGTGGCCCATGTCGATGGGCTGGTGATTGTGTCCGAGCCATCCATGCGCAGTTTGCAGACGGGGGCCGAAGTCGGACGCATGGCTTCTGATCTGGGGTTGACCAACCAGGCACTTGTCGTCAATCGACATGCCGGAGGGAGGCATCCCGAGCTGGATGGTTTGCCAGAGTGGTCGCTTTCGATACCTGTAATGGACGGATTGGTGGATCGCCAGATGACAGAGTCATCGGTTCTGAATCTGCCTGAAATAAGCCGTCTGGATTGCTCTGTTGAAAAGATACTCGGTCATCTTGGAGGTTGAGTCGGGCCGTTTCTTTTATATTTTAGCTGGATAGTATTGCATAACGCCAGGTGTGTATTAACGCATGCCCGGCGTTATGCTTTTTAATAATTGAACATCAAGCTATTTGTTTGCAATACTATTGTTCAATCAGAGAAACGTTGGAGTTATATTGTGCCGGATCACAGTGTGTTAGTTGATCTCTTGTTGCTTGGCTTCGCTATTGTCGTGACGTTTTTAGTCGCGAATTTCATCAAGAAGCGTGAGGAAGACAAGTGGCGCAGGGAGAAAAATCTCTTTCTGCAAACGTTGATCGACAGTATCCCGAGTCCGATCTTTTACAAGGATACCAAAGGGAAATATCTAGGAGGCAACAGCGCCTTCTGCTCCATGCTCGGAATTGAGATGGACGGAGTCGTGGGCAAGACTGTCTATGACCTTGCTCCGAGAGAGCTGGCCGAAGTGTATGAGAAAGCGGATAACGCCCTTTTTGCTGCTGGTGGAAGTCAACGATACGAGACGCAGGTGAAGTCTGTTGATGGAGTCGTGCATGAGGTGTATTTCATAAAATCGCTGTTTAAAAATATTGACGGTGAGGTGGCTGGTCTGCTCGGTGTCATGCTGGACATCACAGATCGCAAGAGATCTGAAGAAGCATTGAAGCAGGCACATGATGAACTGGAGTTGCGGGTTGAAGAGCGGACTGCCGAACTGGGAGCAAGCAATCTTTCACTTGAACGCGAAGTGGCCGACCGCATGCAGGCGGAACAGGAAAGTCGTGCCAAGAGTGAGTTCCTTGATTCTGTCATTAACTCCATCAACCACGGCCTGGTCGTTGTTGATATTGAGGATTATTCGGTCAAGCTCGCCAATGCGGCTACCGCTGACGGGCGATTGTTCGAGGGACTCTGCTGCCACAAACTTCTGCATGACAGTGATGTGGTGTGTGGAAACGACATATGCCCTTTGCATGCCGTCAAGAAGACGGGAAAACCTGCGGTCGCGCAGCACGACCACGTCAATTCGGATGGCTCCGTGACATATGTAGAGATCCACGCTTACCCCGTGTTCGATCAAAAGGGTAAGCTGATCCAGGTCATCGAAAACATAATGGATATAACTTCGCGCAAAGAGGCCGAACAGGCCATGCTCGAAGCCAAGGAAATGGCGGAAACAACGAGCCGGCTCATGTCGGAATTCCTTGATATGGTTTCTCACGAACTGCGGACTCCCATGACTTCAGTCCAGGGGTTTGCAAAGCTTATCGACAAGGCGGTCAGGAAAAATTTCGAGCCACTGGCTGAAGACGACGAGAGGTTGATGAAGCCGGTAATGCGTATTGAGGAAAATCTCGGTATCATCATGTCTGAAAGTGGTCGGCTGACGGAACTCATCAGCGACCACCTTGATTTGTCAAAGCTGGAGTCGGGGCGGGTTGAATGGCGTCACGAAAAGATAGTCCCGGCTGAATTGATTGATCGGACGCGAGCAGCGACACAGACGCTTTTTCAGGAGGATTCTGTTGAGCTGGTGGTTGAAGTGGAGGACGACCTTCCCGTATTTGAGGGTGATCCGGACCGATTGCTTCAGGTTATGATCAATCTCGTGTCCAATGCCGTGAAATTCACTCAGGAAGGAACCGTTACCTGCGCAGTGACACGACAGGACGACGGCCTTCTGTTTTGTGTCTCGGATACCGGCATTGGTATTCCTGAAGATCAGCTTGAGCTTGTTTTCAGCAAGTTCAGCCAACTGCAAACAAAAAAGAGCGGTAAACCCTCAGGAACCGGCCTTGGACTGCCTATCTCGCGGGAAATCATTACCCACCACAAAGGTGAAATATGGGTTGAAAGCGAACTCGGGAAAGGCAGTCGGTTCTGCTTTTTCATCCCCGTGAAGTAGTAACAGTATTGTCTACAAAAAAGCCTGCGATCACATGATCGCAGGCCTTTGTCTTTGTCAGGGGACTGGGCGGGGTTTTACTCGTGAGAGCCGTTTGATCCCGCCGCAATGTCGCTGATTTCTTGCAGAGCCTTACCTCGTGCCTGTGCCAGATTTTTCCATTTCCGTTTTTCCTTTTTCAACGCTTCAATCGTGTGCAGCAGATTCTGGACAGTGTGGGCCGGATAGCCGTGGGTTCCACGGTTTCCTCTGCGCACTTCTTCATCGTTGCGTTGCCGGATCGCAATAAGCTGGTTGGCATCAAGAATCATCGGCTCTCCTCATGGTCGAGGGCTAGGCGGTCTCGCAGAATGTTTGCTGTGAATACTCGACGCGTTCCTTGTACTCTTCCTGCTTGCCCTTGTTCCAGCGACCTACCGGACGGTAATAGCCGACCACGCGGGTGTAAACCTCGGTTTCCTTGTCGCAGGTCGGGCATTCAAAGTGCTCGCCGTATATGTACCCGTGATCTTCACAGACCGAGAATGTTGGCGTGACCGAGATGTACGGAATTTTGGTCTTGGTCATGGCCTTGATAAGGAAGTTCTTCACGCTCTCTTCGTCGGGAGCGGCTTCACCCAGGAAGGTGTGGAAGACGGTTCCGCCATTATACAGGGTCTGGAGTTCGTTCTGATGCTCAAGGGCGAAGAACACGTCCGAGCTGGAGCCCACCGGCAGCAGCGTGGAGTTCGTGTAATAGGGGGTCTCGCCGCCGGATGTGTAGATGTCTGAGTACAGTTCCTTGTCGATCTTGGCCAGACGGTAGCAGGTGCCTTCGCCGGGCGTTGCTTCAAGGTTGTACAGGTTACCGGTGTCTTCCTGGAACTTGACGACCAGGCTGCGCAACTGGTTGAGGGTGCGCTGCATCAGGCGTGAGCCGGATTCGGTGTCCACGCCCTTGCCGAGCAGGTTCATGCACGCCTCGTGACCGCCGATGAGGCCAATGGTCGAGAAGTGCCCCTTGAATCCGTTTTTCAGGTAGCGGCGGGAGAACGGGAACATGCCCGCATTCAGATTCTTTTCCACGACCTTGCGCTTGAACTCCAGGGATTCGCTGGCCAGATGCGCGTACTCGTTGACGAGATCGAAGAAGTCTTCTTCGTTGTGCGCAAGGTAGGCGAGTTTTGCCAGGTTCAGCGTGACGACGCCGATGGAGCCGGTCAGGTCGCCGGCACCGAACAGGCCGCCGGTCTTCTTGCGTATTTCACGCAGGTCCATCTGCAAGCGGCAACACATGGAGCGAACATCTTCCGGGTTGAGGTCGGAGTTGATGAAGTTCTGGAAGTAGGGTGCGCCGTATTTGGCGGTCATTTTGAGCAGCAGCTTGCCTTCCTCGGACTCCCAGGGGAAATCCTCGGTCACGTTGTACGTGGGGATGGGGAAGGAGAAAATGCGGCCGTCGGCGTCGCCTTCGAGCATGACTTCAAGGAAGGCCCGGTTGATCATGGCCATTTCCTCGGCGTATTCGCCGTAGGTGGAGTCCTGCAACTGACCGCCGATGATGATTGCCTCATTGGCAATGTGGGACGGTGGCACGAAGTCGAAGGTAAAGTTGGTGAACGGACTTTGACCGCCCCAGCGGGAGGTGGCGTTCAGGTTGTGCAGCAGCTTCTGGATCTGCTGTTTGACGTTCTCGTAGTCCAGACCGTCATACCGGATGAACGGGGCGAGATAGGTGTCCACGTTGTTGAACGCCTGTGCTCCGGCCCACTCATTCTGGAGGGTGCCGAGAAAATTGACCATCTGTCCGCAAGCGGCATCAAAGTGTTTGGCCGGTGTGGACGAACAGCGGTCACGCAGGTTGAAGCCTTCCAGCAGCAGGTCGCGCAGACTCCAGCCGGAGCAGTATCCGGCCAGGCCGAATGAAAGGTCATGGATGTGGAAGTAGCCGTGGGTGTGGGCCATGCGGACTTCTTCGGGGTATTTGTCCAGCATGTACCTGGCCTGGACCGCGCCTGCCATGTGCAGGATGAGTCCCTGATAGGAATGGACCATGTTGGAGTTCTCGTTCACACGCCAGTCCACGTTGTCGAGGTAGCTTTCCGTGACACCTGAGATGTCCAGAAAGGCTTCGTTCTGGGTGCGTAGTTCCCTGCGCTTTTCCCTGTATATGATATAACGTTCCGCGACCTTGTACAGGCGGGCTTCCATGAGCACCTGCTGGACCATGTCCTGCACTTGTTCCTGTTCGGGAACGTCAACTCCGTCGAGTTTTTTTTCTACTTTCCCAGCCAGTCTGCTGGCGAGCAGCGGGTCTTTGATACCGCTCCCCTTGAGTGCTTTGAAGATGGCGTCACCGATGCGTTTGGTTGACCATGTTTCGATGCAACCGTCACGTTTTTCAATCTGAATTGGCATAAATATCCTGTGGCAAACAGTGAATGCGGATGGGTCGAAGCCGTGCATTGTCGGCGTCGTGCTGTTTGCCCCGTTGCCGGTGTGATTGGCGCGGCAGGACCGCTGCAAATCTGGCAACTGTGTTGTTTGGTATGAGCTTTCTTGTCAGTTAACGGGCTCCGCGGACCGCAACCGGCAGAAACGCTTCAGGTAGGTCTTCTGGCTCTCCCCGTTCGTTCCGCCTTCCCGCATGAAGCAGTGGCTTGCTGGAACGATTCCAAGAGGATTACAGCGGCGGGACCGCTCCGGCTTTACACCGGATTCCCTGTTATGGCCTCTCGGCCACCTGAAGGACATCGTGATTCGGAGAACCTAGCGCAAGGTCGGGTTGAGTGCAAGAAGGAAGCGGGAGCTATCGGGTGCCTGTATCCGGTTAGACAGCCTCTGCCGTGTGAAAGAAACGGTGGAGAGGAACCGTAATTCTCCAAAAACAAAAGGTGATTAACGCAAGAAAACCAATCATCCGGTTTGGGTGTATGGCTTTTCATTGTTTCTTTTTATTTTTGGAGAGCGACCCTCTTTTTCTCCATGTCGAACCTGGTTCAGCGGAGCATTCAGATGTTGTTGAGGGAGCGTGAAAAAGTTTCGTGCATGATGTCTCCGTGGATTATCACCTACCTAAAATACTTATAAGTTGACTCACCCCGATATATTGGTCATTAGACACGCCGCTTGAGAGTTCGCATAGTTATGGGCGCCAGTTCGACGTTCCTGTTTTCAGTCCTTCGTCTTGTTCTTCATAATGTATCGCATCCATTTCAGCTGACAGCCGTTTCCGGCTCGCCATGTATGTCTGCCCCGGGGGGTCCCCGGTGCTTTCCCGTTGCTGTTGCCTGCGCTCGCAACAGCAATTTCACCAGTGTATTTCAAAGGATTATTCGTGGAAACAAGCCACTCTTTTGTCGCCAAGTCGGAAGGCAGTGTTCAAGCCGACATCTTTTCCGGGCTGACCGTTGCCCTGGCCCTTGTCCCCGAAGCCGTTGCCTTTTCGTTCGTCGCGGGCGTATCCCCCATGATCGGCCTGTACGGCGCGTTCATGATGTGCCTGATCACCGCTGTGCTCGGTGGCCGTCCAGGTATGATTTCCGGTGCCACGGGAGCCATGGCCGTTGTCATGGTCAACCTCGTGCTTGAAGGCAACGCCCTTGGTGGAGTCGGCTCCCATGCCGGACTGCAATATCTGTTTTTCACGCTCCTGCTGGTGGGCATATTCCAAATACTGGCGGGTGTTTTTCGCCTTGGCAAATTCATTCGCATGGTGCCGCGATCCGTCATGATGGGTTTCGTCAACGGGCTGGCAATCGTCATTTTCCTGTCTCAGTTGAAGATGTTTCAGGCCGGTGGAGACTGGTTGCAGGGACAGCCCCTGTGGACCATGGCCGGTCTCGTGGCCCTGACCATGGCGATTCTGTATGTGGTCCCCAAGGTTTACAGCAAGGCTCCCGGCGCGCTCATTGCCATCATATCGGTCTCGTTGTTGGTCATATTCAATCAGATCGACACCCAGACCGTGCTCTCTTTCATCCAGGCCAATGGTGGTTCGGGCATCAAGGCCGGACTGCCGACCTTCGCCATTCCGACTGTGCCTTTCACATGGGAAACCCTTGTGTTCGTGACTCCCTACGCACTCATTCTGGCAGCCATCGGCCTGATCGAGTCGTTGATGACTCTGTCGCTTATCGATGAGTTGACCGAGACTCGGGGCTCCGGCAACCGGGAATGCATGGCGCAGGGACTTGCCAACTTCACCAATGGCATGTTCGGCGGTATGGGCGGCTGTGCCATGATCGGGCAGAGCATCATCAACATCACTTCCGGCGGTCGCGGTCGTCTGTCGGGTATCGTCGCGGCCGGTGCGCTGCTGTTCTTCATTCTGTTCTCGTCGCAATACATTGAACAGATTCCCATTGCCGCTCTGGTCGGTGTCATGTTCATCGTGGTCATCAAAACGTTCGCCTGGAGCACGTTCAACATTATGAACAAGATCCCCAAGTGGGATGTGCTGGTCATCGTGCTGGTGACCGTGCTGACGGTGAAATACGATCTGGCGGTTGCCGTCATCTGCGGCGTCATCATTTCGGCGCTGATCTTCGCCTGGAAGAACGCCCTGCGCATCCGCGCCCGTAAAATAGTGGATGAACACGGCATCAAGCATTACCAGATCTACGGTCCGCTGTTTTTCGCCTCCACAGCGCTCTTTCTGAGCAAGTTTGATGTGATTAACGACCCGGACGAAGTCATCATCGACTTTGAGGAATCCCGGATCATGGACCAGTCCGCCATCGAAGCCATCAACAAGATTGCCGCCTTGTACCATCGTGCAGGCAAATCCATCTATCTCTGGCACCTGAGCAAGGATTGCATCCGCCTTATCAAGCGGGCCGAGAAAATCTGCGTCGTGAATGTGCTCGCTGACCCGGACTATTTCGTCGGCATAGACGATTACCGACAATATCGGGAAAATCTCGAATTCGAAGCGCTGTAAAGGAAAGGCCTGCTCCCCAATGGGAGCAGGCCTTTTTTCGAATGTTCCGGATGGACGATCTCCCGTGACGCTTTTGCGTCAAACTCGTTATGCAGAGCTCGTCTGAACCGATCCGATGACCAGCTCGGTCAGCTCTTCGGCGAAAGCGTTGTCCATGGATGCGTGCCCGACAAGCAGGCGATACCACATTGCGCCGAAAACGATATCCACGATGGTTTCCAGATTCTGTCCGGGGGCGATTTGTCCACACTCCACTGCCTGCCGCAGAAGCGAGCGAAGAGCTTCACGGCGTGTTGCAACGAAATTGTCACGGAACCTTTTACGAAACTCATCGTCTTGTTGCGCGTGGGCCATAAGGAAGCGGAGATGGACGTCACCGCCATCAGCAATGGCTTTCATGGACTGTCGCAGAAAAAGGTTGAGCGTTTCTCGCAAGGACACAAACGAGGGGACAGTGATGTCTGTGTCGGCTTGGCAAAGAGCCGCTTCGAGCACTATATCCGCCAATGTGGGCCACCAGCGATAGAGCGTCGGTTTGCCGACTTTTGCTCGCTTTGCGATGGCCTCGATGGTCAGCCCCTGTCCGCCGTTTTCGCATAACAGCTCATGGGCCGCATTCAATATTGCCTTTTGCGCTTCTTCGCTCCGTGGGCGTCCGATTTTCGACTGTGCCATACATTTACCTCTGTGCTCTTTGAAAACAGTGTGTGCCATGCTTGACAGGTTTTGACAAGTTCCGTTACGCTTCGTAACGAAATGAAAGGCAAGGTTGGCGCTTCCCAACAGGCGGCGTACAAATGCTCAAGGAGATGGAAGATGAGTTGTGTAAAATTGGTGTATTTTTCGCCCACGGGGACGACAAAGGCGGTTGTTCAGCGGATTGGGAGCGGGATCAATCCAACTGCCGTCGAGTTAATTGATATTACCTTGCCCGAAGTCAGAAAACAGCCGTTGGATCTTTCGGAAGATGATGTGCTCGTCATCGGTGTTCCCGTTTATATGGGAAGAGTTCCGGCGCTGTTGAGTGACTGGTTGAACTCCATTGAAGCCCATGACACCCCGGCGGTCTGTGTTGTTGTCTATGGCAACCGGGTATATGACAATGCGCTTCTCGAACTGAAAGAGAGTGTCGTCAGGCGAGGGTGCATTCCCATTGCAGGTGCGGCATATATCGGGGAACACTCATTCTCGGAAGAGACTGTGCCCACAGCCCATGGACGTCCGGATATAGAGGATTTACGACATGCTGAAGCATTCGGGCAACGGATACGCGAGAAGCTGCAATCTGTTTCATCCCTCTCGCAGCTACCGGATCTTGTTGTGCCGGGCGAGCATCCTTACGGAGGAGCGACCGAGCTTTGGGATGTCGATTTCATTGCAGTGAGTCATCAGTGCGAACAATGCGGGGCCTGTGCCGCGGTATGTCCTGTGGGTGCCATTGATTCACAGGACAGCGCGCTGATCGATCAGGTGAAATGCATCACGTGTTGCGCCTGCATAAAGAAATGTCCGCAGAAAGCCAGATCCATGAAGCCGGGGCCGGTAAAAGATGCGCAAAAAAGGCTTGGGTCCCTTTGTCAGGAACAAAAAAAACCAGAGTGTTTTCTATAGGGTTGTACCCGTTCCCAGTGTGCGGACAGCAAGCGGCGCTTTTTTACAATCCGGAGATAAAGAGGTATTCTTGAGTCATGTCCATGAAAGATAAACCGATGAAATCAATATGCTGGACCATGATGCTCCTCTTCTCCCTTGCGGGGTGCACGGGTGGCGACTGGAGAACGGCGAGCAGAGAGTCGGCCGGTATCGCTCCTGATCCCGCTTCGACGCCCGAGGCCGTGATTCAGATCTATGCCGCGTCTACATGGGGGTGGCGCGGATGGTTCGCGGTGCATACATGGATCGCGACAAAGAAGACGGGAGATGACAGCTATATTGTTTACGAAGTCGTTGGGTGGCGGCAAAATCGGGGATTGCCAATAGTACGCATAGAACGTGACGAGCCTGACCGCTACTGGTTTGGAGAACCTCCAAAAATATTGGCCGATCGCCGAGGCCCGGGAGTTGACGGGCTCATAAGTAAGGTCGAGGCAGCGGCACGCTCCTATCCCTGGCCGGTTACGTACAAGGCCTTTCCCGGGCCAAACAGCAACACATTTACGGCCTGGGTCATCGATCATGTCCCGGAACTCGATGTCCGACTTCCCTTTTCCGCCTTTGGAAGCGGATACAAGGACTGACGGCCACGATCTACCTTTACAGTTTGGGAATCATGAAAACGAGTTGGACAAGGCGTTCTCCAGATAAATCGAAATGCCCCGGAAACAGCAGTTCCCGGGGCATTTTTCAGCCCGTTTACACATATTTTTACACACCCAACAAAAAAGCGGTTACGACGTTCTGTCGTAACCGCTTGAAAATTCTGGTGCGCCAGGGAGGATTCGAACCCCCGGCCGTCGGCTTAGAAGGCGGTTTTTGAGGCCTTGAGCAGTGGTAGTCCATGTTGTTTTTAGGTACAAATTCAAATAGTTAATTCTCCATGAGGCATCATGGCAGATCACAGAATGTCAATGTCAGTGGAGCAAAATTGGAGCAAGGCTATGTCCGATTTCTTTGCTTTCCTCTCCATCTTTTTTGGGCTTCCAAGCGCCCCCATATTTCGGCATTGAAAAGCATATCGTCGGCGAGGATTGGCGCACGTGAGTATGCCCTATGAATTTTGTCTCTCATTCCTGTCGGATCTACATCGTCATCGAGCACTTTGATCACTGAGTAGAAACTATTCATATTTGCTCCGTGCTGATAAGCGTATTCAGCAGCATGCGGAAAGATGGCCCATATTTCCTTTAAACTCCTCCTTTGGACTGGAATAACAGATGGCTCGAAAGACGAGTCTGGATACAGTACTTGATTGTATAAGGCTGAATGTAGTGGTGCTTGTAGCTGACGAAAGAGTTTAATCTCTTTTAAGCATTTTTTATATTCAATGTTGTATGCGATTTTAATGTCCGCATTCGGCAACGCTCGATATTCAGGGGCGATGTAATCTCTGAGTCTACGAGCTCTCCTGGTTGCAGGGGACTGGATGTCTGCATGTATCGAGCACCTCCCTGGTCTTTTTTGCTTTCGTTTAACCCGTGGGGCAAGTCTCCAGCAAAAAGGACAGAAGTAATATTGCTTCCAGCCATTGAAGGTGTCTTGTTCTTTTCTCTTATAGTTGCGATGATTTTGCAGACCGTCAGCTGCGATCTGTAAAGCATTGGCAACATCATCCAGCTCTTGAGCCGTTTCGATATCGTATTCGGATTCTTCATCTATGGCAGTTTTGTGCATGCTCCTATAAATTGCTTCAACGTCTTTCCAGGATTGCACATTCCTCAGAAACCTTAGCGGAATGCCCCGAAGCATCGATTTAGCCGCTTGGATGAAGTGTATTGGTCTAACATGGAGTTGGTGATGCCCAGCTCGATCCTTATTTTCTTTCCAAAATTGGCCCTGATCCCCAAGCGACACGCCACAGTCCGCACTCTCTAGCAGTTCAGGATAGGCAAGGTGACCAGCTTTTTCACGGAGGTCGTCGGCTAAACGGTAAATCTCGGAGTTCTTCATATTAAATGGCTCCAATAAAGAGTTTTATCTATCGAAGTGGCAACATTTTGCCATCTAAGTACTCTTCAGTCAATTCAGGCAGTCTGATTTCAGCGATTCGCTTCAACAAGTGGCTTCAGTAAGCAGCTAAAGCGACGCGGTGCACCGCGTTTCTCATCTAACAACGCCAAGGAGGCGAAATGAAGAAACGCATTGTTTTTATTAAAGAACTGTCTGAAATCCTGGGGGATGTGTCCGTAAGTTCCATTCGGTCCCACCTGCAACGCAAGAACTTTCAAGCCGTACCGAGACCCATTTATTTGGGGAGAAGGTTGGCGTGGAGTATTGATACGATTGAAAAATTTATTGCCATGAAGGAGACTGAAGCAGCCGAGCTTGGAAAAGGTAGTGCCAGAACAAAAGGCCGTCCTCGTAAGTCTTTCACTCAGCAAGGTAAGGAGAGGATATAATGTTTAAATATCGTCTCAACAAGACTCTGCTGGGGCTGCGCCTAATCGTTGCAGTATTTTTCGATGCACAATCAGTGGCATCCTTCGAAGGAATCATAGCAAAGGCAATGGGGCTTGGAGATAAGGTCATAGCCTATGCCTTTTGGCCTGAAGGTGAACCGAATAAGAAACTTGAACAGACCGCCTTAAGTCTTGGAATTAAGCTGGTAGGCGTTGAAGTGGAAGAGGCTGGGGATCAAGCGGTTGATGATTGCATACGTCAATGGATTGGCCGAGTTGAAGGAGCCGGTGAAGCGAATGTGATAGTCGTCCCTTCGTCGGATAACGGGTATTTAAAAGCGGGTAGATATGTCCGTTTAGGTGGGCGAGCCTTCGTTGTCTTCCGCCATGGCAAAATGTTGAAAGCGAATCGTTCTAAATGCGATTGTTATTATGACCTGAAGGGCATGGAATATGTGCCCAATGAGACTCGTTGGACAGCCAGGGAAAGGTGCGAATTGTTGATTCTGGCGCGCGAAGCATTGGCTGTATCGTTTAAGAAAAAAGGACGGTCGTTGGTGTCTGATGCCGAAAGGTATTTTGATCATTTTCAACCTGATTGGAAAGAGCGAACCCAATGTGCATCTCTGGTTGAGTTGTTGAAAAGCCTCAAAGGGTTTTGGTTCAGTGATTTGGAGAAAAAGGAAGAGTGGGTAAAAGAGGTTATTAGGTAAATAAACCTTAAATAAAGAAGCCAGCAAACGCTGGCTTCTTTATTTTGGAATATAGTGTGAAACCACTTCCTCTCTCCCATGTCCTAATTCTTCGGAGATGTCTGTCCTGCTTGTTCCTAACTCAGCCAGCGATTGAGCATACTTGTGCCTCGCGGCATGAGCATGGGCATTATTTTCTTTAGTAGCTCCGATTCGGTGCAAAGCGTTGGCTTGTTTTTTCAGGCCCTGCTTAAGCGACAGGTCTGTTGGGACAAGAGTGTTTTTCTCTTCTCGTTCGATATGGGTATGTACCCGCTTGATCAGTTCGCGCTGGGCTTCATTCCTAATCGGTACCTTTCTTGGGCGTCCGCCCTTGCTTCCTTTGACGACTAAAGCACCATTGTTAATTTCATGGGATAAAAGAGACTCCTTGGCTCTGAGACCAAATTCAATTCGCATTTTAGAAGCTAAGCCAAGCCATTCTTCTTTCTCGTACAGTTGTTCAGTAATATTTCTGATTTCCTCCATGTCCGCAGTCACAGGCTTAATCCTGTCGCCAGCCCTGGAAACGCCAAGCTCTTTGTTGCTTCTGGCAACAATGTTTTGTTTGCCGATTGCCTCCGCAATGCGGCGTGCGGCGGTCCCATAAGCCGCTCTTGTCGAAGGACTCAAACCTTCTTTGCTCATGTCATTGAAGACGCCTTCTATGTGTTTGGTTTTCAGGTTTCGTAAGTTTTGAAGTCCATACTTTTTTTGAATGAGATCACATAAGCGTTTTATTTGTCCGGCATTTTTTTGCTGGGTGAGGACGCCAGCACGACGGTTTTTGCCTAGTAATTTTGCAGCTTGGTATTTCAGGTCCATAATAAGCCTCCTAGTGCGGTAAGTGTAAAAACCAATTGCATCGCAGATACGCAAGCCGTGGCTTACATCTGGCTAATGCTCCCCCTGCATCCAGCTAAGCTCTTGAGCGTAGTCTCCGAGTGGAGAGCTGTGGGGTGGTCATGCAACCAAGGCGTGCCTTGGAGGAGGCGTGGCCGCCGCGTAGTTCGGCCATAGTTTTCTCATCCTATCGGACGAGCAGCGGTGGTATGGTGTCCCGGCTTCCGTCTCTTTCTCCTGTGCGGATAAAGAGACGGAAGCATACCAATTCATTTTTCCCTGCCTTCACGCCTTGGGCGGCTTGGAAAAAGCATTATTTCATAAGGGTGGTCAGTCCCTGTCGAGTTGCTTTACAACTCCGCCATCATAGGATTCTCATGATCCTTTTTCATGGTCTGGTCACATGGGTTCGGCTTAGTGACCAAAAGCCGCCGGTCTTTGACCGGAGTTATCTGATACTTCAGGGAAATATCCCAGCGTTGCTGATCAACCGAAAACAGTCAGCTTTAGCGTATCCATAGGCTGAAACGGTTCCGCTAATTTTACCCAGCAAACCGAGTTGTTATGCAATGAAAAGTATCCTTTGTGGCCGAAAATCGTCAATGTATGCATCAATTCGCATCTCGAGTAATCATGTGATATCAACATGCTGCAACGGAGAGGTGTTGGTTGCATATAGCTAGCTGAAAACAGGATCAAAACACACGGAAGCCTATATGGTTTGCAGTACAGGGAAAAAATACGATGGATGGTGTGCAGAAGAAGAAATTGTACATTGGGATCTTGCTCGTTCGTACTGCATCTATCACGCTCCTTCAAAGCCATCGGGGGCTGACAAATTTGAGGACGCACTATTCTCTAAAATTAAGTCTACGCCCGAAGGTGACACATGTGATTTGAGAGGAACTATATTCCCGCATGACATTTCCTTTTCGTTTCTTAAAGAGCTTCCGCCGATGGACCTTAGCTCTGCAGAATTTCATGGTGAAGTTTCTTTCAAAGGGGTTACTTTCAAAGGGCGTGCAAATTTTCAGGGTGCATCATTTTTCAAAAAAGCCAATTTTCGCGGTGTGACCTTTAACCAAAGGTCAACTCTAAACCGAGTGTTTTTTTCAGGGCTTGTCGATTTCAAGAAGGCGACGTTCCAAAGTGGTGCGGATTTCTGGAACGCAACGTTTTCTGACGATGTGCTTTTCGTCCAGACGGTTTTTAACGGAAGTACTGCATTCGCAAAGTGTATTTTTGAGAAGGAAGCTCGGTTCGAAAGAACCGAATTTGAGAGAGTAAGATTCGACAAAGCTTACTTTAAAGAGCACGTGTATTTCATTGGTGGAGGTAGTTCTGGGCGTAGTTCTTTTTTAAATTGTGAATTCGCGAAATCTGTTCATTTTGTCGAAACACACTTTGTAGACGCGGATTATTCTCATATGTGTCCAGGGAGTATCGCTTTTTTTAAAGAAGCTGATTTGAGGCGCAGCTTTTTGAAACACGCCCCTATAGAGTCGTTTAGGTTTAGTGCTTGTAATTGGCCAATATTCGAACGGCGTAGATGTATATATGACGCACGTAAGGTTGACGACGGTGGTTTTTTCGCTTTTGAAGAGCAAGGTCGACGACCTTCACCTTTGCCAACAAAGTCGGGCAAGAGGATGAAGGTTTACAAACCTCCAAATTCATATGTTCTTGAAGACTTGTTCCGCCGTCTTAAAAAGAACGCCCGTGATGAAAGCGATGAAGTACTGGCTTCAGATCGTCACTACTTTGAGAAAGAGATTCAACGTAAAAGGTTGCGAACAGAAAAGGGTACCAAAACCCTTAGGTCCTATTTGTTGGTTTACAAGTGGCTGAGTGGTTATGGCGAGTCTCCAGTGATCGCAATGTGGCTATTAGTACTGTTTGCGCTTTTGCCATTTGTAGTTCTAGGCATTAACGATTTGTTCCAAACAGGTCTAACTTCATCTGTCGATTGGGGGCGATTCTTTGAACTGCTAGCTGACTCGAGGGCTTTTTTGCCTTTCGCAAAACACGTTGATTCAGATAACTTCAATACGATTGAGAAGATCGCTTCGTATGGCTGGCCCATCATAGTAGCGCTTCAGGCAACATTGTTTAGCTTTGCGGTTCGCAACAAACTTCGAAGATAAGAGTAGGTAGCCATGGATTATGAATTAGCTTTGGAATGGCTTTCCGAGTTTATAGATGAAGACGGGTATTTTTCCTTTCGGGCGAGTGGGAAAGGGGAAATGGAAATTTCTTGCTCTAACGGGGAATGTTCAATTGAAGTTTTTAAGACTGAGGAAGATATCACCTTGGAGGGAGCAGCGGAAACTGCAGAAGAACTCTATGAGGTACTGGGATCTGCGGTAAGTGAGCTGTTAGATGATGAGGACGATGCTGTGAATGATGTCGTAGATACTTTAGTTAGCCACATGTATGGTTCAGTGGCGGATGACGATTAGTTCTTTTGTTAAGAGATAATTCATGAGTATCGCAGGAAAAACGTCCTCTCAAGGGGATGAATTCGAATTACAGGTAGCCCTTCATTGGCTAATCAGTTTGTATCGGGATGAAGAAATTAATTTTGTTCAAGTCGACTCAACGGGTATTCCTGATCTCGAACAAGAAATCCCAATTGATGATATTGTCATAAGCTATAAGGATGGACGAAAAAAGTTCATCCAGGCGAAGAAGAATCAGCCTAAGTATCAGTCTTGGCGTTTCAACGATGATGTGTTGAAAGAAGAGCTAGTTAAGGCTCAAAAACAGCATGAATTGACCCCGGATGCTGAGATTTGGTTTTATTCCCGCTCTCCTTTTGGGAATTTGCACAAATTAACAGAAGGGGTTCGTAAGTTCGGTTCTTACACCGCCTTCAACAAGTCAGCTCCCAAGACACTTTTAGCCCCACTTAAATCCTTGACGAGTATTATCTCGCCTAAAATTACCGCATCTTCATTGAAAAAAACGTTTGCAATGGCCAAAATGCTTTTTTTTGACTCTAACCAAGACTGGGCATCAAGGAACTTGTTGGATTTAAAAGGGTATTTCCCTCAAGCCAAGACCGTAAAGAATGTGCTTGAAAGATTGATAGCCAAACATGCGGCAAGTCTTCCTGGAACTCCATATTTTCTCAATCGATTGAGTTTCCTCGCAACATTGAAAGAGCATAATCTTGAAGCAGCTCCTATACGTTCTGAAGCCGATATACTTGAAAGCTTTCGTTCTGCATCGAGGATTGGGCGGGCATGGGGGCGAACAATTGATGGGGTAAAAGTTGAACAGCCCGAACTAGCCGAAGTGATGGATTCAGTTGAGGATGACAAAAGAACCATTCTTGTAACCAGTCTGCCCGGATGTGGAAAGACATGTCTGCTGTTAGACTTGGTAGATCAACTCGAAAAGGACCCCTCAGTCGGACTTTTGTTTATCAAAGGCGATCAGTTCTCGGATGCAAACTCAGAAGACGATCTTGTTCGTATGGGGTTGCCAGAAGGTATTGTAGGGCAGTGTGCACGGTTAGCAGAGTATCGAAAAGTGGTTGTTGTCGTTGACTCATTAGACGTCCTTTCTTTGAGCAGAAGCCACGGGGCTTTCAAGGTTCTCCTTAGTATTATTGATCGGCTGAGCTTGGTTGATAAAACTACTGTAGTCGCTGCTTGCAGGGAATTCGACCGACAATATGATCCACAGCTTAGAGATCGCGACTGGAATAAGATTATCAAAATAGCTCCATTTGATTATGAAATTGTTGTTCGGCCCCTTATGGACAAATGGAGTGTTGATGACTCGGAGATTAGCGAGAGTTTCCGGTCTTTGATTTGTGTGCCTCAACATCTGGCTTTGTTTAAAAAATTAGTTGAGTCAAAGACCTATCTAGGTATTCAGAATGCTTGGGATTTATTTGATCGTTATCTCGTTGAGTATGTCGAAAAGGATTCTCTGCTAGGAACGCGTGCAATCGATTTGTTGCATCACATGGCAAAGGAAATGATGAAAAGCCGGTGTTGTTCATTGCCAACGGTAACGATTTCATCGGAAGCAGAGTTAAGTCGGAGATTAATCAGTCAAGGAATTTTGATTGAACAGCAGCCTGGGGTGATAGCATTTTCACACCAGACACTTGTTGAAAATTTACTTGTCCGAGGCAGTATTACTAACGGCGAAGGGCTGGTTGATTTCATTCATAACCACCCCCCACTTCCTTTTGTTCGTCCTGTCGTCCGAGCCTTTTTTGGACATTTGAGGGTTGTGGATCGAACCCGCTTTAGCAGGGAGTTCAGAAAAACACTTTCAGATGATAAAATTGCCTACCATTTAAAACGGCTGCTTGTTGAATCGTTTGCAGAAATGTCAGTCGATGAGAAGGATTGGTCGCTTGTCCGGTGGCTTCTTAATGATCACCCTGACCTGTTTAGGAGATGTCTGTACGCTGTTCAAGATGTGAGTTGGCTGGATATGATTGAGCAAAGGTTGCTCTCAATCTTTGTTGGGCAGAAAGATCGAAATGTATGGGAGCAGATTGTAACCCAAAGGTTAACTGTTTGGGTTGAGAAATATCCTGAACGTGTCATCAAGATGTGGATTGGTTTGTATGACAATAGTTCAGACAAAGCGAATCAAGCCTACAATACAAGCATCCATCTAGGCGATCTTAAGAAATGGACTACAGAGGGAGTTGGAGGGCTCCTTGAGCGTTTAGTCTCTGCTGAAGGGTTTGAACGAGATTTCATTGGGAAGCCACTGAGCTTGTGGATAGATGCAACAAATCAAGGCGACGAGCTGCTATGGTCTTACATAATAAAAAAAGTGCCTGATGAGGGGCCTAGTCGATACGGGGAAAAAGAGCTTCGTTGCGATGAGCATGATTTTCATGATGCTCAATTCTTAAAAAAACGATTACTAAAGTCGGAGCTTTTGCTGGGGCTTGTTATGGACTCTTTGATTGGATGGAGCAAGAAAGAGGGACGTCTGTCTGATCTTCATTCATTTTCAGACTATTTCCTCATGGATTCTTCTTGGAGATACACCCACAACAGCCGAGAGATGTACTCCGCTGACGGGATTAACATATTGCTGTCTTATGTTGAGTCTGCCCTTAAGGTCCATGCCCGTCACAACACTACTTGGTGGAGGGACAATGAGTTAAGAATTCGTGGTGCCCGAGAGTTTGGATTTATGTACCTGCTGACCCTTTGTTATAAAGAGAATCCAGAAAAGAACAGTGATGGGATTACATCACTCCTGACTGATAAAGAATTACTGAGATTCGGGAGGATTGAGTTCGAGTTAGGAAGCTTAGCCAACTCAACGTATCATTTGCTCAGTGAGGAAGTGGCAGCGGAGAACCAAACTCTTGTAATGGAGTTGTACGCTGAAGAAGGGGATGAAGGGAGCGTACCAGATTGGGTCAATCGAAGGCGCTATGACTACCTCGTTTGGATTCCAAATATATGGCGAACGAAGGGCGCTCAAGCCTTTATAGATAGGTTTAAGTGTGCTTTTGGGTATCAACACCCTTCACCTCAAATATGGTCAAGTGGGGGGGCGGTTAGGCAGCCGTTTGAGCATCAGATGCTGTGTCAACTCTCAGCCTCCTGGGCAATGAAACTTGTTCGACATTACAATGAAGAAGTTGGCTTTGAGTCTATGGCTGATCGTTTGTCTGGGGGCAAAAGAGAAGCTCTTTGGGGTTTTCGGGAGGCGGCATCTCTATGCCCAAAGTCTATGCTAAAATTGCTCCCTTTAATCCAAAAAGAAGGCTTAGATACGAAGTTCGTCCATGAAATTTATACAGGGCTAGCTCATCACGTTCGATATCTACATGGAAATATGTCTTCAGCACAAAATGACTGGAAGCCTGTTGAGGATTCAATCCCCAAAGAGGAACTCCGAAAGCTAGTTCTAGTTGGATTGGAACGGAATGCGGTTGTGTGGGATGATTTGGGGTGCACGAGTTCTCTGCTGAGAGCGGGGATAGATGTTGTGGATGATCAATCCGATGCAGAGCGCCTTTTTAAGAATCATAAGGATTTTTATAGTCGTGTTGGAACCGTAAGCAAGGATAAGAAATATGCCATTGAGGATGGGGCTGAGGCCCTGATCCGTTTAGCCGAAGTTTGTGTCGAAAATGAGTGGGACCTCTTGCCAAAGGTTGATAAGCTATTGGGGAGATACGTCCATGATGCAGACGAATCAACTTTAATTACTTTTCTAAGACACCTGCCATTCCTGATTTATAAAAATCCTGAACCATCATGGGGCTTCTTCTTGGCGGCGATGGACCGATTAGATATCGATAAATGGTGGGCAGCTGAACGATGTTTTTATTATAACTATCGTGATCAAGCAGAGGAAGTATATCAGTATGTTGACAAACTGCTTGGAAGCGAATCGGAAGAAGGGCTAGAGGTCGCAGGTAAAATTATTACATTGATGTATTTGTCTGACATTGTTGATGAAGAGAAGTATTTTTCTCGAATAACAAAATCTCCTGAAAAAGCTATGCAAGGAGCTGTTACAAATCTAGCCCACAACCTTTATATCGAAGACGTTTCAACGAGGTGCCGGAACGCGTTGTCTAGAATTTTTGCAGAATGCAGTCTGACAGAGTCTGTCATGCGAAGCTTTGGAAGTGTCTTCCGTGAAGATTCAAAGAAAAGGAACATGGTTGGTCGTGACCTAGTATTTTCATACCTAAAAGCTTTGCCAAAGGTTTCGGGCAGCCCTGGTATTTTTAGCTTTCACAGATGGCTTCATGCCCAAGCGAAAAATGATCCGATTCAAAACTTAGAGTATTTAGAGGCGATGGCAGACACTTATGAAGAGTGTGGCGCAGATACCAGACTCTACGGAGCAAGAGAAGATATTCCAATCGTACTTCGTGAAATACTTATCGAAGCTGATGAGACTGATGATCCTGATTTGATTAGTAGAGTGGTAAATGTCCAGGATCGGCTTATGCAAACGGGCTTTGATGGAATTTCAAAGCTGTATGACGATTATTGATCCTGTATAGAAAAATGTCTAGATGTCTTAGGTTACCTCTTCTCTCCGGCCAGCCTACCCGCCAGCCTATGCGCCCTCAAGTGGCTATACCTTGACAACATCTGCAAACTCTTATGCCCGGTAATTCCCTTCACCTCCATGAAGTCCAAGTCAGTGTTCTCAAAGAACCTACTCGTAGCCTCATGGCGCAGATCATGAAACCGCAAATCCTTCATTCCTGCACCATCCGCAGCTGCCCTAAACCACTTTGAAATTGTGTCTGGGTGAAGAGTAAACACATCACCTGCTATCCGTCTGGGGATGTTCTTTAAGACTTTCAGGGCCGCTGGCGAGAGGGGGACTGACCTCGCCTCGCCATTCTTCGTTTTCGGTAAATGGACATAGCGTTTTTTCAAGTCCACATGCTCCCATCGCATCATCGCAATTTCACCGCGTCTCATGGCCGTTTCCAAGGCGAATGACACTATCGGCTTCAATTCTTCTGGGAGTTTATCAAACAGCTTTTTCTCTTCGCCCTTGTTTACTCGACGAGTTCGGCCTTTGGCTTGTTTGGGCTTGTTTACTCGCTTGGTGGGGTTGCTCAGAGATTCCATCCCCCAATCTTTGCGGGAGATTTCGAATATCCTTGAGATCAGGTTGACTTCATGGAGAATTGTTTGGGAAGAGCGGCCTTTAATTTCTCGGTATTTGATATAGTTGGCGATATCTTTCCCTCGTATCCCTGCAAGCGTCATTTTGCATATGTCATGCTTTTGGAGAACGTTGATCCTGCTCTTCATCTGTTTTGGCTGGGCATACTTTGGAAGGAACTCCTCTTTGAAGCGTTCCAATGCGTCATCAAGCGTAGTGGATTCAGCCTCTTTACGGGACATGAATACACTGCGTGTCATTTCGGACTCGATTTCACGCGCCCATTCGTCGGCATCAGCTTTCTTGGAGAATGTCTTTGATTGGGTGGAGTAGCCTTTTTTGCGGATTCTGACTTCCCATTGATAAGGGCCACGCTTGCGGATGCTCGCCATTGTATTTGCTCCTTTTCTGACTATGAGTGGAGCAAATTTGGAGCAAAAAAGCAAGTCGGCACAAAAGAAAAAAGAAAAAGGATTCAAGCATTACGCTTGAATCCTTTGCTTTTCCTGTGGTGCGCCAGGGAGGATTCGAACCCCCGGCCGTCGGCTTAGAAGGCCGATGCTCTATCCAACTGAGCTACTGGCGCACGGGGATTTCTCATAATAGAGGGAAGGCCCGAAGGTCAAGGATATTCGTGATTGCGCGTTATTCTCCGATGATTTTGACCAGGACGCGTTTTTTGCGGCGTCCGTCGAACTCTCCGTAGAAGATGCGCTCCCAGGTGCCGAAATCGAGCTGGCCGTTGGTAATGGCGACCACCACTTCCCGGCCCATGACCTGTCTTTTCATGTGTGCGTCCGCATTATCCTCGTATCCGTTATGTCGATACTGATTCACAGGTTCGTGCGGGGCGAGTTTCTCCAGCCAGACTTCATAGTCGTGATGCAGCCCGGACTCATCGTCATTGATGAAAACCGAGGCCGTGATGTGCATGGCGTTGACCAGGCACAGCCCCTCGCAGATGCCGGATTCGCGGAGGCAGGCCTCAACATCGTCCGTGATGTTGATGAACGCCCGGCGGGTCGGGACTTCGTAGAAGAGTTCTTTGCGGTATGATTTCATGAAACCCTCGGGCGTGGTGTTTTAGTTGAGAGGGCGACCGTCTTCCGGTGTAAGGTGATGTTGGTCTTCCACGTCTTCAAGCCAGTCCGGGTAGTAAGACTGATATTTTTTGATGATATCTGCCTTGTGTTTTTCGAACCACTCCGTGGAAGCGGGTGTGTTTTGAACGAAATCGCATTCAGCCAGATCATCCTTGAAGCTCTGGCTGTCGAATTGCGATGCGAGTATCGGGTCCAGCGAGAAACGTGCCGTCATGAAACCCATGTGTGGTTCAATGACCACGTAATAGATGTGGTTGGGCGCAAGGTCGGCCTGAAGAAAATCAGCGTTTTCTCCCATGATCATGAAGAGGTGCTTTCCGGGCGTCGTCTGGTAGGCGATCTTGTAGTTGGTGGAGACGATACCGACGAACTCCGGGCTTTCATCATCATACTGGAATGCGTAGGATTGAATGGCTCCGCCAAAAGATGACGGGCGCATGAAGACGACCGTGGCTTTTTCCGGGTCTGCACTGTAAGGGGCGATGTCAGTTGGCACTTTCATCATCTGGGATGATGCACATCCTGTCATGATGAGGAGAGAAAAGAGAAAGATGATGTTGAAACACTTGTTCATGCGTGATTCCTTTGTTTGAGTATAGAGGGGGCTGTAACTACCCGAAGTCAATGCCGATGTCCATTCTCCTCAGTCTTTTTGGAGTCTCTTTTCCCACTCTTGAATATCTCCATCAACGATCATGAACAACGGATGTGCGTCCGGCCTTTCTATCGCTTCAAAGTCTTTGAGTCGTCCCGGGTCGCGCTTTGCCAGTTTTTCTCTCAAATGGCGCCATTCATATTCAAGCTGGCCCGCTGTTTCTTCAATGGATGTCACGGCCGCAGTCTCGTCGATCTTACTCGCGTCGAAATGGTAGCCGCGTTCGAGAGATTCCGTCAGGACAGCAGACAGGTATGCGTCAATGGCGGTCAACGGGTCGGGGTGAGCCCGGAAGCGGATGAGTTGCGGGTGGTTCCTGTAGCCTTTGGTGAGACCATGAAGAACCTTGCGCGCAAGCAAGCCTTCGCGCCAGAGCGCAACCAATCCCTTGGCGTCAAGATATTTGGGGTGCACGGTCCAGAGCCGCATAGGCGTTACCGTGTCTCGGCCAGGTAGCCCAGCTCGCGGGAGAAGTCGTCGGTGTCTATCGGCTTGTCATGGAGCAGGTGCCCCAGCCGCATCATGGGCCCGGTGGGGAAATCCTTGGTCCAGCGGTCATAGTAGCCAGTGAAACCATACATCCAGAGCATTTCCGAGGCCTGGGTGAAGACCTGGTCGGCAAGGGAGCGCCATGTTGTCGTGGTTTCGATTTTCCAGACCGGAAATTCATCGCCGTCCACTTCGCGTTTCCCCTTGAAATCCACAGCGATGTCGAGTTTTCCGCCGGGTTTCGGGGTGATTGACCAGTAATAGAGCCAGCCTTCGCCTCCCCATTCGAATTCTGTATGCCGGTAGTCTTTTTCCATGTCGGTCGGAGCATCCAGCCCGTGGACGTCACACAGACAGCGAAACAGGTCTTTGAGGGGTTCGGAAAACGTGGATTGAACGCTCAAGTCGTAATGGGAGTTACTGGCAATCAGGCGACATTCCAGCCTGCCAGAACTGATTTCCGGGAAAAAGATTTGAAAACGTTCACCAGGCATTCGTACCTCCAGAAAATGACAATTTTCTCAAGCCTACACAACTCCTTATGGATTGGCAAAAGGAATGGCGTTGAAAGTGTCTGTCATGGCTGGCGAAAATGACCGAAAATCAAACCGTGTCAAGATGATTTTTTATACTTATCAAGCGATTCTACGGTACATTCAATCACATTCATCTGTTTTTTGAAAACCCCGTGCTAGGTTTTTCACCCGGCCCGGAGGTTTCGGAAAACGGCCCTTGCAATCATGGCGGAATGGTTTCGCTGAAGGTTATGTGGACACCCGTTGACAGGACACAGCTCGGATACCCGGACTCGTTAAGAATTTGTAACGGACAAGGAGAAAACGATGTCCACGACTGTCAGTAATGGTTTTGTAACCCAATATGTTGAAATGGTGCATCAGGCCTATCAGGCCCAGGGCTCCAAAATGCGCCAGACCGTCCGCCTCCAGACCGAAGTCGAAGGCTCCAAGTGCGTCTTTCAGAAGGTAGGTAAGGGCGCAGCTGGCAAGAAAACCCGCCATGGCAACGTGCCGCTCATGAACCTCAACCATTCCAACGTGTCCTGCACGTTGTCCGACTGGTACGCCGCCGAGTACATCGACAAGCTCGACGAGCTCAAGGACAAGGGCGATGAAAAACAGGTTGCGGCCAATGCCGGTGCATGGGCCTTGGGTCGCAAGATCGATGAATTGATCATCACCAAGCTCGGCGGTGCAGCCAATGTGGTGGCCGAGAATACATCCGGTCTGACCAAGGATAAGATCCTTCAGGCGTTTGGTACTCTGAATGCCAATGATGTGCCGGATGATGGTCATCGTTTCGCAGTAGTTGGTCCGCATCAGTGGAACGAGATGCTCAATATCCAGGAGTTCAAGTCCAGCGACTACGCCGGAGAACAGTACCCCTGGCTCAAGGGCACGGAATCCCGTACATGGCTCGGCATCACCTGGATGTTCCATACCGGCCTTCCGCTGGACAACGACACTTGCTAGTATTGTTAATGTATATGTCCATCAAACCCTTGTTCCACGGGCCTCCCTGGTAGTTTGGACTGTCTCTTTCATCATAGCGACCGGGACGGTCGCATCCTTTTCTCTTGATGGGGGGCCGCCGCCCTCCGCACTCCCCTCTCCCTCACCCAAAGAAGAACATCCCAATCATCCAATGGGGCCGATATGCTCTAGTGGGTCCTTCCTAGGTCCTCAGATACAGGGGTCATCATCAGCGCGGTGTTTGGTCGTTTGTGGTGTTTTTGTTGGGTGGGAAAATGGGAATTGTGCTGTAATTCTGGTTGGCTGTGAAACAGTTGGAGGTGTGGTTCGTGGCTGATCACATAAAGGATGGCGGCATGAGTATCCGTGAGCGTATCGAAGAGAGGCGGGCCGAGGAGGATGCGGTTGTCGATGGCGGCAACGGCCCTCAGGCCGCAGGCGTAGAATTCACCTCGGAGTTCATCCAGCAGTGCGCCCGATGCGGCCAGCTGGGCGACGGCATGTTGTACGCCGCCATCCATCGGGGGAAATACGTTTTCAACAAACAGACCAAGGAATGGCTCTGGTTCAATGGCGCCCATTGGAATCTGGATGAGCTGGATACAGCCAAGGCTGCGGTTGAAGACGTGGTCGATGCCTACGACGAGGAGCGCAGGCAACTGTGGAAGCAATACCTCAATGCTGAAGACAAGGAAGAAGCCAAGCGCCTGAATACTCTCCATGACATGGTGGCCAAGAAGGTCAACCAGCTGCGCAATGACAACGGGCGCAACAAGTGCCTGGAGTTCGCTCACACCATGCGGGAAGGGCCGCTTCACATCCTCGGCGATGAGCTTGACGCGGATCCGTGGCTGCTCGGGTGCGCCAACGGAGTGTTGGACCTTCGGACTGGTGTGCTCCGGGGAGGGGAGCCGGGGGACTATATTCTCAAGGCCAGCCCGACAGAATGGAAAGGCATTGATGCTCCCCGAGAGGCGTGGGAGAAATCTGTCCTTGAAATCATGAGCGACGACCAGGAAATGGCGGACTACTTACGCCGCCTGTTCGGATATGCCTGTTTCGGCGTCGCTCCGGAACACGTCTTCGCCGTTCTTCATGGCCAGGGCCGCAATGGCAAATCCTACATGGTCGAGACAATCCAAGAAGTCCTAGGTGACTTGGCCGGCCCCATCCCCGCAGAAATGCTCCTGGACCAAGGTGTGTCCAGAAACTCCTCCGGCCCTACGCCGGACATCATGGCCCTCCGTGGCCGGCGGCTTGCTTTTGCTTCCGAAACTGATGAGGGACGGAAATTCAGCGCCAGCCGCGTGAAGTGGTTCTCCGGCGGCGACAGCCTGACCGGCCGTCATGGCTATGGCAATATGAGGATGATCTCGTTCAAGCCGTCCCATCAGCTTTTCCTGCTCACCAACCACAAGCCCCATGCGTCGGCAGATGACTTCGCATTCTGGGAGCGGATGCACCTGGTCCCCTTTGATCTCAGTTTCGTGAAGAGGAAGCCCCGGGTTGACAATGAACGACCTGTGGATCTCGAACTCGGGGAGAAGGTCAAAGCCGAGCGGTCTGGCATCCTGGCCTGGTTGGTCCGGGGGTGTCTGGAGTGGCAGGAGCACGGACTGAATCCTCCGGAGAAAGTCCTCGAAGCAACGGCGGAATATCGGCGAGATGAGGATCTGCTAGCAGACTTCCTTGATGAATGCTGCTTTGTCGACAGCGACCCGGAGAATATTTGGGTCAGTGCCACAGCCATCTACGACGTTTTCTGTTGGTTCTTCGAGAAGAACTACTCGAAGAAAAAAACGATTCCTCAAAAAATCTTCGGCAATCTCATGCAAAAGCGATTTAAACGTGAGAAGAAGGGGACTTATCGCTATTGGGGGGTCGGCATTCTCTCCGAAGTGCTTGAGCAGATCGAGGCCGAGGGGTGGAAGCACAAATGATGGACCATAGGACCGAGTGGACGGACGTGGTTTTGCCATCGTCCATAGATACAACCCGTTGAAAGGATTGGATGGATAGGTGCGTCTGGACCATAAAACCCATTCTCGGCGTTTTCTGATCTAAAGAATAACTGTGTTTTCAAAATATTTTTTTACATCTTTTTCGGTCCTATCGTCCAAAAAAGATAAAAGAGTAAGAAATATGAATAGATTAACATGCCGGACCTTTTCAAAAACACATCGGTCCATATGGTCCGATCGTCCGTGGAGGATTTCATGAACGTCCTGGACTTGCTTCGAGAGATAGGGACCGAGCCAAAATACGTGAGCGGTACGAATGGAGGCGAGTGGCACTCTCCCAGTCCGTGTTGTGGTGGGGGTAGCAACCAGTTCTGCGTCTGGCCTGAGCAGAACGGCGGCAGTGGGTCTTGGTGGTGCCGGATTTGCGAAAAGGGCGGCGACAATATCGAGTTCTTGCGCGAGGTCAGGGGAATGGGCTTTCGGGAGGCGTGCGAAAAGGTTGGACGCGATCCAGGTCAGGCTCCGGCGCGACCTGTGGTGCGTGACCGGCGACGCGAGACATTCCAACCCAAAGAGCACGCAGCGCCTGCCGACGTCTGGCGGTCCAAGTCTGGTGAGTTGGTGGATTGGGCCCATGCCCATCTTCTGAAAAATGGTGAGCAGCTCGAATACCTCGATGCGCGGGGTATTCCGCTTGAAGCGGTGAAGCGGTTTAGACTCGGATGGAATCCTGGAGAACGGGGAAAAGATCTGTGGCGGTCCAGGACGGCATGGGGGCTGCCCGATGAGATCAACCCCAGAACGGGCAAGCCCAAGCGGGTATGGATGCCGATCGGCGTTGTGATCCCCTTTATCTGGAAGGGCGTCTTACAGCGGGTTCGCTTCCGTCGGACGCCCGAAGCCATGCAGCAATTCGGCGGCTCCAAGTACATCCTTATGCCCGGCTCTGCCATGGGGCCCATGCTGACGCGTGAATCGGCGCAGGCCTGGATGATCGTGGAGGCCGAGCTCGACGGCGTGGCCATGGATCACGCAGCGGGTGATCTCAATGTGGGGGTTGTGGCCCTAGGGACGTTGAGCGGAAAACCTGATGCCCGGGCGTGGACTCGACTTCAGGATTCCCTGTGGATCGGCAATGCGCTCGATTTTGAGCTGTATCCCCCCCAGACCGAAGAGGATGAGCGCAATATCAGGATGCAGACGCGGGCCAAGAAGTGGTGGGAGCGTAATTTCAGTCAGGCCGAGCGGTGGCCGGTCCCCGAGGGCAAGGATCCGGGGGACTATGTCAAGGATCATGGCGGTGACCTGTTGGAGTGGATCAAGGAAGGCCTCCCGCCTCGCCTGCTTGTTGGACGGTCGGTTCCGGCTGCTGCTCGGGGGAGGGGGACGGTTGCTGTCTCTTCTCATGCGCCAGAGGGGACTATCTGTTTGCCGGAGCCGGTGTCTGTTTTGCACACGCTGCTGATGACCAATCGGATCGACTTGTACGTGTCGTTGCCTTCCGGCCGTGTCTACGGTGGGCAGATGGATACGCATGTTTCGACAAGGGTTGGCGATCTGTGTGACCGCAGGGTCGTGCAGGAATGGTTGGCAGACGTCGGCGAGGAGACAGTCAATCACAGGAATTTCATGAAACCACTGGAGAAAATACGGTGATATCGCAGGAAGAAATCGAACTCAGTGAACAGGAAATGGATGCGGTCCTTACGTCGAAACAGGCTCTAACTGTTCCTGACAGAACAGGAATAGTTAGAAACGCGCGGTTTTCTTTGAGCGTCAAGATCGGTGGAAAAATGGAGATGGTGATGGTGATCTGCAAGGACAAGCCGTACCAGCGGACCCTCAGGAACGGGAGGAAGGTCTGGGTCGTGGATGTCTTCGGGTACGGCGTCAGCGGTCCCGTGTACGTCACCAAACTTCGTCAGCGATGTGAGGAGGCGCAAGATGGTTAAGGATCGCCGGACATTCAGGACGCAGCAGGACGCCATCGGCTTTCTTGTCGATGAAGGGTACGCCTCGAATAAGTCGAATTTCAGCCGGCATACGCGGGAAGGCAAGATCGGCAGGAACGCGGACGGGGTGTTCGGGGCCGACGAGCTGCTCGCTTACGCCGCCGGATACGTCAAGCGGATGGAGTCGGGCAAGACCTTGAGCCGGGAAGAAAAGGAGCGGGCTGACGCCAAGGCGGAGGCCGAGTTGCTCTTTGCCCAGGAGAAGGCGCAGCGCGAGCGAATCAAGCGGCAGAAAGAGGAAGGCGGGCATTGCGCTGTAGAAGATCATCTTCAGGATCTGGCCGCACGAATGGCTTTTTTCTCCTTGCAGCTGGACGGGTTCTCCGTGAAGCAGGCCGAGGCCGCGGTGGATGTGGTGCTGGGCAAGCGATTGGATCGAGCTGCCCAGTTGATCGACCTGGTGGGGGGTGACAAGAGCAAGGTCCACGAGATTTCCGCTTTTGTGGAACGGTTGATACCGGAGCTTGCGGAAATCTACATGCAGGAAAAACAGGAGTGGCTCGCCGCTTTTGCCCGTGAGCGGGTGTTTGTGATCGATCTTGACGCGATTGAGGAGGATCCCCGTGCTGAGGTGTGAGTTTACCCCCAACGAATGCGCTGTCATGGAGCCGACCATCTCGGAGAAGTCCACCGGCGAATGGATGCGCGACCATGTCATCGTCCCCGAAGGACCGATGAAGGGTGGTCGCTATGACCCTACGCTGTCGCCGTATTTCCCTCCGTTGTGGGATCTGCTGTTGGCGCCCTGGGTGCGCGAGATGTTCGTGGTTGCCGGGCCGCAGATCGGAAAGACGCTGTTCGGGCAGGGGTTTCTCGCACGGCGCGGCATCGAACGGCCCGGACCGAGACAGGTGGCGTTGCCCGACGAGACCCTGACAGAGGGGTGGTTCGACAAAAAGCTGATTCCCTTTTTCGAGAACAGTCCGCAGCTCCGTCGCTATCTCGGCAGGAAACGGGATTCGGTGGTCAAGACCGAAATCACGCTCGACAACGGGACATCTTTCACCGGCCGGTGGATGGGGTCCCAGTCCAAACGCGCCTCCCTCTCCGCCCTGGATGGCCTGGGCGATGAGCCGGATATGTTCCCCGAAGGGGCGCACCAGGATTTTCGGGAGCGCTTCAACTCTTACGCAAACCTTTACAAGCTGCTGTGGACGGGCAAGCCCATCGGGTACGAGGGCGAGAGCTGGATATGGGAACAGCGAAAGATTGCCGACCTCAGGGTGCGGTGGTCCGCGAAATGCCCGGCCTGCGGTACGTATCAGGTGATGCAGTTCGAGAATATCAGGGTGCCGGGAGACATGCGTGATCCGGCTGAAATCCGGCATAAAAAAGCGGCGTACTACGAGTGCTGCGAATGTTCGTGGCACTGGACCGATCAGATCCGGAACAGAGCGGTGCGCTACGGCAAACTGGAATACGACAGGATTGTCGATCGTCCGGTGCGGGTATTTGCCCACCTCCCCTCCTGGAACTCGCGTTGGGTATCCCTGTCCGAAGTCATGGCCTCCTGGTTTGAGGCACAGGGCAATCCCGAGAAAATGAAATCATGGTTCAACGGATTCGCGGCCCAGCCGGGCGACGTGGTTATCTCCGAATCTGATGAGGATCGCCTCAGGAAACTGATCGTGCCCGAGCTGCCTCCCATGGTGGTCCCGGATCTTGCCCAGGCCGTGACCTTCTCCGTGGATATGCAGAAAGACCATTTCTATTATTCCACCTGCGCCCACTGGGTGGATCCGCTTTCGCCCGTGGACAGCGCCGAGGAGTGGATCATCGACCAGGGCAAGGTGGGCAGCTTCCAGGAGATATCCGAGCTGATCCATGGTTCGAGGTTCAGGAAGGATGGCACGTCCGACCAGTTCATGGGTATCTGGCGCGCAGCCCTGGACACGGGCGGCGGCAAGAACAAGTGGGAAAACGAGAGCCGGACCATGCAGGCTTACAAGTGGCTGAAAAAACAACGGCCCGGCGTGGTGTATGGCACCAAGGGCATGTCCCGGCATACGCCGGGCGTGCATGTCAAACTGGGCAACGCCACGGAAAAACTGCCCAACGGCAAGACAATCAAGAGCGGTCTCCGGCTCCATTTCATCGACACCGATGCTTTCAAGGATCTGTTTTTCTGGCGAGTGGGTGACGAGGCCGTGGACAAGGAAACCGGCGAGATTCTGGAGCCCATCCACTTCCACGCAAAGACGCCGCCCGAGTATCTCTACCAGCTCTGTTCGGAAAAGAAGGTGCTCGAAAAGGGCAAGCACATCTGGAAGGCGGTCCGTGCCAACCACTGGTTTGACTGCATGATCGGGCACCTGGCCATGGTCCATTGGCAGTGGGGACCGAGCCTCAAGGCCCTGGTCCTCAAAAGCTATGCAGCCAAACCGGGTTCGACGACAAAGAAAGCCCCTGCAACTGGTGGAGGCAAAATCAACCCCTATACAAAAAAGGAGATGTGATGACAGCAACAGAAGCGATCAAGGTGGCGGTAGCCAAGGCGCGCGAAGGGGTTGTGTATTCGCCGAAGGGCGGCGCGAAATGTCCGTTGTGCGGTAAGCGGTGTCCGGTGGTCAGCTCCCCCAAGTGGATGGGCGATTTCAAAGTCCGCTATCATCAGTGCAAAAACGAACGATGTGTACTGTCTTCAACTGGTTTGAGCGTGAAGTCGGTGCAGAAGGACATCACGGGTTGACGCCGCAGGACAAACGCGTATTGAACACGGTGGAGGTTGAACAGATGCTCAAACGAAACAAAGAGTTGAACGTTTCCAAGGAAGACTTGGTGGAGATGGATGATGGTGAACTCTGGTTTGAGGATGATCTTCTTGATCGAGGTCGTCACATCAAGGCCATCACGGATTTGCTGGCCAAGACCGAAGGTAACTTCGTCATGACCCTCAGCTCCCCCTGGGGGACGGGTAAGACGTCTTTCATGCGGATGTGGAAGGGCTGGCTTGAGCACAACGGCCATCCGTGCGTCCTATTCAATGCGTGGGAGAACGACTATGTTGACAACCCGCTGCTGTCGTTCATCGCCGAGATGGGCATACAGCTCGGGCAGATGGACAAGACCGGCAGCAGGATGGACGCGAGCTTTCGAAAGGCGTGGGGTTTCGGAAAGAAAATAATACCCCACATAGCCTCGGCGGGTACTCGTATCTTTTTGGGAACCGCAGTCGACTTTTCCGGTCTTCTTGGAGAGGATGACAGTGATAGAAAAGAGGCGTTTACAAAAATTTCTTCAGCGCTCGGTGATTCGTCCGCAAGCTATGCCGAAGAATTACTGGCTCAGCAAATTACCACGAAAAAAGCGGTCGTAGATTTCAAGAAGGCGCTTGGTACGTTCGTCAATAAACACACCGAGAAGAAGACCCAACAGGCACCCATGTTCTTTTTCGTGGATGAGCTGGACCGCTGCAAGCCGACCTATGCCATCGAGTTGCTTGAGGTCATCAAGCACCTGTTCGACATTGAAGGGATTATCTTTGTTTTGTCGCTGGATCGGGAGCAACTCGGTCATGCGGTGCGGGCCGCTTATGGCGAGGGAATGGATTCTGATGGTTATCTCAGACGGTTTATTGACTTGGAATACCGGATACCTGAGCCGGAGAAAAACGATTTTGTTCGCAATCTCGTTGATGTGTATGGATTGAAGAACTATCGGGCTCTTGAGTTTGTTACAGAAAAGGCAATGGATGAATTTATTGATACCTTTGCCACTATTGGGAAGAATTATTCTCTTCGTGTTATGGAGAAGGCCTTTTTGCGTGGTGCAGTTCTGTTACACGGGCTGAAGCCAGCAGGGAAAGAGATTGAGCCGAGACTCTTTATTCCTTTTATGTACTTGCGGGAGCTGGATGGGGATGCCTTTGATCAGGTTGTTAACTATGAAAATGGTGAACCGACCAGAATGATCGAGCCACAGGGGAAGAACCTTAATCTTTTTGAGAATCTGGGCCCTGAGTTATTAAACTTGCCGACAAATATGAAGGTTCGTCACAAGGCGGGTAAATCCTATATCCTCGCAATGGGGGACGTGAGTCCTTCCGATCTTCTCCAAAACTATGTGTGCCGTTATCATCGCGAAAACAACGAACATCTCGTCGACGCTATCAAGCGGCTGCTCGACTTGTCAGAGTCCCTTGTGCCTTTAGGTGACAACGGAGGTGATACATCAACAGTAGCCTAGAGATCGCTTTAAGACGTCATTAAAAATCAGTAAAATTTACTGATCAGTAAACGACTGTCTTCACATTGGAAAAACTCCGGGGGTAGATTGACGGCAATCTTACCCGGAGTTTTTTATGGCAACCATCGCGGAACTACAGAGTGAACTGACAAAGTACCTGGACGCACGGGACCGCATCCTGGCGTCCGGTCAGTCTGTGACTATCGACGGCGACCAGTACAACGAAGCGACCTTCTTTCGTCTTGAGGACAAGATCACCGATTTGCGCAACGAAATCTTCGTCAAGCAGAACGGTGGGTTTGCCCGCTCATCCTACGTGGGGAGGGGGTAGCCATGCATATCGGGACTTTTCTCTATCATTCCTGGACCGGAATCCGCTCGCAGATCATGGCCCTGCGCAATCCGCAGGCGGCCATTGCCTACATTGCTGATCGAAACAGGTATCTTTCGTACAAGGCGGCGAGCAAGCACGGTGCGAACCGGGCATGGCGCGGAGACAGAAGATCAGCCGATGCTACCATCGCCATGGAGTGGCGGGACGTGGTGGCCCGGGCTCGTGATCTCGCCAAGAACTCTCCCTTTGTCGCCGGCGCTATCGAGAAGATCTGCGACAACGTGGTTTTCACCGGCATCCGGCCCCAGTTCGTGCTGACCGATGCAGAAGGCAAAGTGTCGCGGGAATTGTGCCGAAAGAAAGCCCGGAAGCTCGAACGGCTCCACAAGCGGTGGGCCAAGGCCGTGAACATGGTCGAGAAGCAGGAGCTGGGCCTCCGGCATTTGTGGACAGACGGCGAGTACCTCATCCACTATTTCATCGACACATCACTCATGGTCAAGGGACTTCCACCGCTCAATTACGAGCTGCTGGAGGCCGATCACATCGACACCTCGGTTCATGGACAACTCCGCAACGGTCATATGGCCCGGCGCGGTATCGAATATGACAAGAGCGGCAATGCCGTTGCCTATCATATCTACCCGGAGCATCCGGGACATTCGTCTTTCCTTTCCCGCCAGACTGACTCGATCCGTGTTGACGCGACAAGTATCGAACATGTCTTCGCACGCAAGCGCATTTCGCAAAGCCGCGGGATGTCCTGGCTTGCGCCCATCATCATGCACATGCGGAATTTCGACGAGTATCAGGATTCCGAGCAGACCGCCATGCGGCTGCTTTCCGCCTTTGGCTTCTTTATCGAAACTCCGCTGGGTGACCTGGAAAACCCTCTCGGCGGCATCCCCTCCGATTCCGAGAGCGAAGCTGCCGACAAGGAACTCAAGTCCGGAGATTTCATTGAGACAGGACAGATCGTCACTGTCCCGGTGGGGTCCAAGGTCAACGCCGCGGGCTATGACCGCCCGGGTTCCAATTACGAGCCGTGGATCAAGTCCCAACTGCGCGGTGGCGGCGTGGGCATGAGCCTGAGTTACGAATCCTTTACCGGCGACCTGACCGAGACCACCTACTCCGGAGGACGCCAGGGGATGCTGGTGGAGCGCCGTGCGTTCCAGCGGCAGCAGGCAGTGCTCAACCGTAAGCACAACGAGCCAATCAATGAACGATTTGTCGAGTTCGCTGCATTGGGCGGATTCGTGAATGTCTCCGGTTTTGATGTGGATATCGAGCACCTCAACCCCGGCTGGCCGTGGGTTGACCCGCGCAACGACGCACAGGCCGCCAAGCTGGAGTTGGAGCTTGGCATCACGACCCTGACCAAGTTGTGCGCGGACCGGGGCATGGATTTCGAGGAGATCACCCAGAAACGTAAGGAAGAACTCGACGTGCTCATCTCCGAAGGGCTTGAGGGCAATGCCGAGGCCATGACCCGCGCTACGGACCTGTTGGTCACTGCAGTGCTCAGCAGGCTGGATGAGATCGCAGCAAACGAAATCAAGGAGCAGGCCGATGCCGCATAGCATGAGCGCTAAACCCGAACAGGGCGAAAGCAAACAGGATTTTTTAAAACGGTGCATGGATGGCGACAAGGACCAGTTGCCTTCCTGCGTGGCTGCCTGGAACAAAGCGAACCTGACCGACTTTGTCGATGACAACAAGGTCACCCTGACTTCCGAAGTCGGCAGTGTCGACATCGGTCAGAACGGGAATGAGAACGGCGATTTCGTCATCCTGGCCTACACCGGCAAGGTCATCGACTGGGGCTGGCTTGGCCGCTTCGTGATCGACCTTGAAGGGTTGTTCATGGCCAAACCCAAGATCCCGGCACTGCTGGAGCATTGGCGCGAAGGCCGTGTGGGGTTCATCGACAGCTGCACCATCGACGAGAACGGGTTCCATGAGTCCGGTTCCTTTCTTTCCAACGAGCGCGCCCAGTCCATCCGGTCCGACGCTGCTGACGGGTTCCCCTGGCAGGCGTCCATCGGCGTACAGGCTCACCGCATCGAGGAGCTCAAGGAAGGGGAAAAGGCCGAAGTCAACGGCATGACCGTGGAAGGCCCCATAGACATCTGGCGCAAGGCGTCAGTGTTCGAGACCAGTTTCTGCGCATTCGGCGCAGATGACGATACTGCGGCGGTTGCCATGTCGGCTACCGCGATAACCCAACAGGAGGAATCCATGAACAAGCGTTTGAAGGAATTCCTGGAACGTCGCGGACTCAAAGCTGAAGCGACCGATCAGGAGGCCTGGGCATTTCTGGAAAATCTCGACGTCAAGGACGACGAGTTGACCAAAGCAGGGCTGACAAAACAGGACCTGGAACAGCCGGATCCGGCTGACGGACCCAAGGCAACCATGATCGCCTCCGACTCTCCGGCTTCCAAGGCCGAGCTGTCCGGCATGCAGGTGCTGCAGCTGACCACCATGGGCGAAGGTCTCGGCCTGAGCAATACGGAAGTGGTCGCAGCCCTGTCCGACAAGACCGACGAGAAGGATGCCCGGCTTGCCTTGTACCAGGCTGCCGAAAAGAAGAATCCCGCCTTCGGGGCTGGCCGTATCGAGATGGGGCTGGACGAGCGGGACAAGATCCGTATGGCCGCCACTGACGGTATGGCCATGCGTCTTGGTGTTCGCATGGACAAGCCTGCCGCCGGGTATGAAGAATTCCGGCACATGACCCTGCATGGTTTTGCCCGTCTCTGCCTGGAACGTGAAGGCATCCAGACCAAGGGTATGACCAAACGGCAGTTGGCGCAGAAGATCATCCGTCTTTCTGCTTCTGGTGTCTCCACCGGAGATTTCGCCGGTGTCTTCATGGATGCCTCTCATAAACGATTGCTGAAGGCATATACCGAAACCGCTTCGACCTGGCGGCCCTGGTGCAACATCGTTGAGGCTTCCGACTTCAAGACCATCCATGGCATTGCCTTGTCCGAGGCCCCAGATCTCGATCTCGTTGCTGAAAACGGAGAATACAAGACCGGTCACCTCAAGGAAAAGCAGGAGTCCTACTCCATCGGAAAGTACGGCAAGATCTTGTCCCTGACCCTGGAAATGATCGTCAACGACGACCTGCGTGCCTTTGCCAAGCTGCCCCGAATCATGGGGGCCGCTGCCAAGCGTAAGGAATCCGACATTGTTTACGGTTTGCTGACCGGTAATCCCATGATGGCTGACGGCAAGGCGCTTTTCTCCAGTGATCATAGGAACCTCTCCGGCGCCAGCGCTTTGAGTTCGGATTCCGTGGGCAAGGAACGTGCAGCCATGCGCAAGGTCAAAGGAATGAACGGGGTCAATATCGACGTGACTCCGCGCTTCCTGTTGGTCCCGACCGTTCTGGAAGATTCTTCGGTCGTTATTCTGCGTTCCCAAACTTTGCCCGAGGACAACAAGCCTTCCGGCGTGGTTAACCCCAACGCCGAGAAGCTGATCCCCATCTCTGATCCCCGTCTCGATGACGCGAGCGAGACCGCTTACTATACCGTCGGCGATCCGAATCAGGTGGACACCATCGAGGTGGCTTTCCTGGACGGCGTTGAGGAGCCGACCATCGAAGAAAATGACGAATTCGTCCGCGATGCCGTTTCCTACAAGGTGCGCCACATCTTCGGCGCCGGAGTCGTGGATTACGTCGGCATGCGCAAGAACCCCGGCGCATAGGCACTGAAACGATAACGGTTCCGGCCTGCGGGCCGGAGCGATTTCATAAGGAGAACATCATGGCACAGACCCATGTTCAGCCCGGAAAAACCATGACCTACACCAACGGTACCGGCTCGACCATCGTGTCCGGAACCCCGGTGAAGGTGGGCACCCGTCTCGGCATTGCCAGTACGGACATCGTGGACGGCGGGGCCGGTGATCTGCTGATGGAAGAGGTCCACTCCCTGCCCAAGGCGGCTGTGGCCGTGTCCCAGGGCAACAAAGCCTACTGGGACGACACCGCCAAGAAAATCACCAACGTGGCCACCGCCAACATCCTGGTCGGTGTGTTCTGGAGCGATGCCGCCGACGTCGATGCTGACGTTCCGGTCAAGCTCAACTGCATGAACGCATAGCAACCTCCTCCCCCACAAGGGCGGTCCGGCTCACCGTCATCGGTCGGACCGCCTGGGGCGAGGGCTTCTGCAAAAGGACCATCATGATTCTGACAAACCTTGAAGCCACTCTCATTGCCGGGTTGATCGCTCTTGTCGCTGGCGTGGTGGTTCCTGTCTTTCGTGGTCGCAAGTTCGTAACCGAGAAAGACTGCAAGAAGCTCCGTGAAGGGTGCGCGGAGGAGTGCGATAAGCGCCAGGCCAATGACAAGGACGCCATCAGAACCCTTTATCGTATGGTCAGGGCGCTGGTTGTCCATTCGGACATGAGCAAAGAGGACAAGGAAAAAGTCCTGAACGACAGGGGAGGGGAACATGATTAGCCGCGCCGAACTCATCCGCGACGTCATGGACGAGCGGGTCTCCATGGGTAAGCTGTTTCTCTATGACGAAGAGGGGCGAGTCGTTTTGCGCCATGAGACGCTGGAGAATCCCTGGCTGGACAATGCCCGGAATATCTCCTGTATCCCGGCCGGTGAATATGTCTGTCGCCGGGTGATTTCCCCGAAGTACGGAGAGACTTTCGAGATCACCTTTGTTCCTGGCCGCACCCACATACTTTTCCACTGGGGCAACTACCCCGACAACACCGAAGGCTGCGTGCTGCTCGGCTCGAGCCGGGCGGTCGATGTCCCGGCCGTGTGGTCCAGCAAGGCCGCGCACGCCGAGTTCATGGAAACGACCCGTGACGTGGAAGAATTCACTCTCTCCATCTACGAGGAAGCCGCATAATTTCCGCCAACCAACAGGAAGGAACCTATGGATATCAATGCAATCATCGCCTGGATGGCCCAGCATTGGGAGCTTGTGGCCATCGCCATTCTGCTCATCGACAAGATCGTGGCCATGTCACCCACCAAGTGGGACGACCTGCTCTGGACCAGCGTCAAGAAGGTGTTGACCGGAGCTGTCGGGAAAAAGGCCGTGGTCATCGTGCCGCTGCTCTTCACCGTGGCTGTCATGTCGGCATGCGGAACCAAGGACCTGTCGCCCCAGGAGTCGTTCATCAAGGCGAGCTACCAGACACTTGCCGTTGCCGGGACCACCTACGACAACGCCATGAATGCAGTGGGAGACTACTACCGCGCGGGCAGGATCTCCGAAGACCAAAAGGGGAAGATCCGCGGCATTGCCCTGAAATATTACGGCGCATATCACCTGGCCCGCGAGGCCCTGACCTCCTATGCCGATGTGGTGCGCGCTGGTGGTGATGACGCGGCCGCCTACAAGCTGGCGGCCGATGCCCTGGCCGATATCTGGAGCAAGCTCGACGACCTGACCAACTATGCCCGAGACCTGGGCATCAAGATCCCGGAGGGAATGTAACATGCCCGTAGCAGAAACCATTCTCGTATCCATCGAAGTGATCAACGCGCTGTCCGAGTACGCCGTTCCTGCCATCGTGACCGCCTGCAAGGCTCTCAACAAGGACGGCACCATTACCATGGATGACCTGGCCGAGCTCAAGGAGCTGGTCAAGCACCCCGACACCTATCTCCAGGCCGACGAGGACTAGATCGTGACTCTGGACCACGTCTCCCGTGCCATGCTCGCCCGCAAGGGGCAGCCTGTTATCTACACGTCCAAGGACGGGGTGGCCGACGGCCATGACGCCCTGGTCAAGGATCATGGCTTCGGCATGCCGCCGTCCGGGTGGGACTCGGAGTTTTTCGAAGGCATGGCCCGGTACGTGGAATTCAAGATTCCCTATGAGGTGTTGAGCGAGGAACCGCAGTACAGCGACAGTGTGACCTTTGACGGCCGCGAGTACGAGGTGCGGGCTGCCAAGGCAACACCCGAAACCGGGGCCGATAAGGTGTGGTGGGTGGTCTACGGCGTGGCCGACCAAAGGGGCAGCTACTGATGACGAACGACACCTACGTCAAGATATTCGACGGCAATGAGCCGTTCCTGGAGGAGCTTTCAAAGAAGTTCCCTCGTGAATTCAAGCGCAGCCTGAGCCGCGTGGGCTGGTGGTTGCGCGGCGAAGTCCAAGACGCCATGCGCTCCGGCGGACGGTCGGCTGGGCAGTTGTGGCCTGAGCGTTCCCTTCTCGCCCGGTTTGATCCGTTTTCCCGCATGCGCGGCGATTTTTGGAAGTCGGGTGGTCAGCAGGGCAAGGCACAGAAACGGATGCGTGAAGCAAAGTCCCTGCAGGACGCACTGACTCGCAACTCCCCCCTGCTCCGCCGCGGCGGCAAGGGCAAGAGCCGGATCTTCGGTTTCGGCTCCGGTCGATTGATCGGCGCGGTCCGTTACAAGGTCGACCGCAAGGATGGGGCCCTGCGCATCGGGTTCCTCAACGGTTCGTCCAAGGAGGCGTCTTTTCGCCTGCAGGGAGCTCGGCGCGGCCGGAGCGACTCGGGCGAATTCACGGGCAGCCAGCCGGTGACTGAAAAGATGCGGCGCATGTTCTGGGCGGCGGGTGTGCCTCTTGCCAAAACCACCAAGGTCCTCAAACAGGATGACCGTGATCTGATCCAGCCCGTGTTCAACCGGAACCGGGACGGGATCCACAAGCGGCTGGAGCTGTACACCGCGGCCTATGTCAAGGGACTGAGCGGCAAGCATGCCAACTCGCACGTCACAAGGAGACTGTAATCAATGCTGACATCATACCAGATAGGCGAAGCGTGGAAGAACGCGGTGCGGGATGCCGTGCCCGTCAACGAGTTCTGTGTGGAGCGGTTCGGCAAGGAGCCGAGGCTGTTCATGGATTTCGATCCGCGTGATCTGCCTGGCAAGAAGGACTGCCCCTACATCGCATTCGTGCCTCACGGCAGCCCGTCCGGGGGCGAGGAAGAGGACGAACGGGAGTTCGCCGTGAGCGTGTTTCTCGGCACGAAGGACGGGGCTGTAGAGGAGAGCGGGCGCGAGATCGTCTACACGGGGCGCAGCGTCATCGAGCGGAATTTCAATCCGCTGGTGGTGGCCGCCATCGAGCAGTCCGGCGAGTTTGTGCCGGGCCGCCATTCCTGGGAGGTCGCCCAGCTGGATTCCGGTTTTTTCCTTTTGGAAAATGTTTTTACCGTCAACCTGCCCAACACGCTTGGGCTTGATTAGGAGGATTCCATGAGCAAGCAGGCGCGTGGTTACAAAGGCAAGGTGGTCCTGGACTTCGAGACCGGGTTCGGCATCGCTCCGGCAGCGGGTTCCCGCAAGCCGTTTTTGGTGCCATTCAATTCGTTTGACACCTCGGCGTCCCGCGAACTCAATTCGGCAGAGACCATCACCGGAACGCGCAATCCGGTTGCCCCGTTCGAGGGGAACGTGGATGCTTCCGGTTCTGCGACCATTCCGGTGGATGCCCATGCATCGGGTCTGTGGCTTCGGGCCATGTTCGGCCTGCCGGTCACGACAGCGGTACCCGTCGTGACTCTGGACGCGGCCGCTGCGACGGACAAGGGATCCGGAAAGGTGGGGCTGCCATGTACGGCCCACGGACTGGAACCGGGTGCGCCGGTGATCATCTCCGGCACGACCAACTACGATGGCGACTACACTCTTGCTCCGGAAACCGGCGTCGATGAACTGGTTGTCAAGGCCGCCTTTGTTGCCGAGACGTTCAGCGTCACCGATTCCGTGAAGCTGGCCCGCAGGTTGGCCCTCCAGGCGGGGGATGCCGTGGACAAGTCCGGTGGGTTGAGCGGTCTGCCCTGCACGGCGCATGGCCTGCCCGTGGGTGGCGAGGTGTCTATCGCCGGCACCACCAACTACGACGGCACCTACATCGTCAAGCGCGGCACCACCGCGGACGAGATCGTGATCGAAAAGATTTTTTCCGCTGAAACATTCGACGGCACCGAGGTGGTGGATTGCGCTTTCCAGTCCCATGTCTATGCGGTCGGCGACGAGATGCCCTCTCTGATGACTGAAAAGCAGTTTCCGGACATTCCTGTTTATCTGCAGGGCTCCGGCATGAAGGTGGGATCTGCGTCCTTCACCGTGGGCGGTTCCGGCGAGTTGACCATGTCCGTCAACCTGGTGGGCAAGGACGAGGAGCGAAACACCGCGCCCTACGATGCCCACGACAATGATATCCTGGTGAATCTGCCTTTTGTCCGTTTCAACCAGTTCCATGCCAGACTCCTGGAAGGCGGTTCTGCCCTGTCCGGACGCAACACCTCTGTCGGTCTGTCCGTGGATTTCGGCCTGGATACGGATCAGTACACCATCGGCAGCGGCGGTTCCCGTGGGGATATCCCGGAAGGGGTCATGCAGCTTTCCGGCGACATCGAGGCCCTGTTCAAGGACACCCGATTCCTGGACAAGGCCGAAACCGGCGAGCGCACATCGCTCGAAATCGCCTGGGCCAACGGTGGCTACAAGCTTTCCTTTGGCATGGAGGAAGCGCAGTACCAGCGCAAGACGCCGTCCATCTCTGGCCCCAAGGGTGTGAAGGAAAATTTCAGCTACACCGCGTTTCTCGACACCGGCAGCGCAAGCTCCGCCGTGGTGGCGACGCTCGTCAACGACATTAAGACCTGGGAGGAATAAGGCCATGGCAAAATCCGTTTTGAACGAAAAGGCAAAGAAAGCGGAGGAGATCCGCAAGAAATTCGAAGAGAAAGGCATCAGGCCTGTGGCCCTCAAATACGGCGGGGTCAAGGTCCTGCGCTCCAAGGGGATAAGCCTTGAGAACATCAAGGACGAGCAGATCTCGGAGGCGCTGGTTTCCGTTTTCGATCTGGCCTACCCCGGGGACGAAGACCAGAAGAAGCTCGCTGGTCTTACCCTGCACGAATCCCAGCAGCTGTTCGGTCTTGTGATGGCTGAAACCCACAAGGCCGAAACGGGAAACTGATCGAGGTCTGGGAGTGGCACAGCGATCCGGAACGGGTGAGCTATTGCCAGACCTGCCGGGGAACCCGCGAGGAGTGCGCCGAATGCGAATGGCAGCCTCCTCCGGTCTGGCCGGGCAATGTTGATGCCTGGACCTTGTTCGAGGGGATGTGGACTCAGTGGCGCGGCGGCGGGTTGGGCGTAATCGGACTGGACTACAATGTGCTGCCGCTCGTGGCCGAGATGGTCGGGGCGACTGTGACGCCGGAGGTTTTTGCCAAGGTGACGCTGCTGGAGCGCAAGGAATTGACCAGGATGGCCGCTAGGCGAACAGAGCGAGGCTGAAGAACAGAAACACGACTGCAGCGAACCCTGCGACATAGGCCAGTAGGCCCTTGCCCATGAGTTCGAGCCCGAATCCGAACCCGGAAGATGTGTTGTTCGTTGTTGCCATAGGCATAACATAATCATTTTTGACGAAAAAGGAAAGCGCAGTGCCCCGTACTGAAATGATCGTCGCCGCCAAGGACATGGCATCCGAGGTTTTCAAGGATATCCGTGGATCGGCCATGGGACTGACTACCGCGTTTCTGGCCGTTCGCGGAGCCATCGAGGGCATCGCCAACCTCCGTGACATCGGTTTGAGCTTTGTGACCACGGCTGCGGAGTTTGAGACACTTTCCATCAGCCTGGAGACCGTGACCGGCTCGGCAGAACAGGCTGAGGCGGCCACTGCGTGGATTCAGGATTTCACCAGGCGCACTCCCTACGAGCTGCAAGAGGTTTCCGATGCTTTCCGCCAGCTGGCCGCTTACGGCCTTGATCCGACGCAGTATCTCCGGCCGCTTGGAGACACTGCATCCGCCATGGGCAAAGGCCTGAATCAGGCCGTTGAGATGTTCGCCGATGCCGCCCAGGGCGAGTTCGAACGACTCAAGGAATTCGGCGTGCGGGCGTCGCAAAAGGGCGACCAGGTCACCTTCCGCTGGAAGCAGAATGGCCGACAGATGGTCCGGACTGCCGAAAAGACCCAGACCGGTATCACCGAAGCTCTCGGCGAAATTTTTTCCCGGTTTGAGGGAGGCATGGAAAAACAGTCCGCAGCGTGGCGCGGCATGCTTTCCAACGCCAGCGACTACTGGACCCAGTTCAGGAAGATGGTCATGGAATCCGGGCCATTCGACATCATGAAGAAAAGTCTGAAGGGTTTCCTTGATTACCTCAGCACGGAAACCGGAAAACTGCGCTTTGCCCGGGCGGCCGCGGTCACGGCCAAGGCAGTGGTCGGATCGTTCAAGACCATGGCCTGGAGCGTGAAGGCATTCTCGCAGTCCCTGGATTATGTCCATGGCGGTTTGTTGGCAATCAAACTGGCCTCCCTGGAGACCTCTCTGCTCCTGACAAAAATGAATCCTATGGCCGCCATTGCCAACAAGGATTCCATCGTGGGGAAGGCCAATACTGCCCGGCAGGGTTTCCTTGGCATGGAGATCATGAACACCAAGGCCCAGTTGCTGCGGTTGAAGCGAGAGGTTGAAGGAACCGAGGATGCCTTTGCTCCGATCCTGGCCATGCTTGATGAGGCCCGCGATGCGGTGACCGACGTCAAGATGCTGGCCGGGCTCGACGTCAAGGGCGGTGGTTTCAATTTCGGCGGCGTGGACGGCGATGGCGGTGCCGGCACTGCGACCAAGGCCACGACAAAGGCCTTCAACGACAGGATCAAACTCGAACAGGACTTTGCCAACAAGCTCGCCAAGCTCTCCATGGACAGCTTTGATTTCCGCCGGTTGCAGCTCGACCAGGAAGTGAAGGCTTCCGAGGCGAAAATAACTGCCATTCTGGCTGCGGAAAAGCTGGGTGGCGAGGAGCGGACGAGGGTTGAGGCCCACATGCTCGAGCAGCTGGAGCAGTATAAGACAGCATCCCTGGATAAGATCGCAAAGGATCAGAGAATTCATAACGCGAAGGTGGCCGAGGAACTCAGTCAGTCCATGAAGGAGATGAAGGTCACCGCACTGGAGGCATCGGGATCAATGGTCGATGGCCTTGAGCTGGGGATGCTGCAATATCGCGACACGACGAAGTCCGTGGCCGAAGAGACCGCAGACCTTATGCAGGACTCCATGCAGAATATGAACAGCTCCATCACCGACGCCTTGGTCGACGGTAAGGACTCGTTCGACAGATTCTTCGATCACATCTATCGGCGCGCCATGGAGAGCTTTGTGGTTGAGCCGATAACCGGCGGGTTCATGTCCGGCCTGTCCGGGCTTTTCTCCGGTTTTAAGGTTCCCGGTTTCGCGAGCGGAGGCGTTTCCTACGGGCCGCAACTCGCCATGGTTTCCGAAGGCGCCTATTCGGCGGAAGCCCATGTGCCGCTGCCGGATGGACGTAACATCCCTGTTGACATCCGGGGACTGGCGCCGGTCAGCGGAGGCAATACTTTTGTTTTCAAAGCCAACCTCTCTTTGCCCACTCCCAGCGGCAACCAGAAGCAGGATGAAAGCTACCTGGAGAAAGTGGCCAAATCGCTGGAGCGGCAGTTCGATGGGTGGTTTGACCGGAGAATGCGGAACGCCCAAAGGCCGGGCGGCGCTCTCAATGGCGGGCCTGCCATATGACGATTCCAACCTTTGTCCCGCCCAAGCCTCCCACTGCCCCTCTGGAGATCACTCAGCAGACACGGATTGTTTCCGCGCAGTTTGGAGACGGCTATGCGCAGGAAACAGTTGATGGATTGAACTCGGTGGTTCTTTCCGCGAATTTGAGCTGGCCTGACCTGACGCAAAGTCAGGCAGATGAGATCGATGCATTCATGATGGAAAGGGCCGGGGCAAAGGCTTTCCTTTGGACCCTGCCCGGGGAGACGGTTGCCAGGAAATGGAAGTGCCGATCGTGGCCTAAGGGCTATAAAGCGACGGGGCGATACAGCCTGACCGCTGCCTTTCAGGAGGTGTTCGATCTTGCTTAAGTCAGACATCCAGAAGGCTTGTCCCGGCTCTCTCATCGTTCTGTTCGACATTGACGCCACCGCCATTGGCGGGGATGTCAGCCGTTTTACAGGTTGCACGGGACTTGATGGCCAGCCTGTTCACTGGAGGGGCAATGCTTACATGCCGGCCGCGGTGTACGCTGACGGGTTCGAGGTCGTCGGACAGGGGGCGCTGCCCAGACCGACCTTGTATTTGTCCCACGTGAACACGGCCCTTGTCGGCATGGTCCGGGCCTTGAACGATCTGGTCGGTGCGCGGGTCACCCGGTGGCGGACCTTTGACCAGTATCTCGACGGCGGACCCGACGCAGATCCGAACGCACACTTTGCGCCGGATGTATTCAGAATCAACAAACCCAAAGGCCCGAACGGCAAGTGGCTGGAATGGGAGTTGGTCTCGAGCATGGACCAACAGGGCAGGAAAGTGCCGGGCCGTCAGGTGCTCCGTGACCGGTGCGTGGCCCGATACCGGCTCTGGACCGGATCAGGCTTCGATTATTCCAAGGTCCAGTGCCCATACACGGGGACCGGATATTTCGATGAAATGGGCGTGCCGTGCGAGCCAGCGTCCGACAAATGCGGGAAACGTGTTTCCGATTGCAAGCTGCGCTATCCCGACAACCAACCATTACCCTTCTGGGGCTTCCCCGGAACGGCCAGGACGAGGCGCTGATGTTCGACCAGACAATCATCCAGGCGGCCATGCGGCACGCCAAAGACGAATACCCCCGCGAGGCCTGCGGCTTGGTCGTGGGCGACGAATACCTGCCCAGGTACAACAGTGCGGCAGATCCCCTGCGTGATTTTCGCATAACCCCCCAGGCGTGGATCGGGGCCGAGCGAAAGGGGATCGTTCGCGCCGTTATCCATTCTCACCCCGATCAGGCCCAATGCCCGGAAGACGTTCATCCCACCAAACCGGACATGGTCGGTCAGCTCGAAACAGACCTCCCTTGGGGCATCGTGCCGGTTATCGGCGGCGTGGTCTCCGAGCCGTTTTTCTGGGGTGAGGGAGCGCCGGTCTTGCCGCTCACGGGCCGAAGATTCCGTCACGGCGTGGCTGATTGCTATTCCTTGGTGCGCGACTGGTACCGGCTGGAGCGGGGTGTGATCCTCAAGGACTATCCGCGCAGTGACGAGTGGTGGCACGGCGAGGATGACCTGTGCATGGACAGTTTTATCGACGCCGGATTCCGCGACGTTGACCTGGGGCTGGAGCCCGAAGTCGGCGACCTCGTCCTGATGCAGGTCTGCTCGAGTAAGGTCAACCATTGCGGTCTTTACGTCGGGGGTGGCCTGATGCTGCACCATCTGACCAACCGACTGTCCCGCCCAGATCCGTACCGCGTATGGCACAAGACCGTGCGCCGCATCGGCAGGAGGGACAGGGTATGATGCGTACAGTCCACCTGCACGGGCACCTGGGCGATCGCTATGGAGTCATCCACAGGCTCGACGTTTCAACGCCCGCCGAGGCCGTTCGTGCCCTGAACGTGATTCTTGGGCGCGGGTTCGGTGCCGACCTGCGCAAGGGGGAGTGGCATGTCGTGGGCGGCGTCGATTTCGACACCGGCACGGACTACGGTTCCGGAGCCATGCTCGACTTTGGTCTGGGGTCACGCGACCTGCACATCGCCCCTGCGGTAAGCGGTTCCAAGCGCGGACTGTTTCAGGTGGTGCTCGGCGTGGCCATCATGGCCGTGGCCTGGTACGCGGCGCCGGCCGTTGTCGGGGCCATGGGGCCGACCATGGGCATGGCCACCGAGATCGGCCTCGGCCTGACCTACGGGAACATGTTTGCAGCGGGGGCCATGATGTCGCTCGGCGGAGCTGCGTCCATGCTGTCGAGCACTCCATCGCTGACCAGCGGGTACGAAGCTCGCGAAAAACCGGATGAGCGGCGTTCGTTTTTGTTCACCGGGGCAACCAACACCACCGAGCAGGGCGGGGCCATCCCGGTGGTGCTCGGTACGGGCTACCGCGTGGGCTGGACCCTTATTTCATCCGGCATCACTGTGGAGCAGCTCGACCTCAACGATCAGGTCATCGGTTCCTCGGAATACACCGGCGACACAGGGGCCGGCATAACCGGGTCGGGCGGCGGCGGTGGCGGCGGCGGGTCCGTGCGCGTGCCGGTCGAGGCACCCAATGATCTCCGCTCGCGGTCCACCATCCGGGCCGAGGGCGTCATCGCCGAAGGGGAGATAGGCGGGCTGAAGGACGGCGAGAAGTCCATTTTCTTCGGCGACACCCCGCTTATGGCAGAGGATGGCACCTACAATTTCAAGGGCGTTCGCTGGTGGTTGCGTACCGGCTCTCCGGATCAGGACCCGATTCCCGGTTTCTCGGCCGTGGAAAATGAATACGAGATCAAGGCACAGGTCACCCATGCCACGCCCATCACCCGTACCGTGACCAATGCCCAGGCTGACGCGGTCCGGGTCCGGATCAACATCCCCCGGCTGTATCGTCAGGAAGACAACGGGGACATGAATCCGTCACAGATCGAGCTGGCGGTGGACATCCGTCCCCAGGGCGGAGACTACGTGGAGCGCGTGCGCGACGTGGTCGACGGCAAGTGCATGGCCGCCTATGAGCGGGCCTACCGCATCGAGCTGATCGGTACCGGACCATGGGACGTCAGGGTGCGGCGTGTGACCGAGGACAATGAGGACAACTCGCGGATCACGGACGAATTCTCCTGGGCTGCCCTGACCGAGATCGTGGACTTGAAATTCACCCATCCGCACACGGCGAAGTTTGCCGTGGCCATTGATGCCGAGGAGTTCGGCAACGCCCTGGAACCCGTGTCCCTGGAGATCGTGGGCGTCAAGGTCGAGGTGCCGAGCAACTACGATCCAGAGACCCGGATTTATGCCGGTGCCTGGGACGGGACCTTCAAAACGGCCAATACCGACAATCCGGCCTGGAACATGCGTGAGGTCCTGGTCAATGACCGCTGGGGCTGCGGTCTGACCGACGTGGACAAGTGGGGGCTCTATGAGATTTCCGGTTACAGCGACGAGCTCGTGGACGACGGATACGGCGGACAGGAACCGCGTTTCACCCTCAACCACGTCATGCAGACCCGCGAGGATGTCCACCACGTGGTGACTGCTTTGACCTCGACGTTTCGGGGCATGGCCTACTGGTCCACCGGCTCGATCTTCTTTGCCCAGGATCGACCCATGGAGCCGACCCATCCGCCGCTGGTCCGGGCCAACGTCAAAGGGGGCGAGTTTGCCTACGAACCCTCGGGGTTGGACGAACGTCACACCGTGGCCATGGTCACATGGAACAATCCCCTGGACGGATACAAACCCGACTTGGAGATATACGAGGACGTGGACGCTATCGCCAAGTATGGATGGCACCCCACGGACAAGGTGGCCATAGGCTGCACGTCGCGCGGACAGGCACACAGGCTCGCCAAGTGGCTTGTCTACACTGAACAGGAGCAGACTGACGCGGTTTCCTGCGTGACCGGATTCGACCATGCCGACGCCGTACCCGGCTCTATCGTGCCAGTGGTGGACCCGGTCATCATGGGCGTGGAGTATGGAGGAAGGATCAAGGCAGCGGCAGCGTCCGAGATAACCCTTGACCGGCACGTGGAGATCCGGCCCGATACGGGCTACGTCCTGACCCTGACCATGCCGGACAACTCCTCTCTGGATGTCCGGGTGATCAACTCGGCTGGCGAGTCCGACACCATGATGCTGGAAGCTCCGCTGCCCCAGTTGCCCTTGATCGGATCGGTCTGGGCCATGACCGCCTCGGATCTTGCTCCGCGACTGTTCCGGGTGACGTCTCTCAAAGAGGAAGACATTCACGAGTTCTCCATCACGGCCATCGAATATGACTCAAACAAATTCGACGCCGTGGAGAAGGGCATTAAATTCGACCCGGTCCCCGATTCGCTGATCCCCACGGGCCCGGTAGCCAAGCCGGTGGAGCCTGTGCTGGACGAGTTTCTTTACACCCAGGGAGAGGGCATGGCGCCAGGCGTGCTTGTGTCCTGGTCCCATCCCTCCAACGACCCGCGTGTGGTTTTGTATGAGGCGCAGGTCAAGAGACCGAACGACACCTGGGACTTGGTGGGCACGGTGGCGGGTAACTCCATTCCGATCAAGGACACGCCTGCAGGCTCCTACAGCTTTCGCGTTCGTTCCCTGTCCAGGGGCGGAGCCCAGTCCGTGTGGGTGACCCTGGAAAACCGCAATCTTCAAGGGCTGAACCAGAATCCCAACGACGTGCAGGACCTGGTCATGGTCCAGCGCAACGGACAGGGCGTGATAGCCTGGTCCGAGGTCAGGGACTGGCGCGCCATCCGTTATGAGATCCGTAAAGGACAGGCCTGGAACACGGCTCAGCGTATCGGTTCGACTGCTGAGCTGTCTTATCCGGTAGGGGCCAACGGCACATACATGGTCAAGGCCAAGACCGGGGACGCATACTCGGACAACCCGGCCCTGGTCGTGGTGGATGGAGCGGGGCGACTGACCTCCAATGTGCTGGCGATGTTTGACGAGGCCGCCCAGGGCTGGCCCGGGACAAAAACAGGCACAACCGTTGACCCGTCCGGCAACCTGACCTTGTCCGACCCGGCCGCGCCTGGCTCGTATTTCATTCCGGAAGCCCACCGCGTGACCCTGACAGCGCCAGCGCTGTGCAACGTAATGATCGATTACACCCTGTTCGGGGCGGGCGTGGAGGAAGACATGTATGCGGTCGAGGATTTTTACGCCATCTCCGACCTATATGGCGGCTGGGGCGAGTTTGTGTCCGCACAGCCTCAGATCAGACTCTACAAGGACGGGACCTGGTCAGACTGGATCAGGTTCGTACCCGGTTCCTACCACGCCGAGAACTTTGATTTTTGCATTGGATTGTCCAGCGACCGGGCCGACGTCCTGCCGGTTCTGGATGAGTTCTCCTTCATCGTGGACGTGCCGGATCGGGCTGAGAAGCGCGACAATCTGGCCGTGCCCGTGGACGGGCTGACCGTGTCCTTCAGCCATGTTTTCAACGCGATTCCGGCAGTGGTTTGCCAGGTTGTCAACGGCCAGTCCGGTGATGACGTGGAACTGACGTCCATCACTGCCGCGGGTTTCGCTGTCAGGATCAAGGACAAGACCGAGACCTATGTGGCCCGCTCCATCAACTTTATAGCCCAAGGATATTAGGATGCAGAAAGAGATAGCTTTCCCGCCACCGAAACTGTCGGGCGGCAGCACCCTGTCCACCATCGTGGACATGTTCAAGTCCGCGCTCTCCAACCGTTCCGGCGGTTCCCGGCCATCGGACGTTCAGGTTGGTGAAACCTGGCTCGACACCAGCGCGCCTCCTTTGTGGACGCTCAAGCTCTGGACCGGAGGAGTGGATATCCAGGTGATGACCTTCAACACCGACACTGGAACGGTGACCACGGCAGCTACGGCAGCAAACGCTCTGGCACTGGCAGGGCGTAGCCTTGCACAGGGGGCCGACGCTTCCAGCGTTGTGCAGCGCACGGCAGCCGGTGATATTCATGGGCGCTATCTGAATATGAACCACGCCAGCGCGAACCGCATCAACGATACGGTCTTCTATTCATCCACGGATGATTTCATCAGGAAGAACGACAAGGCCGGCATGCAAGCCTCTCTTGGTCTACGTCCCGGTGTAGACATTGAATCCTATGTCTCAAAAAGGACAGGATTTAATTTGAATAAGGCCACTCAGGCACAGGCAGAGGCCGGCGAGTTGGATACTGTCCTGATGACGCCGTTGCGAACAAAACAGCTCATGGACATGGCGGGCGGTGGCATGTGGGAGCACGTGACTACTCTGACTCTTAGTGCGACAACTTACGCCGAGTTCACTGGACTTGAACCTGGAAAATATAAGTTGATGCTCGATATGGTTCGCCCGTCTGCCGGTTATCTGTCTTTGTCGTGCTTTAACATGTCATGGCGAACAAATGCTCGATATGCTTGGAATATTAACTGTTATTATCGCGGCTCGATTACTAATTCATATAGTACATCTGACACCAATGTGCATGTGTTTGGGAACCTGACAAGTTATGTCTCAGGTGAAATAGATATCATGCTGTCTTCAACCAATTTTAGCATACGCGGGTTCCTCTCACATGGAGAAACATCGTGCACCGTGTCCGGCATGTACTTCGACTCCGGTGCAACCGGATTTAGAATACAACCATCAGTCGCTCCAAGCGGAACTCTTGTGGGGAAAGCATTACTTTACAAGCTAATTGAGGTGTAAAATGAACCATATTCAATTTAATGGTGCCACTGGCGAAATTACAAAAACGCCCATTACTCAGCCTGAAATTGACGAGGCGCAGGCTTACATCAGTTCCCCAGGGTATCTGATACAGGTCAAAGCCGGTAAACAGGCCGAGATCACGGCCCAGGCCGAGATCATACTCAAGGTGCAGGCGGAGGAATATGGGGCTATGGAAATGGCAACCTGGGACCAACAGTACAGAGAAGCCGAGGCATATCAGGCCGACAATCAAGCTGTTGTCCCTCTTTTATCTGCCATCGCTGCCAGTCGAGGCATGACCGTAGCAACCTTGGCCGACCGCATTATCACCAATCGCGCTGCCTGGGTGGCCCTGTCCGGCTCCATCGTGGGCCAGCGCTTGGCCTACCAGGATATGCTTGACGCGGCGGAGACTGTCGCGGAGGTGGAGGCTATTGAGATTGGGTATGTGGTGCCGGGGTGACGGCTGTAGGTCTGGCTGGTATTGAGTGCTCTTAACCCAGCAGGTTGGCCTTTTGAGATCAAAAATTATCAGTTTTGAAACAGAATGCCCCGGTTTCGATGAAGCCGGGGCATTTTATTTCTATTTGTTTTTCCAAAAGAGGAAGCCGGCTAGAGCGAGTGGCGTGCCAGTCAGGCAAGTCTTGAAAAGGCCGTTTGCGTACCAACAACTGTATTCCAGGTCTCGGAAGGGATTTGAGCCTTCAAGGTATCCGAAGGGTGTGAACACTTCTTCAGCATTGGCGCAAATTGAGTCCAGTACCGGGTGCCACATTACTGTTGCAGCGGCAAGAGCCACGCAGATCCACGGAAGGGGGTAAAGCGGAACGAGTTTCCACCATGCCACGCAGCAGGCCACAACAAGGAGGGCCGTGTAACTAACCGCATGCAAGGTAACCCCGAAGTCGGCTCCGATGGATCTGGAGAACTTCAATGAGCCGAGGCAAAAAATGCCGAGGATGATAACAATTGTCACCCCTACGGCATCGTCATTTCTGTGGCTCATGACTATCCCCGCTTCTCTCCCGAAAAAGGCATGACCATACTCAACTGCACCTGGCGAGCTTCGCCAGTGATCGTGTTGCCGCTGATGCGTCCCTTGACTTCCAGAGGGATTTCCTTGGCATTGCCAAAGGCCTGGTCGGTACGCCCCGCGTAGTGCTTTGCCACAATAGAACCGGTGATATCTTCGCCGTCCAGCGTACAGGTTCCATTGTAGTAATACTCGGTGTTACCACCCTTGAGTGTACCGTTATTGATGACCATGATCATGGAGCGATTTTCGGCTCCGACCCGGAAGACAACAGTATAGAGTCCGTTCATTATTTGTATCCTCGTTGCGGGGTTGTCGAATGGCCCGCCCTGGTTTCTAGGGCGGGCCGGTTGAATTAGAAGTTACCGTTGTCTTTCAGCCAGTCGTGGCAGGGGCCAGTGAAGCCAGACCAAGCCCTGGCTCCAGACAACTTGGCAACGAGGAGTTTGTCCCCGGAATCCAAGACTGCTTTCACCTTGTTACGGATTTCGGCGTGGTCAAGAGTGGAGACCACAAGCCAAGTGGAGTCGAGACAGTGCCATGCTTTCCCGCAGGACTCGATGATTTTGGCCACGCCGGAGTAGTCCCGGTGGGGAGCATCAAGATCGTAGCTGATGATATACGTTGCCACGGCAGCCCCCTAGTTCTTGTCCCTGGGTGGACAGGGATCGTTGCCGTGGGAATCCTTCTGGCCGATCTGGCCATCCCGGTTGTGGATGACGAGTTCGTTACCATCTCGCCGGCTGTGGTCTCTGGCCCAGTCGGTGGTTTCGCGTTTGGTATCAAAGTGCCTGGAAACACGGCTATTGCCGGTGTCTTTGGAGTCCCAACCTCCGTTGGGATTGGGGACCACGTGGGTCTGTTTGGGTTTGGACATTAGTATGTCTCCCTCTCTGAAAGAGATGAATTTTTATTGGACGCACCTATCCTGTGCGCGCCGCTCCGGTGCGTGACAAAGCTGGCGCAATTTAGCCAAGAGTCGATAAAATGGGGATTAGAGAGAGCACATGGTGGTTACCTCCACTGTCAATAATATGATAAACATATTGACAGCGGGAAACCGGATGGTTAGTTCTTCTTTACCAGAGAGGGAACTAACCGAATTTTTTTCCGGTCCCCGCAAGCACCGTGACCCTGCAAGGTCACGGTGCTTTTTTTTGTCAATCAGCTACAATTAATATGAGTAATTAATCATGCGTTCATCAGAGTCAATGAACTTTCTAGAGAAAGTCTAATGTTCTTTTGATTCCAGCAAGTTGAACGCTCGATTTATTCCTCCAATGCTTCGACTTCTTCTTCTTCGCCGTTATTGTCCGGCACGAACGTCACGCCGGGCAGATACAGGGCCGGATGAGGTCCATGCGCGGTCATGGTGTACAGGTATTCCCTGCACGCGCCGTACAGCATGTTTTGACCCAGGACGTAGATCATGGACTCTCGCTGCTCTTCCGGGCATTCATCCGTGAAATGGAAGAAGCCAAGGGCGGTGAGTTTGACCTTGTACGCCTTCTTCTCTTGGTTGGCCGTGGAGAGCTGCATGCGGATGGAATATGCTTCCTTCCGGTTCTCGTCCTGACCTACATTGACCTCGAAATCCCAATCCAGGTCCATGAATCCTTCGACTGCCTCCTGTCCCGGCAGTTCGAGGCACATTTCGACCTCGACATTCGGAAAGAAGTGGTAGTCCATTTTCAGGTAAGGTTCTTTGGTCCTTACAGCCTGTCTGACAATACCCATTTTTTGTTACCTATGCTGCCTTGGCGTACTTAAGTATTTTCCCTCTGCGCAGACCTACCTCTTTGTATGGGGCCTGGACGCGAGCCAAGGAGTCTTGCTTCGATTTCAGGTTGAGATACTCGAAATCGCTGCTTATTCCGTTCCAGGAGCATTCTTTGTCATTAACAATCTTGGTCTCGGCCTTCATGCCTAGGGCATGGAGGATGGAAACAAACGTCTTCATGGTCATGTTGTTTTCGCCGGAAAGCACCTGGGTGACCCAGGAGCGGCTCTTTCCGGTGGCTCTGGCAAGGTCTGCCTTGCTCCAGCCTTTGCTCTCCATTGCTTCAAAAATTTGATCGGACAAATCATCGATGTAGTCATAGAACGCCAGTTCCTGGTCAGGAGTTTCCTCAATGACGTGTGCCAGAGTCCCGCTGTACTCGATGCCCTTCCAATTAGCCACGATACACCTCAGTATGTTTTCTGATGTTCTCCAACAAGCTCTTGCGCCCTTTTGAGATCGGATGTCTTATGCTTGTTGTTCTTCTTCCTGACGCACATCACTACGACGAACGTGCGCAGATCCTGGAAGTATCCCAGGAGCCTGAGCTGCTTGTCCGGCTTGATGGCGCAGAGGGGGCTGTGCCCCGTTACCGCTTTGAACTTCGTGTCGTTTCGTGGGAATTTCCCAGTTTCAATGAACGGTCTGCATACTCGTACCAATTTAAGCTCGGCGCGTGCATCCATGTTTGGACAGCCGCATGTCCCGGTAGGGAGAGGTGTTCCTTCCGGGCTCCAGAAAATGATGCTGCGCCCATTTGCTTCGAGTATGGCTTCTTTTGGCATTTGTTTATATTTACCTTAACGCTTGATGTGTTTGTGTCAACTGTTTTAGTGTGGTTGTCAACATATAACTTAACAATTTCTTAAAAACGGTGAATTGCATGGCCAGTCAATTGTCTGACCTGCCTGAATTCTCACGTCAGAACCTAGGCGGGGAGGTATCCGTATTTGCCTTAGCGCTTCTTGTCGAAATCCAGGGCAACGGTGCCGCCCTTATTCTCTACCCTCCACTGCCGGCCTTTTTCACGGAGTTGAATACGTTGGCGAGCTGCTCCATCCCGTCAAAGGCTGCAGGAATTTTCGATTCTTCAGCCACAATGCCCGAAAAGACCACTTGTTCAAATCGGGTCAGAGCTTCCTTATCCTTGGTTTTGATCTCGGCAGCATAATCGGCATAGCTTTGGATGAATTCGCACAGCGACATGCGTAGATCGAGCTGGAGGAGCTGGGATTTAATGGACTTGTGATCCATGAGGGACACGCGATAGAAATAAAGGAAAATGACGGACATGGAAAGGAAGGGGAGAAACGCAAGCAGGCTTTGCAAGGGGGTTGTCGAAGCCGGACTGTTGAAAAGCAGCACGATCTTGGCTGCCAGAGGGGCCAATGCGCCTAGACCCATAATGATCATCCCGACCCTGGCCCGGAACAACTCCCCTCGTTTGTCATCACGGAGTCTCTTGAAGCCCTGGTGCAGTGCCACGAAATTGGCCCCGGTCTTAAAATTCTGAAGCAGCCCGGCCAGGTCCATAGCCGTATCCAAAGAAGATTTGAGTTGTTCGTTCCAGGTTTTGATCCGGTCTTCAACTTCCTGTTTAGTCGCTTCCGCCTTTTTGAGGACTGCAACATCCTCGTGGTTGAGCAACCGCTTGGTCATGGCAATGGGCATCTGTGTGAGCGCCCACTGGATTTGGCCTTTGATCCTGCCTTCAAATATCTCAAGATTCCCGGTGGCAAACCTGTTCATCTCAGCAAAGAAGGTCTGCGCGTCTGGAGCGTTGTTCAACTCAAACTCCAGAGCATAGCGAAAGCAAATGGAAAACAGGTCATCGAGGTTTTCCCTGGTGGAATCAGAAGACACCCTGTCCAGGCGTTTGTTGAATTGGCTGCCTATCCATTCGATGTTTATCTGACAATCTCTGTCCCAATCCTCCGGGTTGAGGATCATGTCTTTCAGGATATCAACAATGTATTGGTTTCTGGTTTTTTCGAATTCATCGCTTACAGCAAGGCTCCGGATTTTTTCGGCGATCACCTTCATCCGGTTGATGGTGTTGTTGTCGTTGAATAACGTGATCATGAGTTATTCCCTTTCCGCGGCCACGAGCCGCTTATAGTGTTTGTCCTTTTCGGTGATCCACTTCACCTGGGCGTGGCCTGCGCGGACCATGTCTTCCTGCAGGAGGTGGTTGTCGCGCCAGACCCAGGCGAGGAGGCGATTGAAGCGGTCCCAGCAGTCCGGTTTTTTAGTGTAGTAGTCCTGGGCGGCCTCCAGGATAAGGGTCGGGTTGCGCGCGATCCATTCGGCGGTGAAGGCTTTGGCCTCGGTGCCGCCGGGGGCATCCCATTCCGGGCAGTTCACCCCGGCCAGTCTCACGGGCATGCGCAGGCCGCGCACCTCCACCACCAGGGAGTCGCCGTCGACCACTTCGAGGACAACGGCCATGATGCGGTCGCCGGGCTCCAACAGTGTGACGTCCGCGGCGCTGGCCGGGATGGCCAGGAGCAGGAAAAGGGATACAACCCTGATTATTTCCAAAATTCTTCGCCGCATTCGCTGCACGTATTGGGATTGTTTGAAACCTTGTGGCAAAAAGGACAGTCGATCCTTCCATCGCTTCGGTGTAAATTTTTCCATCCAACCCCTTGGTTCCTCCTTACGAAAGTAGGTAGGAAGAGAAAGAGCATGATTGCAAAGAATAGGGTAATGCCAATGATTACGACTGGAGACATATAATTTGCCTTGTTAACTGTTTGTTTTGTGGGTCGGTCGAAGAGCCTTGGAGTCAGTGGACGGGCTTTTCGTCTTTGTCTTCCAGGGTGGGTGATCCCCAGTCGGGGCGAGCACTATTTGTGGTCCATCCTCCCTGAAGCCGTGCTCGGTCACGAGGTGGGCTTCGACTTTGTCTTTCTGGTTCCAGGGGTTGGCATGGAGTTTTGCTCCTGGTTCCCGTCCAGTCGCAACAAAGAAGGCCAGTGTCGCGGCGAGTCGGGCGTTGCGCTCGTTGTCGGCACGGACCACGCACGGGGCGTGGTGGGTGGATGCCTTCCAGTCCGGATCGGACAGGTCAATGGGGGTGAGTTCGTAGATGGGCATGATTATTCAGGGCAATAGGCGCTGCCGATTGTTTTGTCTGTGTTGTGCATGAGGCCGCTGTGATCTTTGACGATAATATCAACCCCCTTGATGCCGACATCGGCAAGGGTCACGCATAGGTATTCGGCATAGCCCGATCTGTCGCTGCCGTCATTGTTCATGGAGACCGCCAAGTAGGGCTTGCTGCCATATTCTGGGGCGAGCATGGCCCACCATGCCGTGCGGACCTGTTTTTCGGCCTTGATGGTTGGGAGTGCTTTTTCGAGCCATGTCTTGCGTTCGGTGATGATCCGTTCGATGGCATTTTTGACTTCGGGGTCATCGAATTTTTGCTGCTTGTAGCCCAGGGCGATTGCCTTGTTAAATTCCTTGACGCTGGTCAGCTCGTTCATTTTTTTGAGGATGAGCTGTTTTTCAATATGGAAATCAGTGAAGGTCCGCTTTTCTTCGTCTTTTTTTTGTGATTCCTGCCAGCCGCAGAAACCGATGAACGCGAGCACCATGATGCCTGCGATGCATATTTTCCCGAGGGTGTTGAGTTTCATTTCTATACCTTTTCAATCAAAGATACGTTTTATCTATTATTGCAGCCAAAAAAAACACCTGTCTTCGTCGCCGTCCTCCTGCCCTAGTCGTTTGACTTTGTGTTTCGTGCGCGGACCTTGTGACGTTCACCTGATACTACGACCTGCTCTTCCGTGGTGGACGGGTCCTGGTCTATGCCGCAGGCGTCGCCAGGATAGGAAATACGTTCTTCGTGGGCCATGAGACTTGGTTCTCTGAGTGCATTCCCGTAAGCGCCGCGCTGTCTGCAGAGGGCGTGATGCTGCCCCTCGAGGTCGGCGATGATGGCCTTGAGCTTTGCGAGGTCATCTGCCTTTTTCATGGCCGACTCTATTTCGTACACCGCCGCGGTGATGGGGCAGTTTTTCGTGATTTCACCCACGGCCAGCTGTCCGTCCTTACGATCGATGACAAGGTCGGTCGTGTGGTCGAGTTGCCAGGGGGCTTCAGGGTCGCCGATTCCCGTCAACAACCAAATAGGATTGAACCCGAGCTTGTACGCGATCGTTTCCAGATCGTCGGCGCTGGGGCGCTGGCCTTTGGACCAGTTGCGGGATTTGCCCCTCGTCACGCCGAGGAAGGAGTCCAACTGGGTCAGGCTAATTCTGCCGCCGAGAGTTGAGAGATTCCTCTCGGCTTTTTGCATAATTATTTCAAACTGTTCAGGCCATTTCACGAAAATATTACCCTTAAATGCGAGAAAACTCGTTGACTGTGCATAAATTCTCGCATAGTTTCAATTTCATGATGCTCGCTCTATCCGACCAGGGCGCAGCGAGCAGGGCTTCCAAAAGAAGCACACCGGAGACAAGGATTTCAAAGCAACATGCTGTGTTTAAAGGCTTTGCTGAAAACAAGCGTTGTTTCAAACTCAACTATCTAACCCTTTCTACTCAAAACTATGAGTAATGACAAGAAAGCACGAAGACTGTTCATGATCGAGAACGATCTCAAGCCGGGAAAAATCTCGCAGGAGACCGGTATCGAGATACGCAAGGTGTACAACGCCCTTGAGCGCGGCCTGGCCCCGAAGAAAGTAGCCAAGGCTGTGAACGCCTATTTTCCCAAGCATCTTCGAGTCCATGTGTCGCTCTCGGCAGCCGAGTTACGCGAGGAGAACCGTCGGCTGCGCGCTGAGCGGGATCTTTGCTTGTCCGCCCTTGAAGAGCATGGAGTAGACCCAGGTCCGGTGACGATGTGAGAAAATCTTCGCAAAAGCCTCCGATTACGCCGCAGTTCCAGCTCTGCTCCGACGACTTCGGCAATTTTGCCAGGTTGGCCCGGACCAGTGACAACGTGCTGGTGTCGCCCAAGTTGGACGGCTTCCGGTGCGGGGCGGACGGGTACGGGCTCAAACTGTTTTCGCGCAACGGATTCCCCCTTGAGTTTGGGGAGCATTTTAACGCTGCTCTTATTCATCTGACGTATGAGCTGGAGTTCTTCTGCTGCGGCAGCGCCGTCTTTGACAGCGAGCTGGACCACCCCGAAGGCATTGAGGTCCTGCGCGAGATCGTGCAGGGGCACATCGAGTCCCGTTATCACGAGCTGCGGCTCAACATTTTCGACATCTGTCTTCCCGATACCCCCCTCACCTCCCGGACCGAGGCCCTGGCTCGTGCGTTTGAGCGCATGGGGCCGGGGCCTGTTCGGCTGGTGCGTCACTGCCCACTGGCCGGAAGCCTGTCCGATAACATCTTTGACCTCTATCGGGACCAGTTTGTGGACGACGGGTTCGAGGGCGCGGTGTTCAAGGTGGCTGATGCTCCCTATCTGCCGGGGCTGTCCCCATTCTGGCTGCGCCGAGTGCCGTTCCAGTCCGTTGATCTGCCGGTGTCCCGCGTCGAGGCAGTAGAAGGCAGGGAAGAGATCAAGGCCATCGTGTGTCTGCACGGCGAGGTGCCGGTGCGGATTACGTCCGGGCTGACCACGGAGATGAAGCGGACGCTGTATCGGGACTGCCCCGATGTGGTCGAGGTGTTCCATCGGGGCGTCACCCGCAGAGGGAGCCTGCGCAATCCCGTGTTTCGTCGTCCGAGGCCTGACAAAGCTGTCCATAGTGGCAACTGAGCATATTTTTTTGGAACCTGCACATTAACGAAGGATAAAGTTTCATGGACAAGCCCCTTTCAGAATTCGTTCACGACGTGGTCATCGACTCCAAGAAGTCGGACCTGTTGTCCGCCATGGTAGGTAAGTCGCGCAATACCCTGCTCAACGAGCTGAACCCGGAGAACCTGAGCAACAAGGCGGGCATGGACCTGCTGCTACCGGTGATGGAGAAGTGCGACCCCGAGGACAGGATCATGCACGGACTGGCCGGTGCCAGAGGGGGCGTGTTCCTGCGTTTGCCCGAGATGAAAGGCGCGGACGGGGCGCGGCGGCAGTTCATGCAAGCCATGGGCGAGCTGGGGGCCCTGGCCAGGAGCTACGAGCATGCCACATCCGAAGACGGTCCGGGCGGGGCTGCCGTGCGAATGGACGAGTTGGAGAAATTTGAAGCCCAGGCCCAGGCCGCACTGACCGGGCTCCAGGGGGCCATTGTGGCCTGTCGGGCCGAGCTGCGGCTGACCAAGGAGTAAGTCATGCCTGCGGCAGTCAGCGATATCCGTGCCCTGCTTGAACAGGGGGACGCGCTGATCCGGGATCTGACCGGAGTGCGCGGGCGGTTGCCGGGCAAGGCGATACCCAAAGTGATCATCGCCAATATGTATCTCAAGGCCGCGTTGCATATCTGCGAGGAGCAGGCGGCAACCGTGGCGGGAAGGGCGACACAGGACGGTGGAATGGATTTCAGCCTGCCCAATGGAGACAGGTAAAAATATGGAGGTTGCAATGAACAGGAAGGAAAAGACGCAAGAACAGATTTTTGAGGAGCGGCTGCAGCGCATCAAAGACGTGTTGGGTGTGCGCACCCAGGTGCAGTTGGCCGAGGCGATCGGCTGCCGTCAGTCGTCCATTTCGGATGCCAAACGGCGGTGTTCCATTCCAGACGGGTGGCTCATCACTCTCTGGCGGCTGACCGGGTACAGCCCGGATTGGATTCTGGACGGCGACGAATGCGGGCACCGTTTTGCCATCACCACGGACGAGCACCACGAGCCTGTCAACGGCTGTTCGCTGCGGGATGAGATCGAGGCGGACGTGCGCGCCGAGATGGACAATCTCCATATGGAGGACCTGGTGGCCCGGATGCAGGCGATCAACCCGGACATCGAGATCCGCATCCCGGCCAAGCGGCCTGTCGAACAGGGCGGGATGGCGGCGCACCAGTAACCAAAAGGAGAGCGCACATGGATTGGGACTTGAGCATGGTGGGCGAGCTGCTGTTCGTGATCGGGCTTGTGCTGGTTGCCATGGGCGCGATCCGTGGACACCTGGAAAAGCCGGAGGAGGACGAGTGATGAATACTACCGAACGGCGGACGGAACGCGGCTGTCTGCGCAAGCCTTTGCGCTGCATAGATGAGGGGTGTCCGTCCCGCCACAAGTGCCAGCGGCCTGGCAATTCGGGCGAACCCCACAATTTCAAGCACAATCGAGGCGACTCGGCTTTCTGCGCCTACTTCGTCTCCAAGGAGGTGTCATGAGCGCGTACAAGTCCCGTGATCTCGGCCCGGATCGGAGTCGGTGCAATGATCGGGAGTGCCCGTTGTGGGATGCCGGCTGCGCCAGAGCCGAGGAGTGGCTGGGCGAAATGCGTTTCACCTGGTTGCCGGTGGGCAAGCGTCGCAAGGGCGCGACCAGATGTTCGCGGCAGATAGATCCGAAGACAATGCGTGAGGCCGGGCGGAACGCGCCCGTTGAATGATCGGGGGGGGGGAATGCGGCTCTTTCAATGCACCAAGCTTCATGCACGGATCACGCTGGCTCACTGCGCGGGACTGCGTGCGCGGTCTCCTGGGGGGAGCTTTAATTCACTATCTAGGCCGCCACAGTGCAATGAGTGCGAGGAGTGGAAGTCGTGGGATGAGGATGAGAATGGAATCGAAGTGGAGATGGAGGTGGGTATGCCGTCAAAGGAAAAGAAGCTTTGTGTCGGATGTGGTCAGATGAAGACTTTGCAGTCCAAGACGTTGTGCCACAAGTGCAACGGGGAGCGGCGGGCCAAGGAACGGGCCGCCATGCGTGAGGAACTGAGCGAAGGCTCGATAGAGTCCAAAACGCAGCAGGTCAAGGTCCCGGAGATGGTGGAGACAGTTCCGGCTGTGGCTGAATGCGTACCCTCTGCGGTCCGGAAAGACCCTGACTGTCTGCGTGTTTCTTTTGCCGATCATCCCGAGTTGTTGGAAAAGCTCCGGGGTATTGCCATCGATGAATTCCGCTCGCCCGAGCAGCAGATATTGTATCTGGTCAACCGTGAGATTGCCCATATGGGCATGAGTAGTTTGTAAGCCGTGGTTTATAAAAGGAGGGGGGAAATGAGTATAACCCATATTCTCCATGCTGTAGGCAATGCCCCTGTTCCGCTGACCGATTTCGAAGAAAGGAGGCGAGGAAAATTAATTCTTTTTGTCGTTTTCATCTGTTATTTTTTCCAAAAAATTGAATGTTTGAATCTCTACAAGTTCTTTTCGGTTGGTGGAGAGGGTGGAGAATATCTGTACTCCCCGGTCAAGGGTTTGCGAGACAATGGTATCGGCATTTTTTGCTACGATCGGATTCGAGGCGTGTTCGGTGACATATTTGACCATGGTTTTGTATCCGTTGGAATTATGAACCAATTCCTCCTTTGCATGCTCAGCGCGAACTGTGGCCAGCAAATTTTGTTCCTCGGAAAGTGCGACAGCAGATGCCTTGAGATTATTCGACATGACTTTTTGGTTAAGCAGATCACCCTCGAGCTCAGCATTGCGTATTTCAACTTCGGTTTTTCGGAGGTTGGCCTTGGCTTGAGCTTGGGCATATTTGCTTGCCCTGGCTTCGTTGGTGCTTTTGATAGCTGCCGCGATTTTGATGATCGCTTGAGTGATTACCTTGACTGCGTAACTTGTCAAAAACAAGGCTGTGGTCGCTTTGACAGTTCCCGGGACGTAATCTTTGAGAAGGGTATAGGCATTGACAAACTCAGTCGTCATAGAACCATAGTCAACATTAGTCACAGCCAAATTGTTTTGCGGGAGAGGTCGAGTGCGGGTCGGATTAAGCAAATTTTTTACAAGTGTTTCCTGATCCTTATCTTCTGTTGTCAGCAAGTACATAATTTTGTTGTAAATGTCGTGGATCGCGCCAAAAAAGAGTACCATTTCATAGGGCGTCCATGGGGTTTTGTCTGTGTAGTGCACTACCATACGAGGGATAGGATATTCTCCTACTCTTTGGGGGGCCAGCGACTCTTCCTTTTCAAATCTGTCATAAAAATTTGCCTCCTCTTTAAACATACATCCGGCGAGTTGTTCGCTGCTCAGTGGAAAGCACAGTCGCTCGAGATCTTGAGCAGAGGAGAATATGGTTTTTGCCAAGACGGCCTTTCGGAGATCAGCTCCTTGGAGGTTCGCTCCTTGAAAGTCGGCCCGTTCGAGGTTCGCTTTCTCAAGGTTCGCCTTCACGAGGTGTGCAGTCATGAGTTCAGCCTCTCTGAAGTTTGTCCCCTGGAGGTTTGCCCTATTGAGGTTGGTTCCCCTGAGATTCGTCCTAAAGAGTATCGCCGCCTTAAGATTCGCCCCTCTGAGATTGGCCTTTTGGAGACTGGCACCCTTAAGATCCGCCGCTTCAAGATCCGCTGTTTCAAGATTCGCCTTTATGAGGAACGCCGTCTGGATGTTCGCCTTATCCAACTTAGCCCCCATGAGATGTGCCCCTATGAGGTTTGCCCTTTTGAGGTCCGCCTTTTTGAGATTTGCTCCTATGAGGTTTGCCCTTTTGAGGTCCGTCCCTACAAGGCTCGCTCCCTCAAGGTTTGCTCTCTCAAGGTTTGCCCCCTCAAGGTTTGCCCACTCAAGGTTTGCCCCCTCAAGGTTAGCCCCCTCAAGGTTAGCCCCCTCAAGGTTGACCCCCTCAAGGTTGACCCCCTCAAGGTTAGCTCTTGCAAAATCAGCTCCGACAAACTTTTCCCTTTTACACTCTGTAAAAACGCTTTCAGGATTCTTTTTTCTCCATTTCTGCCAAGTCTCAATGTCCTTTTCCAATTGCGCCAGATGCGCGGGATTTGCCATGAATACTACCTCCAGCGTGAATTTGAATATCTAATTACCAGACAGATTGATTGGAAACGAGCAGCAATGTCAACTCGACTGGCCGTTGTAGGGGGTCAATTGGTTAATAATTTGGAGTTAAGCATGAAGAAAGCAACGCCTCCGCTGTCCATGGCAGTTTGGCACGAGATTTTGATTTGATCGCGGTTTCATGGAAGCTCGAGCCGGTACCACCGGCGGAGTTGCTAAGGCTGTTGAAAGAACGGCTTTCGCTCTTGATGGTCGGTGATGTTGAATTGAAGTTGCAGGGTCGGACGGCCTACACTCTTTCCGCAGAATTCGGGGACTGCATTCTATACCTGTTGTTTACGCCGTTCGTGTAGTTTTCAGCATGCTCAGCTAGGAAATGAAGTGGCTATGACGCGACGGGAACGAATCGAAAGGCAGGAATTCCTGCTAAACGCACGGGCGGGCAATCATGAGGACCTCATTGTTTGCCCTCGGTGTGACGGATGGGGGCATCAGGGCGTTGGTCTGCCCGAAGACGAGCCAAAACCCTGCAAGCTGTGCAGAGGCGAGCGGGTCGTGAAACGGCGGGTGACGGTTGTTGTCGAAGATTCCCCCATTGGACAGGGGTGGGCAGAGTTCCAGCCTGTTCGGGGCGACGAATAAAGGAGAGGAAGCGTGGAAAATACTGAAATGAAAGCCAAAGACAGCGTGGCGGCTGTGGCCCTGAGCGTGGCCCGGAAGCGGAGCGAAAAGATACAGGCCATGCGTCAGGCCCTTGAAAAGGAGGATCAACGCATGGCACTTGATCTGGCCCGTGAACTCTGCGGCCTGCCCAGGGACAACGATGCCTGACATTCCGGTGGTGGAGTTCCTGCGCGTATCCACGGCTGAACAGGCCGAGGAAGGGCGAGCCGGGCTGGCCCGGCAACAGGCCGCATGCGGAGCGGCGATCGAGCGCCACGGCCTGGTCGTGGTGGACCGCGTGGAGCTGGTCGACGTGTCCGGCACCTGTGCCGCGGACACGCCCGAGATGACCGCCCTCCTCGCGCTCCTCCGGGCCGGCCGGGCCAAAGGTCTGGTGGTCGCGGATTTCGACCGGCTTTTGCGCGCCGACGATTTTCGTTCGTTCGGGCTGCTGCAGGACATTCAGGACACCGGGGCGCAGATCTACATGCCCGACCAGGTGGTGGATCTGGCCAGTCAGGCCGGCTTTCTTATGGGTGGCATCCAGTCGCTCATGGCCGGCAACGAGCGGCGTCAGATTCTTAAGCGCAGCTCCGAGGCCAAGGAAGCCATGCGGCGGCGCGGGGAGTGTCCGTCCGGGCCGCAAACCCTGCCGCTGGGCGTGGGCTATGACAAGGCGTCGAGGTCGTGGAGCTACTCGGACGAGGCGCAGTTGGTCGTGGATGCTTTCCGAATGTATGCCGGCGGAGTTCACAATTTCACCGAGATCGGGCGGCGGCTTGGCCTGAGTCGGGAGCGGGTGGCGCGGCTTCTCGTCAACGAGATCTACATCGGGTTCAGGGTGTACGATGAATACAAGCGAGGGGAGCGGTATGAGCGGCAGGACGGGCGGCAGGCGGAACGGCGCAAGATGGCGCGTGCGCCCCAGGATGTGATCCGGGTCAAGGTGTTTGATGAGCCGCTCATCGATGAGGCGTTGTTCTGGTCTGTGCGTGACCACATCCTCAATCGCAAGAACTTCTTTCGGGCGCGGCAGTCCGGTGTGGCTGATCGCTATCTGTTTGCCGGGATGGTGCGTTGCGGCTACTGCGGCCATCCCATGTATACAGGCGGGCGGGCTGACAGGCAGCGCGGGCCGGGGCATTACAAGTGCCGCGTGCATACCTCCTATGGAGATGTGCATGGCCTGTGCTGTGAATCGCCCAATCGATATTCCAAGGCCGTGGTGGAGAGGCTGCTGCTGCGGTTTATCCAGGGGCAACTGGCCAGTGAGGAATATCTGCTTGCGCAGTTGGACGGGCTCAGGCTGCGCGACGGTTTGGAGGAGCGACGCAGGGAGCTTGCGCGGCTGACGGTCAGGGTCGAGCAGGCCGCAGCCAAAAAGAAGCGCGTCCTGGGGTTGTACGTCGACGGGCGGTTCGGCAAGGCGGATCTCGATGCCAAGTCCGAGGAGGCGCAGCGGGAGATCGATGCCGTCGAGGCGCGGATCCGCGTGGTGCAGCGGGAGATCGAACAGGTGGACCACACCGGTCAGGAGGACGCCTTGCGCAACATGGCGGCCGCATTCTGCGAATTTCCGTTCTGGTCGCGCGAGGAGCAGCGGGAGTTGCTCGAGGCGTTGCGGCCGGAGTTCTACATCACCGCCGAGGGTGTGGTGCGGTTCGCGTTACCCATGGAGATGGAGGTGGAGCCCGCCTTCCGGTTCGTTGAGGACGCGACCATGGATGACCTGGGGCTGGAGGCCGGAGGCGTATATACATCTACCATACTGTCCAGGGCGTTCGGCGAGACGCTGTCAGGCTTCGGCAAGAAGGTGCAGATGGGTATCTATATTGATGCGGCCAGGAAGGTCGGGAGCAAACGATATTACACCGAGGCTGAGGCTTTGGAGAACTATAGACGATTCAGGGCGCACCGCATGGGGTTGCCTGTGGATAGGTCGGAGGGGAATCATGGTTGATCGTGTGGAGAATAGCGGGTGTCACTTGAGGGAGGGGTGCGCAAGTGCTTTGTCTACCACCGCAATGCCGCCGGTCTGGCCGAGGGGCAGAAGGTCAAGGCGTTTGTGGATTGGGTGCCGGAAAAGGCCGCCCATCTGGTGGATCACATGCTCAGCGCTGGCGCCTGCCTTATCGACCCGGACGGTGTCATCGAAATCCAGTGCGACGACGACGCGGTGATCGTCTAGCCCTCTCTCAAACAACAACCGGAGGGGGCAACCCCTCCCTCATATATATGGAGAATTGAAGAATGGCATACGTAAGTGAAGACATGCGACTCATGGGTGGCGTTCCGGGCCAGCAGTTGTTTTTGTACCGCTCTGAAGACGCTGTCGCATCCGTAACCGGTTCTGGTTACTTTGACGAGGCTGCGATCGACTATACCCTCGGGACCGGCGATATCATCATCGCCTGCACCGGTGCGAATCAGGCCGAAGCCGTGGATATGCTGGTCGCCACCAATACGGATGGCGTGGTCACGGTGGTCAGCGGCACCTAATCCGTTCGCCTCGTACGAAGTCGAATCCGAAAAGCGACATCGTGTGAAATAAAAACGTGGGGATGCCCATTCGGACATCCCCACGTATTATAGGTAATTGTGTGCGTTAGAATTGCAGTGTCAGTCCTGATCCGACTTCCTTGAGTGGACATTTCGTTGCCATGGCTATCTTGGCGGCAAGGTCAGTGCAGTGGCAGGCGTAGAGATTTTCCAGATTCAACGCGGCAAGATAGTCCGTGGTCGGGGCGAGCCGCTCCGGTTTGGCCTGCTGAAGGTGGAAGCCGCCGAGGACCGTGCGGACTGTGTCCACGCCTGTGATGCGTTTTGCCTGTTCCACGGTGTTGCAGATGCCGGCGTGGGCGCATCCTGATATGACGACCAGACCTGAATTCGTGACGCAGGCCAGGGCCGTGTCGTCGGGAATGTCGTCAGGCACCGGGCCGCTTTCTTCCATGCGTTCACCCAGCGGAGCGGGCGGTTCGAAATCCATGATTCGCTCGATCTCGCCAAGAGTGACCAGTGTGTCCGTGAGCCAGACCGGTTTTTCGGTCAGGGTCAGGTCAAACTGGTGAGAGAGTTTTTCCTCTGCCAGCAGCATGCCCAGTTCCGGCACGGCATTTTTGCGTTTGGAGGTGAAAGCCTGCGGATGGGCCACGAGACGAGGGCGGGAGTGGGGCTGTTTGTGGACAGCCGCTTCAAAGTGATGGCGAATCAGATAATCCAATCCCCATGTGTGGTCGAAATGTCCGTGGGACAGGGCAATCCAGTCCAGATCGAGCAGATCGATGCCTTTTCGCTGGGCATTGATCATAAAGGCGTTGGAATATCCGGCATCGAAAAGTATGTTTTTGTCGCCATCCTGAATAAACATGGACAGGGCGGGTTCAGCCAGGAATTGGGTGCCGATGAGCGAGTTGTTGTCTACGAGAAAAGTCAGTTCCATGGGGGGCCTCCGGGTTTTTTGCCACTGGAATCAATTGCGGAAAAAGTCTATGCTCATTCCATGAATTCCCGCAACCTCCTTCTTCTGCTTCTCCTGTTGACCTTTTTCCCGAGCCAGGCAGCAGCACTTGATGTCCAATTCCTTCGTATTATAGACGGCGACTCTTTGGTGGTCGTTTCTGGTGGTGACTCCGTCGAGGTCCGGCTCATCGGTGTGGATGCCCCGGAAAAGCGGCAGGAGTACAGCAATAAGGCCAAGGTCTTTTCTTTGAAATTCTGCCATGGCAAGCGTCTCAAACTGGTATTCGATAAAGAGAAAAAAGATCACTATGGTAGAACTCTTGCCTATGTTTATGCCGATGGCGAGATGCTCAATAAAGCCATAGTCAAGGCCGGTCTGGCCCTCGCCATAAAGGTCAAGCCCAACACCAGATATTATGCTCATCTAAAAGAAGTCGAGGACGAAGCCAGAAAAGCGAAACGAGGGTTTTGGCTGTTCGGCGGTTTAAAACAGACGCCCGCTCAATGGAGGCGAAGTCATAAATAAGGCTGCCTTCAAATGCTGCCCAAAGGTATATCAAATGAGAAAGGAAACGAGGATGGGAGCCGGGAGAAGGGGGAGAGGAAAAGTCCTTTGCAACGGATAGCTCTCGCCCCTTCCTCCAGCCGACGGAGGCCTTCTCTATCCCAATCGACGGGCGAATTCGGAGACGATGATGGCCCCGGCCTGCGCCACGTTCAGGGAGTCGAATTCTCTGAGAAAGGGCACGTGCAGGCTGTGATGGCAGAATTTGGAGACGCCCGGACGGATGCCTTTTTCTTCATTGCCGAGCACAAGTACGGCAGGCGTTTCAAGCTCTGCGGTGTAGACATTGACTGAGTCCGAGGTCATGCGCGCGGCATACAGCGTATAGTCGTAGTTGACGCAATCCTTCATGGCGTTTGCGAGATTGCCGACTTTAGCCACAGGGAGCTTGTTGAGTGCGCCTGCGGAAGAGCGGAGTGCTCCGGCTCCAAGATAGGCGCCATGATGCTGACAGACGATGAGTCCAGCTCCGCCAAGCGCGTGGATGGTTCGTGCGAGTACGCCGACATTGCCGGTGTCCTGCACCTGGTCCAGCGCCACGATGAGCGGCAGGGGAGCGTCCATGGCGTCTTCGAGAAGCTGTTCGAGCGGAGTGTAATCAAGGGCGGCACATCGGGCAGCGATTCCTTGATGATTTCCACGATACATGTAGTCGAGATCCTGGGCGGAGACTGATTTGTGCGGAACATTTTGTTTGCGGCACAGCTCGATTATTTCTTCCACAGCTTGATCACGTCGTCCTTTTCGGAAGGCGACGAAGTCCACTTTGCGCGGGTTGTCCATAAGGAGTTCTCTGACCGGCTTGTTGCCAACCACGTAGATTTTCCCGTCTTTTTTGTCCCGGTCATTATTTTGCATTTGTCTGTCCCTCTGAGTTGTGTGGCAAAAAGTTGCACAAGGTTGCGTGCGCCACGGGCACCGTGTAGGCATTTTACGCCTCTATTGCAATCCTGTGCAAGGTGCGATAGCAGGATAATCACGGACCCTTTGAAGTCGAGATTTTATCTAGACTTCCATATGTCAGGCTTATCTGATAATGGAGTGCGGAAGTTGGAGGATCATTTGAAAGTTTTCAAATATGGATATTTGCTCGCGATGGCATTGCTTGTTGCGGGTTTTGCGTCTGGGTGTACGGCTACCAAGTCTCCCCAGGTCACTGAGCCTATGGAAGAAGTGGTTTCCGAAAGTCAGGTCCCGGATGATGCCGAGGCTTTGGAACCGGAAATCATTGCCACCCCTGATGAAGCGGAAGAGCATTTGAGCCAGACTGAACAGGCTGTGCTCAATCAGCGCTTCGGATTGCTGTTCGACCTTGAACAGCATGATTCCAAAGACGTGGAGTTGTTTTTCACGTTCTACACCCATAAGGCCCGCAAGACGATGGTCCGCTGGCTGGAACGGTCCCAACCGTATCTGCCTCACGTGCGCCGTGTCTTTACCCAGTACGGTCTGCCGCAGGATCTGGTCCTGCTCCCGTTTGTGGAATCCGGTTACAATGTCCGTGCCTATTCATGGGCCGGAGCCGGTGGCATGTGGCAATTCATGCGTGGGACAGGCCGACTCTACGGTCTCCAGTCGGACTGGTGGATTGATGAACGCCGTGACCCGTACAAGGCTACGGACGCTGCTGCCCGCCATCTGCGCGATCTCTATGACAAATTCGGTGACTGGTATCTGGCTCTGGCCGCATACAATGCCGGAGAAGGCAAGATTTCCCGTGCACTGAAACAGGCGAAGTGCGAGACGTTCTTTGAATTGACAGAGCGCAATCGCAAGTTATCCCGTCGTACTCGTCTGAAAAAAGAAACCAAGCAATACGTTCCCAAATTTATTGCCATTTCCAAGGTCTTCCAGAACCTCGATACGCTGGGCTTTAAGCCTGTCTCCTGGGACATGGAAGAGGAAGTCGTGCCTGTCAAAGTGCCGGGCGGTACCGATCTGCTTGCCCTGGCCCGTGAAGGCGGCATGACGTGGAATGAATTTCATAAGTACAACCCGGCGTTTAGGCGTCAGGTCAGTCCTCCGAATATGGAGGCCACTGCCTATCTGCCCGTGGCCAAAGCGGACACGATGATGGCCTATCTGGCAGATCCGGACTCCCGTCCCTATGCCGGATACAGCCGCTATCGCATTCGTTCTGGGGATTCCTGGTGGCGAATTTCCAATCGGTATGGTGTGCCCATCAACGTGCTCAAGAGTGTGAACAACACTCGTTCAAATACACTGCGCCCCGGTCAGTATGTCATGGTCCCGGCCAGTGGCTCGAGCAAGGCAGTGACCGCATCTGCGTCGTCCTCGTCGTCAAAAACAAGGGCCATAGCGTCAAAACGGGGGAATTATGTTGTCCGTTCAGGCGATACCCTGTGGTCCATTTCCCAGTCTTTTGGCACCACGGTGAATACGCTCAAACGGTCTAACGGGTTGCGCTCCAGCTCTCTCAAGGTCGGTCAGAAGCTCTATATCCCGAACAGCTCCAACGCTGCCACCAAACAGGCTGTTAAAGACGCTGGCAAGGTAAAAACCCAGATGGTGAACTACAAGGTGCGTCGTGGCGACAACCTGACCACCATCTCCCGAAAGTTCGGTGTCAAGGTCGCGGACCTTCGCCGTTGGAATTCCCTGAATTCCCGGGGTACGATCTACGCAGGGCAGCGCCTCAAGGTCTACGTCCAATAATTTTGAGATTCTACTATAATGCAAAAGCCCGGTTCGATCTGTCGAATCGGGCTTTTTTGCGGCTTATTGTGCCCCGTGTGAAAGTGCATCTCTATTGAAGATTTTCGCCGGCAGCCCTTGTCAGAAAAGAGTTTACAGGATCATGGAATTCCGATACGTACATGATTCTTCTTACTATGAGAGGTGGGTGTTTTTACCCGTAGTTCGCTTGAATTACAGACCTTTCTTCCAAGGAGCGTAAGGATGTGGGAAGCGGTTCGTAAGGACTGACCGTGCACTTGGGGCTCGTATGCCTCGGAAACGATGACCCGTGTGTTGCTGGTCCCACATTTTACAAATATACGTTAATACTACTTTGCCCGAGGTCCGTTGTGGAGGTAACCCATGGAAAAAACTACTGAATCTGTTGAAGTCCCCGAAATGGACATGGAAATGAATTTTGCTGATGCTCTTGATGAGTATCTCAATTCCGATTTCGGTGATTTGGACGAAGGCACCATCGTTTCTGGTGAAGTCGTCAAGGTTGACAAGGACTACGTGCTTGTTGACGTGAATTTCAAGTCCGAAGGACAAATTCCCGTTTCCGAATTCACCGAAGCTGATGGCACCGTGACCATCAAGGTCGGTGAAAAGGTCGACGTTTTCGTCGCCCGTAAGAATGAAGCCGAAGGCACCATCTACTTGTCCCGTGACAAGGCCAAGCGGATGCAGCTTTTTGATAAACTGGAAGAACTCCAGGAAAAGGACGGCGAAGTCGTCGGCCGCATCATCCGTCGCATCAAGGGCGGTTACACCGTCGATCTGGGCGGTGTTGAAGCATTTCTGCCCGGTTCTCACGTTGACCTGCGTCCGGTCCCCGACATGGATGCCCTGGTCAACCAGGAATTCGATTTCAAAATTCTCAAGATCAACCGTCGCCGCAGCAACGTTATCGTTTCTCGCCGCGTACTGCTCGAAGAGCACCGCTCCGAACAGCGCGACAAGCTGCTCGGCACCCTCGAAGAGGGCCAGGTTGTGGAAGGAAAGGTCAAGAACATCACCGAATACGGCGTGTTCATCGACCTCGGCGGTCTCGACGGCCTGCTCCACATCACCGACATGTCCTGGAAGCGCATCAAGCATCCCAAGGAAATGGTCAATCTGGGCGACGATCTCGAACTGAAGATCCTCAACTTCGACCGTGAAGGTCAGAAGGTCTCTCTCGGACTCAAGCAGCTTGTGCCTGATCCGTGGGAAAATATTGCTGGAAAGTACCCCGAGGATTCCCGCTTCAACGGCACCATCACCAACCTCGCCGACTACGGCGCATTTGTTGAGCTGGAGAACGGTGTTGAAGGTCTGGTTCACATCTCCGAGATGTCCTGGACCCGCAAGCTCCGTCACCCCTCCCAGATGGTCAAGGTCGGCGACGAAGTCGAAGTCATCGTACTCGGCGTGGACCCCGACAAGAAGCGTATCTCTCTGGGCATGAAGCAGATCTCCCCGAACCCGTGGGATGTTGTTGCTGAGAAGTACCCTGAGGGCACCGTCCTTGAGGGCGCTATCAAGAACATCACCGAATTTGGCGTGTTCATTGGTATCGAAGAAGGCATTGACGGCCTGATCCACGTGTCCGACATCTCCTGGACCAAGAAAATCCGTCACCCTTCGGAAGTCTACAAGTCCGGCGATTCCGTCCAGGCCAAAGTCCTTACCGTGGACAAGGAGAACGAGAAGTTCACCTTGGGTGTAAAGCAGCTGACCGAAGACCCCTGGTCTCAGGTTCCTGCCAAGTACCCCGTGGGCCAGAAGGTCAACGGCACCGTCACCAACATCACCGACTTTGGTCTGTTTGTTGAGGTTGAGGAAGGTATTGAAGGTCTGGTTCACGTTTCCGAAATCAGCCGCAAGAAGATCAAGTCCCCCTCCGAGATGTTCAAGGAAGGCGACATTATTGAAGCTAAGGTTATCCATGTTTCCGCTGATGAGCGCCGTCTCGGCCTGTCCATCAAGCAGACCACGGAAGAACCTGCACGCTCCGCTAGCGGCGGCAAGTCCAAGTCCTTTGGCGGCGGCGGCATTGATGCTGGCTCCACTCTGGGCGACCTGCTCCGCGAGAAGCTGGAAGAAGCAGCTGGTGAAATCCCCATGGATGAGCCTGAAGCCGTTGTCGAGGAAGTGGTAGAAGCCGCTCCTGAAGCTCCGGTTGAAGAAGCTGTTGAGACTGAAGCTCCGGCTGAAGAAGCCGCTGCTGAAGAAGAAGCAAAGTAAAGCGAGCCCATCATGCGTATGGAAGAGACCAAAACTCGTTTCTCCCAACGCCACCCCCTTCTTTTTGGGGTGTTGATGATCATATTGGCCGTGGCCCTCATATCGGGGGCCATGGCCTTTTTCCGTTCCATGGGATGGACTCCCGGCTCACTGTCCATGTCCGGCGACAAGATCGGCGTGGTGCATGTGGAGGGTATGATCCTTGATTCCACGGATGTGGTTTCCTGGATTCATTCTCTTGAAAAAGACAAATCCATCAAGGGTGTGCTGTTGCGCGTGAATTCGCCCGGCGGTGCCATTGCTCCGTCTCAGGAAATATATCAGGCCGTGACCGAGCTGAACGGGGTCAAACCCGTGGTCGCTTCATATGGCTCTGTGGCTGCATCCGGCGGCTATTATGCTTCAGTTCCTTCTCGATTGATTTTTGCCAACCCCGGCTCCATCACTGCATCCATCGGCGTCATGGCCGAGTTCGTGACCGTAACCGAGGCTATGGAAAAGCTTGGCATCAAGCCCGAAGTGCTCACTACCGGCAAATATAAGGCTGCCGGGACGCCCATGCGTGAGCTTTCCTACGAACAGCGTGAACAGATGCAGGGATTGATGATGGATCTGCATGAGCAGTTCGTGGACGATGTTGCTGCGGCCCGGACCATGGATCGCGCACGGGTTGCGGCTGTTGCCGATGGCCGCGCTGTGTCAGGGCGACAGGCACTGGCTCTCGGACTTATCGACCAACTGGGCAGCATGTCCCAGGCCGTGGACAAGCTCAAGGAGCTGTGCGGGATTGAAGGCGAGGCTGTTCTCGTTCAAGGCCCAGTCGAGGATGTTCCGTTTATCCGGGAGATTCTTGGTGCGATTCAGTTTGATATTTCTTCGAGTATCCCGCAAGGGTGGTCCTTTTCTTACAAATAGAATGTTTGGTTGAAGATACTGGGGTTTGATCCCGGTGGAGAGAAGATGTAAGGAAGGGCCGCTTTGAGAGCGGCCTTTTTGTTTGGAAGATGGCGCCTTCGGCGAGAGCCGTTGTTGGGTGCTGGAGCACCCAACGTTCTCCATGCCCTTCCGGCGGGGGCCGTTTTTTTGTTGGGGCAAAAAAAGCCCCTTACCAGCTTGGTCGCCTTGTGATCGGCGGCAAGAAGCTGATCACCGCGCGCAGCTTTCGGAATCGCGTTCTTCCGCTTCGCTCCACTGCAATTCCGAACAAGACGCTGCCACTGCGCGCTGTCAGCTTCTAAGCCTTCCGATCAAGGGCTGAGTCCGGTCTTCGTCTGATAAGGCGAAGAACTCGTCTTCGAAAGGAGGGCGGTGTTGGGGTGCGGTGCACCCCAAGGCCCTTTATGGTTATCGAAGAACCTAGAATCAAAGGTTTTCACCTACACCGGATAGTCTCTTACAGCGACGGGTCATTGATACCGGACCTTAGAGCCTGTCACGCGCGGCGCAGCGTAGCCCGACCGCAGTCTGTTTCAACAGACAAATCTGTCGGGCAGTGAAGCCGCGTACAGGCTCTTGGGCCCGCTATCAGGATCACAGCCCAAAAAGGAGTTTTTTGCCTCCTTTTTGTCGCCTCGCAAAAAGCAGGTCGCCGTCAAGGCGAAACTTTGGCAACAATACCGTTTGCACTTCCACTGCGAATGCATGCCATCCCAAAAAAAAGAATCCGCCAGAACAGCGGATTCATCATGTGTACTATAATAGCCTGGAATACCTGTTGAACAGGTGTAATCCTTTCATCAGAAACCGTATCTGAGATATTCCTTATCCAGCCTGTTTATCATCTGCATATACCTGTATGTCCCTTTCAACTGGGCTTCTTCGACAATTTGATAACCCTTGCTTCGGCAGGCAGGACAGGCATCAATCGGTACTTCCACCCCGAGACAGAGTGGCCCGGAGTCGGCACGGGTTTCAACTTTGTAGAGGCCTCGGCATGAATCACAGACCGTGACTGTCTCCTGCTGCACCTCATTGATGCCGTCGGTGTCATAATAAATCTGTTTGTGGCGGATGAAAGTGTCGCCGGAAAGCATGCCTTGTTTCCCGTCCTTCTTTGCATTGAAAGCCGGAGGGTTGAAATAGAGCTCAGGTAATTGGTCGCACAGCTTTTCTATGTAGGCCGTGGTCCTCGGGTCCTGTGCGATCATGTCGGGATTATAGTTGGGTTCCTTGACGTGGGAGTAATCCACTCCGGCCATGGCAAGGCATATGCCGAGGTTGATATAGGGCAGGGCTCCCTGAATGGAATAGCCGCCTTCCAACACTGCGATGTCCGGCTTGAGCATTTCGTTGAGGGTTGCATACCCCTTGGCCGAGAAATTCATGTTGGTGATAGGGTCGCTGAAATGGTTGTCCTGTCCGGCTGAGTTGATAATCAGATCGGGTTTGAAGTCGTCGAGAATAGGCATGACGATCCGTTCCATGGCCATGAGAAACCCTTCGTCCGAGGTATTAGGCGGAAGCGGAATGTTGAGCGTCTTGCCCATGGCGTTGGGGCCACCGAGTTCCTGCGGAAAGCCTGAGCCGGGATACAGGGTGCGTCCGTCCTGATGAATGGAGATGAACAGGGTGTCTGGGTCGTGCCAGTATACGTCCTGCGTGCCGTCTCCGTGATGGCAGTCCGTGTCGATGATAGCAATTTTTTTGCGACCATATTTCTCACGGATATGCTCGATCATCACCGCTTCGATGTTGATGGTGCAGAACCCGCGAGAGCCGTGCACAACCTTCATGGCGTGGTGTCCCGGAGGTCGCACCATGGCGAATGCGCAGTCCCGCTCGCCCTCCATGACCAGATCCGCGGCCTTCATGGCTCCACCTGCGGAAATGAGGTGTGACCGGGTTGTGACGCTTGCAACTTCAGGGAAACAGAAGTGTACTCGCTCCACGTCTTCAATGGTTGCTACATCCGGCTTGTATTCGCGTACTCCTTCGATGTCGAAGATGCCTTCCTCGCGCAGTTGGTCCTGCGTGTAGAGCAGTCGCTCCTGCCGTTCCGGGTGGGTGGGGGAAATGGCCCAGTCGAATGCTGGAAAAAAGATGATGCCGAGACGATTGTTTGCTTTGAGCATGGCTATTTCCTCCCTGCGAGGGTCTTGACCACACCGGGTCTGACTTGACATTTCACGCGGATATTCTTGCCCACCTGGTCATATCCTTCGACCATGTTGAAACTTGAGGTGTGGGTGATCTGCGCATCTTCCGGCTGAAGAAAAACACCCATGGAATCAAGCTGCATGGACAATTGATTGACCGCGTCCTTTTCAGCATCCGCCTGGTCGTAACTGCTGGGCACGTTCTCGCGGTAAGATAAGGTCGGTATGAACATGACATGCCGTTGGGTGTCCGCAAAGAGCTCCAGTTCCCAGGTTGTCCGGGTGAGGGCCGCGCCAATGGCGTTGGCAACATCATAGTTTTCCGGCACTTCAGTGGAAAGCTGGAACCGCTGGAACATTTCGTTTTTCATGGCCTCAGCCGGGCCTCCCATAAGATAAATCTTTTTGGGCACGACCTTCTTGGCTTCCAGCAATTCATGGATGGTATAAACCGGCTTGGAGTTAATTTCGTCGATCAGTCCGCGAGTTGCTGAATAAATGGCATCGGCAGCATGGGCCACTGCTTTCTCAGCCAGGATGTCAGTGGGTATGGAATGTTGGTTAGCGTATGCGTCCATGGCCTTTTTCGAGGCCGCGATATCGCCGACTTTTGCGATGCCCGCGCAGTTGAGTGCATCGGTCAATGTGACCTGTTTGCCGCCCATGCATACGGATGGTCCGAGGCGATTCGGGCCGACACGGACTTCATCACCGACGATCGATATGGCCGAATCTCCGCCGACGCCAATGGAGTGGACTTTGAGAGCCGTGACGAGCGTGGGGTGGGAACCGATGGAAATGCCTTCCCGTTCGATAAGCGGTGCGCCGTCGGCAAAGACGGCGATGTCTGTGGTGGTGCCGCCGATGTCGAGAATCACCGAGTCGTGAAAAATGTCGGTCAGAGCGATGATGCCCATGACTGAGGCCGCTGGGCCTGAAAAAATGGACTGCACCGGCATGGTGCGAGATTGGCTCAGGGGCATGGTGCCGCCGTCGGCTTTGAGAATATTCACTCTGACGTGGTTGAGCCCCATGTCGCCCAGAGCTTTTTCAACGGCAGTAGCGAAATCGTTGTAAATCCGCCAGACGGCGCAGTTAAAATAGGCGGTGGCAACCCGGCGTGGAAAGTTGAGTGCGCCGCCGAGCTGGTGTCCGAGCGTGACGAAATCTGCATGGTCACAGCTTTCGACGTCCTTGCAGTTGCAGACCATGCGGCGGATGAAGTTTTCATGGCGTGGATTGCGGGTGGAGAATTTGCTCACGCAGGCAAACACTCGGACCCCATTGTCACGGCACGAATCGATCGCCTCCGACAACTGCCGATTGGACAGGGCGCGTACTTCGTTGCCGCGATGGTCAATGGACCCGTCGATGACGTGGAAATCCTTGCACGGCATGAAGTTGTGCGGGTCGATACCGGGGCCGGAGGAAACAATAACGCCTACGTCTTCGGTCTTGCCCTGGACAATGACGTTGGTGGAGAGGGTCGTGGACAGGTTGAGTTGTGACACCGACGCTTTGCCTATACTCGCGACGATTGTCTCCAGAGCTTCCGTGACCGAGGACAAGAGATCCTCATGACGGGTAGGTACTTTGCAGGAGGCGACGACCTTCGCTCCCTGGCTCATGTCCATGGCCACTGCATCGGTATGGGTACCGCCGACGTCGATTCCTAACAGCATCTTGTCTCCTGAAATATTGCAAGCATGGACTGGATTTAGCACCTCATGCGCCAAAGGCGCAACCGTGGAGTCGGTCAGTGGTCGAAATGTATCGGGGAGTGGTGTTGATGTTTGCCTTATGCCGTCATGTTCGTGTAGCGTGCGGAAGTTCACAACAACGAGACCCTCGCCTGGAGCGAGGGGAGGAGACAATACATGAGCAAGATTTTCATCGCAGGTGGCGCCGGACTCCTTGGAACAGCCTTGATAACATCGCTCGACGGCAAGGCCGAAGTGGTCGCTGGCGTTCATTCGCAGGAAAACGGGGAAGCGTTATCCAAAGCGGGTATTGAGGTTCGTGTCTGTGAATTTGCCGATATGGATTCCATGGCGCAGGCCATGACCGGATGCGATCGCATGTTCCTATCCATCCCTTTGCAGGAAAAGTTGACCCGGTATGGTCATCTGGCAGTGGAAGCAGCCAAGAGGGCTGGTGTTGAGTACATAGTGCGTTCGTCCGGGTACGCTGCATCCTCGGACGCCCACTGGCGGCTTGGCCGGGAACACGGCATGGTCGACCAGTTCGTGGAAGACTCCAAACTCACGTATACCGTGCTTCGTCCCAATTCTTTCATGCAGAATTTTGTCGGTCCTTATGCCGAGATGGTCAAAGCGGGCGTTATCGCCCTGCCCGAAGAAAACGCTGCTGTCAGCTACATCGATGTGCGCGATATCGCAGATTGTGCGGCTCGGTTGCTGCTGGATAACACGGGCTTCGAGAACAGTTTCTACGCCCTGACCGGTCCCGAGGGGCTGACTTTGTCGCAGGTGGCAGAGAAGATTGCAGCTGCCAGCGAACGAGAGGTTGTGTATGCCCCGGCGGATGAAGAAGCCTTTATCGCCGCCTTGCAGAGTAAAGGTGTGCCGCAGTGGAATATAGACATGCTGGTCAGCCTGACTCGTGTGGTCAAGCTCGGCATGGCTGGCAATGTGACCAAGGCCGTGGAATACCTGACCGGCACAGCCGCACGGACGTTCGATGATTTCGTTGTTGAGAACGCCGCAGCCTGGAACTAGGTGGTCATGGCGCCGCTCAAGGGACAGGAGGAACTGCTGCGGATCATCCGTACAATATCCGCAGGAAATTATAGCGACGAGATTCTGAATTTGACCGGTCCTGACTGTTCGCCGGAAATTCAGGAACTGGCCGAAGCAGTGGGGCTGATGATGGTCAAGATCGAGGCGAGAGAAGCCCGGCTTGAGCAGCTTCTCGCCAAGATTCGGCGTGATACGGTGAACACCGTGACTGCTGTTGTCCATGCTCTTGGTGCACGAGATTCATATTCCGAAGGACATGGTGAACGGGTGGGTGTCTATGCGAGACGCCTTGCCCAGCGAGCAGGACTGTCCAACGGCGAGGTGGAGCGTATCCGTATTGCCGGAACCCTCCATGATATCGGTAAGATCGGATTCAGCGACCAGATTTTTTCCAGTGAGGACGTCCCGTTGTCCCATGACATGATCGAGGAAATTCACAAGCACCCGGAGTGGGGGCGGGATATTCTTCAGAATCTCGATTTTCTCGGTCCGGCATTGGAATACGTCTATGCCCATCATGAGCACATTGACGGCAAGGGCTATCCGCGTGGTCTCAAAGGGACAGACATTCCGCTTGGGGCGCGTATTATCAGCGTGGCGGACTATTTTGACGCCATGACCACGGATCGGTCCTACCAAAAAGGCAAAACCGTAGATGAAGCCGTTGAGATTCTTCGGAGTCTGGCGGGGTCAACGCTCGATGCCGATCTGGTGGAAGCATTTATTCTTGAAGTCGAGATTAATGGATTGGCCAATGGAAAGCCTCGAAGAAAAGATTGAACGGGTGTTGAAGGATCGTATTGAGCTTGTTGCATACGATCCGGTGTGGCCTGCTCTGTTCGAAACGGAAAAAGCACATCTGTTATCCTCCCTGCCAAATGGTCTGATGACCCGAATTGAACATTTCGGGAGCACTTCCATTCCGGGCATGCCAGCCAAGCCGGTTGTCGACATGCTGGTAGAAGTGATCAGCTTGGAGGACGCGAGGCAATGGATCGCGCCGATTTTGGAGGCACAGGGATATGATTATTTCTGGCGTCCACAAAGGGAGGGGCAGACTCCTCCGAACTACGCATGGTTCATCAAGCGGGATCGGGAGGGACACCGAACCCATCATATCCACATGACCATCAGTGATTCTACTTTGTGGGAAGGCCTTCTTTTTCGTGATTATCTTGTCGCCCATCCCGAAATGGCTGCGGAGTATGCGCAGCTCAAACTGGATCTTGCGAGCAGGTACCCCGGAGATCGGATTGCCTATACCATGAACAAAACGGATTTTGTTCGAAAGGTTGTGGATGCGGTCAAGGCAAATACGCCCTGACGACAAGATCGTACAAGATCGACATGTTTTTCGTGTGTATACCTTCTTCAAAATTGAAGGAGAAATCATGAACACACTCTTTACAGCATTGAACTCCGGTCGAATAGTTGGTCTCGACTCTGACATAGACGTCAGTACGTTGGAGTGGAATCAGCATCCGACATTTGCCGGTGTGGCACTGAAACATCTGTTGACCGGAAAGGATACGGACAGTCGGTTCAGTATACACCTGGTGCGTCTTGGGCCTGGTGCGAAAATTGGCGATCACATTCATGATAACTGTTGGGAACTCCATGAGGTTGCCGATGGAAGCGGTGTGTGCCTGCTCAATGATCAAAGCATAGAATATACTCCGGGCGTGGCTGCAGTCATGCCGGAAGGTGTGCCTCACAGCGTGCAGGCAGGTGAGTCGGGGCTGTGTCTGCTCGCCAAATTTATCCCGGCACTGATGGAATAGTGGACTCAATGGCACGGAACATCACCGAATTTATCGAAATACCGGATCTTGATGGTGTCAGTGTGGTTCGCCACACTGGGCCATCGCCCACCGAAGCACGGCATATGCACCAGTCCCTGTGCATCGGTGCGGTTATTTCGGGCGAAAAGGCTCTTTTGATCGGGGGAGTGCATTACAGTGTACCGGCCGGACAGAGCATGGTCATACCCCCGGAGACATCGCACGCCTGTCCTGATGCCGGTGAATGCGAATACGTAATGGTCAGTGTTCCCGTATCCTGCCTTGAGCGAGGCGGCTTTGCCTTGGAAACTGTGTTCGCGGCAAGGCCGGTGAATGATGATCCCATCTGTTTCGGGGCAGTCCTTGGGCTGGTGGAGATGGTCGAAGTCCCGGTTTCGCGGTTGGAACGTCAGGGGCGGCTCATGCGTGTACTGGGATCCGTATGTCGTGACGTTGACCGAAAGGAGATGTGTTCTTCCGAACCGGATCGCGTACGCCGTGTTCGTCGTTTTCTTGAGGAACGGTGTGCTGAAGACGTCCCCCTTTCGACATTGGCTCAACTGGCCGGGTGCAGTCCGTGGAGGTTGAATCGGGATTTCGCTTCGGTTGTGGGTATGCCGCCGCATGAATATCAGGCCATGCAGCGGGTGCGGATGGTAAAAGAATGTATCCGTGATGGGAAAAGTCTGGCTGAAAGCGGGGTGGAAGCGGGGTTTGCCGATCAGAGCCATATGACCCGCTGTTTTAAAAAAGTCATGGGCATGACGCCGGGGAAATTTGCTCATGGGTTGCCATCTTCTCGTTCAAATTGATTTTCTTTGTCAGTTTATTATAGAGCCTCGAAAAAGCGAGCTCATCCTGGTGAACCATCCGGGTAATCGCCACATGATTTTCATTGACTTTTCCTCTCAGAGCCTTACTTTCTGCCCGTGAGCACACCAATAATGAAATGTGTTTTTGCCATATTCGCGTTTGTTCTGACTGCCTTGATCCCAGAACAGGCTTTTGCCTGGGGGCCGGGTGTACACTTGGCGCTGGGCAATTCCGTGTTGGCTGAAATGGCGTGTCTGCCGCCTTTGGTGGCCGCTTTGCTGAACAGACATCGGAACGCCTTCTTGTATGGTTGTCTGTCCGCCGATATCTTTATCGGCAAGGGAACAAATTTCCGTCCCGGTCACAGTCACAACTGGGTCACGGGCTTCAAGCTGTTGAATTCGGCCAAAGATGCCCGGGTGCTTGCCTACAGCTATGGCTATCTGACACATTTGGCCGCTGACGTTGTGGCCCATAATTATTTTGTACCCAATGCCCTTATGGACATGAACTCCGGCTCCAAGTTGTCTCATGTGTACGTGGAAGCCCAAGCGGATCGTAGTTTCAGGAGAGAGCAGGAAACGGCCCTGTCCCTGCTCCGCAGACCCAACCGGGATTCGGACGACACCCTGCTTTCAGCCATGGAAAAACGGCGGCTGCCGTTCGTGGTCAAAAAGCAGATTCTCAAAGGGAGTCTGACCGTGACCGGACGCAAGACATGGGGCAACTCCCTGAGACTGGCTGACCGCCTTCTGCCCGGGCATTGCGTCAACCGGCAACTGGACGAGATGTTCACCCTGTCCCAGAATATTATTTTCGATTTTCTGACCGATCCCAAAGCTTCACCTGCCGTGTCTTTTGATCCCATCGGCAGCGGCAATCTGGGCCGTGTCCGGGATATTCGTATAAAACGGCAGTCCGGCGCCCTGATTCCCTCCGTATTCTTTCTCCCTCACGAGAGCCTGATGGATATTGCCCGTCCGGCAGTATGCACAGCCAATCCCCTTGCAGCCTCGGTGGGCTGCTGATCCCCCTGATTCCCTCTCGGTAGACGTTCTGGAATGCGTTTCACTTTGACGGTACTTTTGCTATGGTGCCGCGAAGTTGTCGTGCAACCTTATCTCTATCACGGACTCTAGCCACCATGTTCAAACGATTCATTTATCTGATCCCCTTGCTCGCCGGACTGGCAGTGGCTGCAGTCATGACCTTTGGGTATGTGGCAGACCGGGATAATCACGCAGAAAAGAGTCGGGCAGAGGTTCTGCATGTTATCAATGACGTTGCTGCCAAGCTTGAGGGTGCGCTTGACGCCAAGCAGCATCTGATTACGGCGCTGCGCTCTTCGATTCAGGCGAATCCGGATATGAGACAGAAGCTGTTTCAGACTTTGGCCAAGGGATTGCTCGTTCATGTCGGAAGCATTCGTTCGATCTGGCTTGCTCGGGATAACGTGGTTACCCAGGTGTACCCTGCTTCAAATGCCATGCAGGTTGTAGGCCGCTCCCTGTTGACGAGTGGGCCGACACTGGCACGGGGTTTGTCCATGCGAGCTCAGGAAACTGGAATGGTGCAGATAATTGTTCCGGGGCAGGACAGTGGGGACGTTACAGACATCATGTTTTTTGCTCCGGTTTCAGTCACGTTGCCGGATGGGGACAGTCGCTACTGGGGTCAGATCGTTATTTCACTCGATGTTCACGCCTTTTATCGAAGGGTCGGATTGTTCGATACGGAACATTCAGAAATTCTGCTTGCATTGCGCAAACCGGAAGCTCCGCCTGCCAAAGAGATGCTGTTGGCAGGCAATCCCATGGTTTTTGACATGAATCCCCTTGTTCGCAACATCCCGGTCCCCATGGGAGTCTGGGAACTGGCCGCTGTTCCACAGAACGGGTGGACGGTATCGCCTTATAAGACCTACATTGTCGTGGGCGGGATTATTGCTGTCATATTGGTTCCGGCATCTTTCTGGGCTGTCCTGGTTATGATAATGGGGCGGCTTGCCGATCGGGAAAAGTACCGCTACCTGGTGCAGAATGCGAAATCCATTATTCTTCGTATCGATATGGCCGGAGACATCGTTTTCAGTAACGAGTATGCCGAGCAGTTCTATGGCTATGCGCATGGAGAACTTATCGGCAAGCCCTTGATCGGCACTCTGATCCCCAAAAAGGACATGGAAGGCCAGTCCATGAAACGGTATCTTGGCAGACTGCTCAAAAATCCGTCGGCGCATCCTTTCAATGAAATGATGAATGTGCGCAAGAACGGGGAAATAGTTTGGGTCGCCTGGGCCAATGATTCGGTTCTGACACGGGACAGGACTATGGTCGGCCTGTTGTGCGTCGGTACGGACATCACGGATCGAAAGCTCATGGAGGAGGCCCTCAGGCAGCGCGAAAAGCAATACCGCCTCCTGGCTGAGAATGTGACTGACGTCATCTGGGGGTTGGATGCGGACCTGCGGTTTACCTACATCAGCCCCTCGGACGAAGTTGTGCGTGGATATAAGCGGTATGATGTGCTGGGACGATTCCTTGACGATTTTCTCACTCCGATATCCTGCGCCCGATTCAAGTATGCACTCTCAGTGTTGGAGGAAGAAGCCAAGCATTCGGCACAGGCCCCGTCCACCACCGAGGCCTTGGAATTTTTATGTGCCGACGGCTCCACTGTCTGGCTGGAGTGCCACTTGGGCATGCTGCTCAATGAGGAAGGGGAAAAACTTGGTGTTCAGGGTGTAGGTCGGGATATTACTGATCGTAAACTGGCGGAGGCTTTGCGTGAGGACGTGGAGCGGATGGCGCGGCATGACCTCAAGACACCTTTGGGCGCTGTCATTGGTCTTCCAGGCGAGATTCGCCGATTAGGCGGATTGAATACGGATCAGGATGCCATGCTTGAGACGATCAAGGATGCCGGAGAAACCATGCTCCAACTCATCAACCGTTCGCTTGACCTCTACAAGATGGAACGCGGCACGTATGTTCTGGACAAGTCGGAAGTTGACGTGTTGCGCATGGTGGAGCGCATCAAGGCCGAGGCCATGCCGCAGATTCGGGGGAAGGGAATCAGTGTGGGTATTGAGGTTCTGCCCGATCAACAGGCGGACGCTTTTCTTGCCACGGTTGATGAGAAGCTGTTTCGTTCCATGCTTTCGAATCTCATTGTCAACGCGCTGCAGGCCTCACCGGAGTCCGGTTCGGTTTCCATTATCCTTGAAAGCAGTGACGTCTTGACTCTGACCCTTCGAAATCAGGGGGAAGTGGCTCAGAATATTCGCGACACATTTTTTGAGAAATATTCAACGGCCAATACGCCCGGCGGGTCTGGTCTTGGAACATATTCAGCACGGCTTATCGCCCGGACACATGGCGGAGATATCCTTGTTGATACGAATGTTCCCGGTCAGACCAGTGTGGTGGTGACCCTGCCCTTGTAAATCTTTTTTGCATTTATGCAATGCGAACGGCGCACTCTGTCAGGACAGAGTGCGCCGTTCTTTATGGAGGCGATGTGGTAAAATTATACGGTTTTTTTCATGAGCCATGCCATGTTCTTGCCGAGAATCTCCATGGTCTCCATGGCTTCTGCATCTTGTGTCACATCTCCCTTATCCATGCCAAAGCCCATGTTCCAGTAGCGGGAGCCGGGAACGATCATCTGTCCGATGAAGAAGAAGGCGTTCAAGGTATTGAATGTCTGGATGGCCCCACCTCGTCGTGCAGCGACCACGCCTGCGCCAACCTTGCGGGCAAACATGTCGCCATTGGCTCGGCTGACCATTCCGGCCCGGTCAATGAGTGCACTCATTTCTGTGGTAATGGTCGCAAAATACGTAGGGGAGCCGAGAATGATGCCGTCGGCTTGGTCCATGGCCGCAATGCAGTCATTGACGAAGTCCTTTTTCACGGCACACTGGCGATCCTTGTTCTTGAAGCACTTCATGCACGCAATGCAACCGTGCATCTTCTTGCCACCGAGTTCAATAAGCTCTGTTTCAATGCCTTCAGCTTCAAGTTCCGTGAAAACGCGATTGATCATTTCTGCGGTATTGCCGCCCTTGCGGGCCGATCCGTTGAAAGCGACTACTTTCATGAAATTCTCCTAATAGGTGTTGTAGTGAATCCGATCTTCCAGGAATCGGCTTTCTGAGTTGATGTGCTGAGCGGGCCAGCCAATGGGGGCAAATCCGAGGGGGATGATGTTTTCGGGCAGATTGAACATCTCGGTGAAAGCCTTGACCCTGTCCTCAACGGGGTGGATTCCTGTCCAGACAGCGCCAAGACCGAGGCCATGAGCGGCCAGCAGCAAATTCTGCATGGCGGCTGAACAGTCCTGCACCCAGTAACCGGGATACTTTTCTTTGCTCAGGTCTGCGCAGACAATGATTCCAAGCGCGGCCTGAGTAACCATCTTCATGTGTACGTGAATCCCGGCCATGCCATCCAGTATGTTTCGGTCATTGACGACAATGAATTGCCACGGTTGGGCATTGCCAGCGCTCGGAGCCATCATGGCTGCCTCGAGAATCTGTTTGACCATGTCATCCGGGATCGGCTTGTCTTCAAATTTTCGTATGCTTCTGCGTGTAAGCAAAGCTTCCATGATATCCATATGTCTCTTCCTCCTGTTGTGGGGTGTGACGATGTTTACTGTCACATCGTATTCTGCTAATGGTGGCGAAAGGTCAAGTACGTACTTTAAAGTGCTATAGTCACCAAAAGGAAACCATCAGACCCTTTGCCACATATTACATGGGCGGAGAGATGAGGGGAAGAGTAAAAGGAGTTCTCTATGGGAACTGAGTGTTCCATGAAGTTTTGTGGCGACAAGAAATATTTTTGTACTGTTGAGTTGACACTGCAGGTCATCGGCGGCAAGTGGAAACCGATTATTATCCATCGACTGGCCAATGACGGCACCTTGCGGTTCAGTGAGGTGAAACGGTCAATCCCCAATATCACGCAGAAGATGTTGACCCAGCAGTTGCGCGAGCTGGAGGCCGACGGTGTGGTTGAGCGAACGGTCTATGCGCAGGTGCCGCCCAAGGTTGAGTATTCGCTGACCGATCTTGGGCAGAGCGTCATGCCTGTTATCGAAAGCCTGTGTCATTGGGGGGCGGGGTATGAGCAGTGGTTTGCCGGGCAAACGGTGAAGCAGGAAGCTGTTTAGGCACTTTTCCTGCCGCTTTTCCTTTTCTCATATGGTCATATGTTGTATGCATCTTCATTCATGGAGGCTATCGATGTCAGATACACATACAGCATCAGAAAGAACATATCCTGTACTTGAACTTGACGAAATCTGTGACCTTTTGGAGTTGACGCGTGACGAAGTCATGATACTCGCGCCCCGAGCCATGGAAGAAGTCGAACATCGGTTTGATTCGATTAAAGAAGGTATTGAATCCGGTGCGCTGGAAGAAGTCGCACTCCATAGTCACACATTGAAGAGCGTTGCCGCTTCTATCGGAGCCAGGGCTACGCGTCACGTTGTGGGCCGGTTGGAGGTGGCAGCGAAAAGTGGTGATCTGGATGCCTGCATTCGGCTGGCGGCTGAATTGGAGGAAGAGATATCTCGCCTCGCTGTTGAAGTGGCCGCACTGTAAAAAAATCCCGATACGGTTCATGCCGTGCCGGGATTTTGCATTCAATGCGGTTGGTTATCCTCTGCAATTATGCTTCATACTGGTGCCTTCCACGATGAAGACGACGGATTCAGATACATTGGTTGCGAGGTCGCCGATACGTTCAAGGTGACGTGCGCCGATAATAGCATGGATGCCGCGCTCCACTATTCGTGATTCGGTCACCATTTCAGACGCAAGCTGCCGTAGAATGGCAATGTTCAAATCGTCAGCCTTGTCGTCCATGCGACACACCTGACCTGCCAGGGCGACATCGTCGTCGACGTAGGCCTTGAGGGCATCGGAGAGCATGAGGGTGACGGTGTTTGCCAATTCTTCCATTTTCGGATTGTGAGGCATGGGCGGTCGGGTAGACAGGAACATGGCTCTGTGTGCAAGGTTGGAGGCTTCATCGCCGAGACGTTCCAGATTCACCGTGATTCGCTGGGCTCCGATGATTGTCCTCAGATCGACGGCCATTGGCTGATCAAGAGCGAGCAGTTCCAGGCTGAAGATATCTATTTCGTCTTCCATCTCGTTGATGACATCATCACCGACGATCACAGCTTCAGCCAGATCGGCGTCATTTTCGAGGTAGGCCTTGATCGCCTTGTGCACGGCGGATTCCGACAGGGCTGCCATGCGCAGGACCATGATCTTGAGGTCTTCAAGTTTCTTGGAGAAATGTGCGCGTTGTTCCATAAAAAATTCCGTCCTTGGGGCCAGCTTAACCGAAACGGCCCGTAATATAATCTTCAGTCTGCTTATTCGCCGGGTTGGTAAACATGGCCTTGGTGTCGTCCACTTCGATGAGTTTGCCCATGTAAAAGAATGCGGTTTTGTCAGATACACGTGCAGCCTGCTGCATGGAGTGAGTAACGATGATGATCGTGAACTCTTTCTTCAGTTCGTGGATGAGATCTTCGATCTTTTGGGTGGCGATGGGGTCCAATGCGGACGCAGGTTCGTCCATCAGCAGGACTTCTGGTTCGACAGCCAGAGCGCGGGCAATACAGAGTCGTTGCTGTTGCCCTCCGGAAAGTCCAAGAGCTGAGGTCTGCAGGCGATCTTTTACTTCATCCCACAGGGCCGCACCAAGCAGACTCTCTTCCACTTTCTGCTCCAGAAACTGCTTGTCTTTCACTCCATTGACCCGCAGGCCGTAGGCCACGTTTTCAAAAATGGATTTGGGAAAGGGGTTGGGTTTCTGGAAGACCATGCCGATGCGGCGGCGCAGTGAAACGACGTCGATGCCTGTTGCGTACACGTCCTCACCGTCCAGAGACATCTTTCCATCCACGCGAGTGCCGGGAATAAGGTCGTTCATGCGGTTGATGCAGCGCAGGTATGTGGATTTGCCGCAACCGGACGGGCCGATAAGGGCTGTGACCCTGTTCGACTCGAATTGAATGCTGATGTCTTCCAGTGCCTTGAATTCTCCGTAATGGAAGTCGAGGCTCTCGGAAGCTACCTTGATGGCGGTTGTCATGTCTGTTCGTTCTCCGTTCAAAAGAGATATGCCGTACCAGCGGTACGACGAACAACGATTACCGCTTGCCGGTGACGTCAGAATGACTCGGGTGTTACGATTGCGTTACAGGCGTATTTGTCATGGCACCGTGACCGTTGCTGTCAGAACCGTGTCCGTGGTTGTGACAATGGGGTTCAGGGGGCCGGTTGGAGGTGTGCGGAAGTGGACCACCAGCCGGAGGCGGTCCGGGTGTTCGCCGACCACGACGTGCTTGATGAGGCCGTCCAGCCTGATGACATTCTTGGCATGATATTCCCACGGCCCGATCAGGTCGAGGACCAGTCGCTGGGGATCAGTCAGGTTGATATAGCTGGTGTCAGCAACGGGAACGTCTGTTCGAATGGAGATGGTGAATCCGGTGTCGGTTTTAGTGATGGCAATGGCTTCGACTTTGCCCGGCATCTGTGCGTCCTGTTCGGTGTGGGCGGGTGGTGCCGGTTTTGGCATCTCGGGTTCTGGAGCACTGGGCTCCGGCATGACAGTGGCTTGGGTTCCTTCGGGCGGGCTGATTGCCTCGGGTTCTCCGAGGTCCGATTCCATGGCCTGCTGCGCTGGAGTCTCGTTTCCATCAGGCAGAACCATGGGCAGGACCGTAAAGTCCACACTCATGCGCAACTCGTTGCGCACAGGTGTTTCGGCCTCGCAGACATGAACGTAAGTCATGTTCATTATGCTGGCTGCGACCAGCCCCAAAGGCAGGAAAGCGGCCCATTTCCCGATAATTTTTACCATGCAAGTCCTTCTTTGAAATTTGATCACCGAGATATACGCAAATCAGCTGCAAATGGCAAAGGCGTGTGAGAATCAGAGGCGCTACTGAAGAGATTCATAGAATTCAACGAGGTGATCAACCACTCGCTTGTCGGACCATCGTGTTTCCATGAATTCACGTCCCTTGTTCCCAGCCGCCTCGCAGGCTGGGCGGTTAAAGGCAAACTCAAGGAGTCTTTCCTCAAGCTCGTCTTTTGTGCGGGCCACTGTCCACGGGAGGTCGTCTGTTCCTGCAAACTCTGTTATGCGGGCGCGATTCCATTCATCGAGACCGGCGATAACCGCCAGTCCCTGCGAGAGGCCTTCCAGACTGGAGACGCCATAATATCCCTGCATGTGATCGAAGAGGACATGATTCCGCCGTTTCCGGGCCAGACATTCCGTGTTGGGAACATCATCAATGAGATCGACGGCCAAATGGACCTTTCGCTTGTTGATGGAGTTGACGACGTCCAGAAACTCATCAGTGTTTTTGAGATCCTTGCGGGTCGGCGAGTGGCAGATCTTGAGCTGCCCCGGGTCATCGAAGCGGCCCCACATGGGCTTGAGCAACGGGTCGTCAATGGGAACGAGGTTTGGTTGCCATCGGGCTTCCGGGAGTAGTTTCATGAGGTCCGGTGTGGACACGAGCAGGTTTCTTCGGCCCAGTGATGCGTATTTGCTACGAAACGATTCAGGGTTGGAGCGAAAGTCATGATGTCCGTGATGGTGGTGGACAATGCGTTTGCCCTGAATAAAGTCGGCAGGCAATAGGTGTCCGAAAGCCTGGTTTTCGTCACAGGTCATGTGGAAATGGAAAACATCGGCCTCTTGCATGAGAATCGCCACTTCCTCCATGCCGTCCGGGCCGAGATCGGGGATGTGCAGGTCAGTTTCCCATGAATGAGTATATCGGCTTTCCAGCGTGACAAGGCGCGCTGAATGGTGTGTGTGCCGATTAATGGCCTTGGTGAACTGGATGGCCGTTCCGGCGGGATCGTTGATGGCGAGCATGAGAATACGCATCTTTGAGACAGCTCCCTGTATACGGTTTCGATGTCGTCAGTGAACCCGTGGGTTTGTATTAAATTGTTTTTATTCTTTTTTTACGGAATCCTTTTCCACTTTGTCCAACTCCTTGCTCTTGTCTCCCGACAAATCAAGTTCGCTGAACTCACGGGATTCAGGAAGTTTGACGGTAAAAGCATTCAATGAATCCAGTCGTGCATTCGTGGGCTCAAATGAACAATCCAGGACATGGCCGCCACCTGTCCGGTCTTTGGTGATGAAATGCCAGTGATAGCCGGGGACGTTGACGCCTTTGACAAAGGAAGGCGAGTAATAGCCCACCAGTGTGCCTTCACCCGTAAACTGGACAACAACCTGATGTCTGACCGCGTCCTTCAATTGTTCGTAGGGCGGGTTCTGTTTTGGAATGGCTCGCGCTTTGACAAAGGAGAAACGTCCGTCGATACGGATGGCGTAGAAATCGTTTTTTGAAGGCAGCCCTTGGGTTACCGCTTCATTCAGTGCGTGCAATGATTCAATACGGTTAAGTTTGAGAATGGTGTCTTCCTGGAAAAAAGAGACAGTGGCAAAGGGGGTTTTTGCAGTATCTGGCGGGATCGCGGCAACACCACCTGCACTGATGTGATACGGTGTGCCATCCAGCACGACCAGCTCGCCGTCGAGCCCGTTCAGTGTCCCAAGGCCGAAATCTCCCTGAAACATAAGTTCCTTGATGGTCTGCTCTCCGTCATAGAGGCCGGCCAGCAGCGCATCGATCGTGGAATATTGATACAGAGATTCCCCTGCCCAAGCCAAACCACTGGAAAAAACTGTCAGAGAGAGGGTGAGCAGAAAACAATACAACGCTTTCAGCGTGGCTTTCATGGGGGCTCCTAGAATTTTGAACCGGCGTTGCCCGATGAGGAGTCATCGCATTCCGATTTTCGCAGTTTTTTGACCCATACTTCTCCGGTTTGGGTATGAAACATGAGCTTGCGCCCCTGAGAGCCTCCCACGTCTTCCACCTGAATGGGAAGCCGGGCGAATTTGAGCAGCCTTTGTGCCATTTCAATGTTGCGCTTCCCGATGTTGAAGCCGCCTGATGGAGATTTGCAGGCCACCATGCCACTGCCTCCACCGAACATTTTGATAACCAGCTCACGTCGGGGTATGCCGACTTTATCCATTGTTTCCAGCATGTTCTGGAGTGCGGTGTCTACATAGCGGCAGACCTGCGGTTCCGGGGCGCCGTGTCGTCTGTCTTGCAGGCTGTCCGGAAGGAAAGCGTGACAAATGGTGCCGATGCCCATCTTGGGGGCATGCAGCGTGACAGCCAGACATGATCCCAACACTGTTGATACAAGGGTTGGTTGCACGCCGAAGAAACAGTCGCCTGTTTGGAGAAATACTTTGGGAAGTCCCTGTCCAAGTCCTTTCATTCGCCTATCCATGAAAAAAGAGAGCCCTTTTGGCGGGCCGTTAATGATTCATAAGCTATCATCATGACACGCCAAGTCAACTGGTTGCTGCGGATTTCTGGAGCTGTCTTGGAATAATCTGCGTCAATACGAGTGATATTAATGACATGATGACCGCGCCGATGAACACTGCCCGGTAGTTGGCAAGCCATGCCAGGCCGCCCATTACCGGGATGAACACGGCCGCTATGTGGTTGATGGTAAAACCGACCGCCATGCCTGATGCAATATCTCTGGGATCGGCTATTTTCTGAAAGAACGTCTTGATGCCCATGGAAAAATTGAAAACCACGTTGTCGACAATATAGAGCGCGCCAGCCAGGAGCGCACTTTCTGTGAAGGCATACCCGAGGAAGACCAGAATCAGCGTTGAGTATTCCACACTGAGGACGGCGCGTTCTCCAAACCTGTTGACTGCCTTTCCGATGAGCGGGTTGGCAAAATAGTTGATCACGTTATTGCAGACAAAAAGAATGGTGATCTGTTGAATTGAATAATCAAATTTTTCGACGAGCAGGAAAACGGCAAAGGCGACGAAGATCTGTCTTCTGGCTCCACTCATGAGCGTCAGGGCATAAAACAGCCAGTACTTTTTCTTCAAGACCATTTTCTTTTGTTGAATGGGCAGGTCTTCTCTGGATGGGTCTCGTGTCAGTGCCCACAGTCCTGCACAGGCAGCCACGGCACCAAAAAGTGCAAACATCTCGGTGTAGCCAAGACTTTTGGCCATGAAATAGATAAATCCGCCGACCACGATGTTTGTCAGTGCCCCGATACTTCTGAGTCGGCCCATGACCAACGGAGCTTCTGTGAAGTTGAAGTATTGCAAGGTGAGTGACTGGTTCATTGTTTCGAAGTAGTGAAAACCGAAACTCATGAGCAGAGTGGTGCAGATAATACCGAACAATGAAGGGAAAAAACCAGTCAGTCCGACACCGAGCCCTGTCACGATTACAGCAAGGGCCGCCAGTCTGTGTTCGCGGATGATGAGGATGACGTAAATGGCGAGCAGTGCGAGAAAGCCGGGGATTTCCCGGACAGATTGGGCTATGCCCATACCGAGTCCGTCAATGCCTGCAACGTCAACGGCAAAGTTGTTGATCAGGGTACGCCATCCCTGAAAAGCCACGCCCGTACCAATCACGAGTACGAGGAGGAATATATACATTCGCCGTTTTTTTAATTGGTCAGTCATGAAAGTCCTTTTGGATGAGCGCTGACAATAGGGCTTTGACTTGTGAAAAATCAAGTATAGAATCATGCCATGAAAGAAGCACCCATTATAGTTTCCGCCTGTCTGGCGGGTATGTATTGTCGATACAATGGTGATATTCAGCCTCATGAAACCATTCTCGAGCTTGTCAGCCAGGGGCAGGCCATACCCTTTTGCCCAGAGGTTCACGGAGGACTGTCCACGCCGCGTGCGCCCTGTGAAATCCGGGAGGGAAAAGTCATCGACAGTGACGGCATTGATCGAACCGAAGCCTTTCAACGCGGTGCCGAACAAGGTCTTCGTCTGGCTCGGCTCGTGGGGAGTCGCGAGGCCGTTCTCAAGGCCCGTTCGCCTTCCTGCGGAAGCGGTGAGGTTTATGACGGAACGTTTACATCAACACGCATCCCGGGTGACGGTTTTTTTGCCAGATTGCTCAAGGAGAACGGTTTTACCATCCGCACCGAAGAGGATCTGCCTGAATGACGGAGTTTGTCGGATTGCCTTTGACCGTCAAAACGCACCCGCGCGCCAAACGGGTATTGGTCAAACTGGTGCCGGGAAAAGGGCTTGAAGTGGTGATGCCCCGGGGTTTTGACCCTGTACTGGTCCCGGACATTCTGCGTGAAAAACAGGGGTGGATCGAACGCAACCGAGACATGATGCAGGCTGAAGGCCGGGACCTTACCGGTGAATTGCCGGATCTGCCCTCAGTTATAGATTTCAAGGCATGGGGCCGGGTGTATCAGGTGGATTATCTGGCACGTCCGGGACAGGTCAAAGTTGTTGAAAACGTGACACGGTTGCAGGTTCTCGGACCGATTGAAGATCGGAAGGCCGTCTTTGACGCCTTGCAGGTTTTTACCGTGAAGAAAGCGCGCGAATTCTGTTTGTTTCGTCTTGACGCGCTGAGCCGGCAGACCGGACTGACGTATTCGGCATTGCGCATCCGTAGGCAGAAAACCAGATGGGGCAGCTGTTCTGCTCGGGGTACAATTTCCCTTAATGCCAAGCTGCTGTTTTTGCCGCCGAAGTTGGTCGATCACCTGATTCTTCACGAACTGTGTCACACCAGACAATTGAATCATTCGAAACATTACTGGGCTCTGGTGGCATCGTACGAGCCCGAGTATCTGCGTCTGGAAGACGAAGTGAGGCGCGGCGGGAAGTATGTTCCGCGGTGGTTTGCCTAACTTTCGGCGTCTTCGAATCTGGATGTGATGATCGCACCGTCATCTTCTCGGGCAACAACATCCAGGCTTTTTGATTTGCCGTGGCAGGTGAAACCGTCGGGACCATGCGATACATAGCCTGCGGAAATGACCTTGGTGTACGGCATCTGTTCGCGCATTTCATCGAAATTGATGCGGTTGGGGAAAATGACAGGCACGGCAGTGCCGGAAAAGTCTTCAAACATGATATATTTCATGGGGCGTCTCCTTGAGTGAGCGTCACACTAATGGGAACACGGCGAGAGATCAACCTGTTGCCTGAGAGTCCCAGACAGGATACACCTGATTCCGATGAGTGAATATAAGAAAATAGGCGTTTGGCAGACAGCTTTTCTGGGTGACGCCGTACTGACCCTGTCCATGCTTCGGGCTCTCAAGGACCGTTTCCCTGAAGCGGAAGTGCATTTTTTCGTGCGCGGCGGTTTTGAATCGCTTTTTTCCGGACAGCCAGAGATTTCGGAAGTTCATGGTTTTGCCAAGCGAGGCGCCCAGAAATCCCTGAATGCTGCCGTTCGGCTCGGGTGGGAAATCGGGCAGCAGGGATTCGACCTGTGGATTTCCACGCACACCAGCCTGCGAACCGCCCTGGTCAGCGGAGCCACGGGGATTGGTCGACGTATCGGATACAACGCCCCCTGGTTCAACCGCATTGCCTACACCGAGACCGTGGATCGCCGGTTCAACGAGTTGCCCGAGATTGAGCGACTCATGGAACTGGTAAGACCGCTTGGTATTGACGGTCCGGCTCCCATGGCTGAACTGGTGCTTTCCGAGGAGGCTCGTCGAGCAGCCTCGGAGTATTGGGAAGCTGCCGATTTTGATAGGCCTGTCCTAGGGATTCACCCGGGATCTACGTGGCCTACGAAATGCTGGCCCGTAGAATATTTCAGCGAGATAGCAGCCCGTGCTGCCGACAGCGGGGCGCACGTTCTCATTTTTGCCGGTCCCGGCGAAGAGGACGTGGCGCAGCAGGTGGAAAGGGGGGCGGGGCGCGAATCTGCGCACATTACCAATCTGGCCGGGAAATTGACGCTTCCTGAACTGGCTGCTTTTCTCGGCAGACTTGATGCTTATCTGAGTAACGACTCCGGTCCCATGCATCTTGCCTGGACACAGGGTGTTCCCTTGGTGGCGCTCTTTGGCCCAACCGTTGAATCCCTCGGATTTTTCCCACGGGGGAGCAATTCCACTGTTATGGAAACCGCATTGGAGTGCCGTCCCTGTGGTCTGCATGGACCCAGGAAATGCCCGGAAGGACACTTCAGGTGCATGAAGAATGTCACGCCGGACGCGGTATGGGTGGAACTGAGGAAGAAACTCGGCATCTGATGCCATAACCGGGCATCACTTTTATTTTTTGTATCACGTAAAAAGGGCAGGCTCATATGAGCCTGCCCTTTTATTTGTAGGGTGAGGATCAGGTGGACTAGCAGGTACCTGCGCCCTGACCGCTAGACTTGCAGCTGATGCGCATGATAGCGCGCTTCAGGGCAGTCTGATTGCGGATAGCGTCCAGCTTTTCCTTGGTGGCTGCGGCGCGTGCTTCTGCACGTTCCTTGGCCTTTTGGGCGCGTTCGGTATCAATCTCGGTGGCCTTTTCCGCAACTTCGGCCAGAATGGTGACCTTATTGCTGCTTACTTCGGCGAATCCACCGGAGACGAAGACATAATGCGCCTTGCCGTCTTGGTTATAATGGAGATTGCCTATTCCCAGAGCGGACAGGAAGGGAACGTGGTTCGGCAGTATGCCGAATTCACCCATTATACCGGGTGCGCCCACGTAATCCACGTCCTCGGAAAGTACTTTCCGGTCGGGAGTGACGATCTCAAGTTTCAATGTGGCCATGAATTACCTCGCTTACTGCTTGGCTTTTTCGATGGCTTCCTCGATTCCGCCGCACATGTAGAAGGCCTGCTCGGGCAGGTCGTCATACTTGCCGTCGAGAATGTCGCGGAATGCCTGAACGGTGTCTTCGGTTTTAACGTAGACACCGGCGACGCCGGTGAAGACCTCAGCAACGTGGAACGGCTGGGACAGGAAGCGCTGGACGCGGCGAGCGCGAGCAACAGTCAGCTTATCGTCGTCAGACAGTTCGTCCATACCGAGAATGGCGATGATGTCCTGGAGATCCTTGTACTTCTGCAGAACAGACTGGACTTCACGAGCGGTGTTGTAGTGCTCTTGGCCCAGAACCTCGGGAGAGAGGATGCGGGACGTGGAGTCGAGCGGGTCAACAGCGGGGTAGATACCCAGCTCAGCAATCTGACGGGACAGAACGAGTGTGCCGTCAAGGTGAGCAAAGGTGGTAGCCGGTGCGGGGTCAGTCAAGTCATCAGCAGGGACGTAAACAGCCTGGACAGAGGTAATGGAACCCTTGTTGGTGGAGGTAATACGCTCCTGAAGACCACCAAGGTCAGTACCCAGAGTCGGCTGGTAACCAACTGCGGAAGGCATACGGCCGAGAAGTGCGGAAACTTCTGCGCCTGCCTGGGTGAAGCGGAAGATGTTGTCAACGAAGAGCAACACGTCCTGGCCTTCTTCATCACGGAAGTACTCAGCGCAGGTCAGTGCGGTCAGAGCAACACGAGCACGGGCTCCCGGAGGCTCGTTCATCTGGCCGTAAACCAACGCGGCTTTCTCCAGAACGCCGGCGTCCTTCATTTCATGGTAGAGGTCGTTACCTTCACGAGTACGCTCACCAACACCAGCGAAGACGGAGATACCACCGTGCTGCTTGGCGATGTTGTTGATCATTTCCATCAGAATAACGGTCTTGCCAACACCTGCGCCGCCGAAGAGGCCCATCTTACCACCCTTGGGGAAGGGGATAAGCAGGTCAACGACCTTGATGCCGGTTTCGAGCAGCTCAACCTTGGTGGACAGCTCGGTGAATTCGGGGGCTTCACGGTGAATGGGGAGACGTTTTTCGCAGGGGACCGGGCCCATTTCATCAGCGGGTTCGCCGACGACGTTCATGATGCGGCCCAAAGAGCCGGCACCAACAGGAACGGTGATGGGAGATTCCAGGTCGGTTGCTACCATGCCGCGGACGAGACCTTCGGTGGCGTCCATAGCGATGGTGCGAACAACGTTGTTACCGAGGTGCTGAGCGGTCTCACAAATGAGAATCGGAGCATCGGTATTGTTGGGATTTTTAATCTCCAACGCAGACAGAATGTTGGGAAGATTCCCTTCGGCAAATTCGACGTCGACAACGGCGCCGATTACCTGAACGATTTTACCAGTATTAGCCATTTTTCATAGCCCCCTTTTATCCTTTCAGCGCTTCCACGCCGCCGACAATGTCCATAAGATCGCCAGTAATGGCGGCCTGCCTTGTCTTGTTGTAGAGCAAGGTCAGGGTGTCTGTCAGTTCGTCACACGCCTTGGTGGCGTTGTCCATGGCAGCCATACGTGCTGCATGCTCGGAGCAGGAAGTGTCGAGCAGGCCACGATAGACCTGAACCTTGATGAACCGAGGCAGAAGCTCGGCCAGCAGGCCTTCGACAGACGGTTCATACAAGTAATCTCCTGCGCCACCTTCAGCGGCTTCGCCTTCTTCCGCTGCCATGGGCAGAATCGTAAGGTCGACGGGAGGCTGCTTGGCCATGCTTTGGAATTCACCGTATACAACGTGAACTTCATCAAGTTCGCCGTTGATGTAGCCGGAAATAAGCTCGTTGCCGATGCTTGCTGCCAGGGTGAAATCAAAAGACCCCATGGCGTCGCCTTCGGCGCGCACCATTTCGTATTCAGTCTTCTTGAAGGTGTCGCGGGCTTTCTTGCCGATGCAGTACATCTTGACAGCCTTGCCTTCAGAAGCGCTCTTGTTGGCCAGTTTCATGGCCTTGTTGATAATATTGACATTGAATGCGCCGCACAGTCCGCGGTCTGAAGTGGTCACCATGATACCCACGGTCTTCACTTCGTCCCGGACTTCCAGCAGCGGATGTACCGATTCGTCAGCGCCAGCTGCCAAGTCGCCGAGCATCTCATAAAACTTGTCCGCATACGGACGGAAGCGTTCAATACGCTCCTGTGCGTTGCGCAGTTTTGCCGAGGCCACCATGTTCATGGCCTTGGTGATCTGCTTGGTTTTCTTGACGCCAACAATCTGATTTTGGACGTCTCTTAACGAAGCCATTCAGTTTCCCCTTAGTTAAGCGCTGAAGCCTTTCTTGAACTCATCGATAGCGGCCTTGAGGTCAGCTTCGACAGCGTCGTCGATCTTCTGTTTCTCGACGATGGAGTCAAGGACAGCAGATTTGGCGTTGTTCATGAACTCGAGGAATTCTGCTTCGAACTTCTGGACTGCCTCAACCGGAACGTCATCAAGGTGACCGCGTGTACCAGCGTAAAGAACAGCAACCTGCTCCTGGACGGTCAGCGGCTTGTACTGAGGCTGCTTCAGGAGCTCAACCATGCGAGCGCCGCGATTCAGTTTGCCCTGAGTAGCCTTGTCCAGATCGGAGCCGAAGGATGCGAATGCAGCCAGTTCACGATACTGGGCGAGGTCGAGACGAAGAGTACCGGCAACCTGCTTCATAGCCTTGATCTGTGCGGAACCACCGACTCGGGAGACGGAGAGACCGACGTTGATGGCCGGGCGGACGCCGGACAGGAACAGGTTGGGCTCCAGGTAGATCTGACCATCAGTAATGGAGATAACGTTGGTCGGAATAAATGCGGAAACGTCACCGGCCTGGGTTTCAATGACGGGCAGAGCGGTCAGGGAACCTGCGCCGAGGCTGTCATTAACTTTGCAGGAACGTTCCAACAGTCTGGAGTGGAGGTAGAAAACGTCACCGGGGAATGCTTCACGGCCCGGAGGACGACGAAGCAGGAGGGACATTTCACGGTAAGCAGTTGCCTGCTTGGAAAGGTCATCGTAGCAGATGAGGGCGTGCTTGCCGTTGTCACGGTAGAATTCTGCCATGGTAGCACCGGTGTAAGCAGCGATGAACTGCAGCGGTGCGGGCTCGGAAGCGGTGGCGGAAACGATGGTGGTGTATTCCATGGCGCCGTGCTGACGGAGAATGTCGGCAACCAGTGCGACGGATGCTTTCTTCTGGCCGATGGCAACGTAGAAGCAGTGCACGTCAGTGGTCTTCTGGGCGATGATGGCGTCGACGCAGACAGCGGTCTTACCAGTCTGACGGTCACCAATGACGAGTTCGCGCTGGCCGCGGCCAACAGGAGTCATTGCATCAACAGCCTTGAGGCCGGTGTAGCAGGGCTCGTGAACGGACTTACGAGCGATGATGCCGGGAGCCTTCATTTCAACCGGGCGGGTCTCAGTGGTGTCGATCGGTCCCAGACCATCGATGGGCTGACCCAGCGGGTCAACAACGCGGCCCATGACGCCGTCACCGACGGGCACGGAGTAAATCTTGCCGGTACGCTTGACCGGATCGCCTTCCTTAACACCAGTATCAGGGCCCAGCAGGGCGACACCGACGTTGTCTTCTTCCAGGTTAAGAACCATACCCATCAGGCCGCCGGGGAATTCCAGCAGCTCCATGGCCATGACGTTCTCAACGCCGTGAACACGAGCAATACCGTCACCAACGTAGAGGACGGTACCGGTCTCGCTCATTTCAACACGAGACTCATAATTCTGAATCTGGTCCTGAATGATTTTGCTGATTTCTTCTGCTTTGATCTGCATTGCCCTACTCACCCCTTTTAATATTTTCTTTCAAAATCTGCAGTTGCGCCTTGAGGCTGGCGTCCATGACTTTATCCCCGACCTTGAGGACGATACCGCCAAGGATGTCCTTGTCGGTGGTGAAAGACAGTTCCAGCTTCTTGCCGGCCTGCTTTTCAAGATTTGTCTGGATTGCAGATTTTCTTTCCTCGTTAAGGTCGCTCACCGTGATGAGCTCGCCCGTGATGACACCTGACACGGCATCCATCATACGCTTATAGTCGGCAGCGACAGCGGGGAGCATCTCGACCCGGCTGTTATCGGCCATCAGGTCACAGAAGTTCTTGACCATCTGGTCTACCGAAACTTTTTCGATCAACTGGTTGATGACTTTTTTCTTCTCCTCGGCACTGAATGCCGGGTTCTTGAAGAAAGTCATTGCCTCGGGTGCTTCTTCAATGGAAGCGCCGATATCTGCCAGCTGCTCGCCATACTTTGCCTGTTCTGCTTCGCCCTTGGCGGCGCCTACGGCAAACAGAGCTTTGGCATAGCGGCGGGAAACGACGTTACCAATCAATTGAGCACCACCTTTGTTAAATAGTCATCCACGAGTTTGTCGTGGTCATCGGCGCTCAGCTTCTCGGCAACGATTCTTTCGGCAGCTTCAATCACCATGTCGGCCATTTCGGCGCGAATGGTATTGATGGCAGCCTGAGCCTCGTTGGAAGCGGTGCGCTTGGCCTGTTCGGTCAGAGCTTCGGCGTCCTTCTTGGCCTTCTCAATGATGGCGGCCTTGATAGCCTCGCCCTGTGCCTTGGCGTCTTCGAGGATCTGCTGCTTTTCCTGCGCCATATTGGCGATGCTGGCCTCAACATTCTTGAGCTTCTTCTCGGCCTCGACCTGACGGGATTGCAGATCGTCGAGATCCTGCTTGATACCGTCGCGGCGTCCCACGAAGAAGTCTTTGATTTTTGCCCCGCCGAACTTGTATAGCAGCGCAGCGAAAATCACGAAGTTGAGCATACGAAGGCCATAGTTTTTCACGTTTTCAGCCGTGAAAACTGCGTGCCCTTCCGCAGCGCTGGCAAAAGCGACAGAGGAGACAGCCAAAGCGGTCAGCAGGACCGCAAAAAACACATACGTCCGTTTCAAGATGAAACCCTCCTCTCGTCTAAGCCTGGCCCAGGATCTTGCCTGTAGCCTGCTCAGCGTATTTGTCCACGTCCTTGGTCAGCTGTTCCATGGCACCCTTGACCTGAGATTTAATCTCGGTGCGAGCGGCCTGAATGGTGCTGGAAGCTTCTGCGCCGGCAGTGGAGAGCAGGGCCTGTTCTTCGACCACGCCTGCATCCTTTGCAGCATTGCGGATCTCTCCGGCTTCTTTACGCGCTGCGGTGAGTTGGGCCTCATAATCGGCCACTTTCGTCTCAGCGTTCTCGTTGAAACCTTCGATTTTTTCCAGCTGATCAGCCATTAAACCCTTGCGTTTCTTGATGATCTCGCGAATCGGCTTGATAAGCACGATGTTCAGCAAGAAGATCATAACCAAGAAGTTCAGGCCTTGGATAAAAATTGTTTTGTCAGGTAATACCATACCATATGCCCCCGATGAGGTTGTGAATTTTGGCGCAAAGTCATAGGGAATTACCCAATTTCAAGGGCTGTGTCAAAGGCTTTTTGCCTTCTCACTCCTTGAAATATGCGCCTTCAAAACCGACTACAACTGTTAGGAATCTTTTTTCGGTTGTGCGTCCGAATTTACGCTGCGGCTGCCCATGGCAAGCTCGCCTTCAAGGACCGCGCCTTCTTCAACAACCAGGCTCGGTGTCTTGATGTTCCCCTGCAAGTTTGCCGTCTTGTGCAAGACGACCTTGTCTTTGGCCTCGACTTCACCTTTGAGTTTGCCGGAAAGGACGAGCTGGCCTACTTTGATCTGCCCTTCCACAACGGCTTCCTGTCCGACGACGAGCGTTCCTTCGGACACCACTTCACCCTGGAAATTGCCGTCAATACGCACAGCGCCTTGAAAGTGCAATTTTCCCTGGTAGTTGGTTCCGGCCCCCAAAAACGCATTTATTTCATCTCTCGCCATGAAAACCGCTCCTGCAAAACCTGTTGATGAAAACTGGATTCGTGCCGTATCCGACTTAGTTCTGTTTGAACAGGAACCGCCGCATTGATACATTAAGCACAAGCCCGACAAGACAAAAATTAACCAGTGTCGCACTTCCTCCATAGCTAATGAATGGAAGCGGTATTCCGACAACTGGCATAAGCCCGAGGACCATACCCGTATTAATGAGGATTTGCCAGAAAAAATAGAAGAACACACCGGCCGCAAGATAGGAGCCGAACAACCCTCGTGCATCCTTTGCAATGACGACCATCTGGTATAAAAAGACGCAGAAAAGCGCCAGTAACAGCAGGGTGCCGAAGAATCCCCATTCTTCACCAAGAACTGCCACCGCGAAGTCCGTGTGCCGCTCAGGCAAAAAGCGCAATTGGGATTGGGTCCCCTGAAGAAATCCCTTGCCCCAGAATCCTCCGGAACCGATGGCAATTTCCGACTGGATGATATGGTAGCCAGCCCCCAGTGGATCGGTGGTGGGATCAAGAAATGTCATTATACGCTGTTTCTGGTAATCGTGCAGGAAGAACCACGAAAGAGGAAGCAGGGCCGGGATAGCCACTAGAGCCGTCTTGAAGACTCTTGGCGTAACGCCACGGAACAGGATCATGCCGCCCAGAATTAGGAGTATGGACAGGCCGGAGCCGAGATCAGGCTGTTTGATGATCAACCCAGCCAGGATCATGCCCACGCCGAGTACATAACCGAGCCTGATAAAGCCGAGAGGTTCACGTTCTTTGGAAAGAATGCGTGCGCCTACGATAAGTATAGCGATTTTTGCCAGCTCCGAAGGCTGGAAGTTCATGAATCCCAGATCAAGCCAGCGGCGGGCTCCATAAATGGTCTTGCCCATGAAAAAGACCGCGATAAGTAGTATGACAGTGGTCCAGAACAGCGGCCAGGCCATGGTTTTCAGGTGGCGGTAGTCGAAGAACATGAAGACAAGCATACCAAGCAGCCCTACTGTACCCCACAAGAGTTGTTTGTGGTAGTAGGGGGCCAGGTTCATGCCTTCTTCAAGCCTGAATCCACTGGCGGAATACAGGTTTAGCACGCCCACCAGAAAGAGGACAATGGCCATGCCGAGCAGCGGCCAGTTGATGTAGAGCAGTAACCTGCGATCAATTGGCAACGGGTTTCTCCTTGGACTTGAGGGACAGGGCGCGAACCGCTCTGGCCTTGGCTTTTCTGGCTTCCGGTTTCATCTGAACCTTACCGTTGAACAGATACTCGATGCACGCCTTGATTATTGGGCCTGCGCCGCTTCCACCGTGCAGGCCGTGTTCGACGAGTACTGCGATGGCATAGCGCCGACCGTCTTTTTCTGCGGTGGCGGCCATCCATGCATGGTCACGGAATCGGTACGGGATTTCGTCATCCTTCAATTCCTTGAGCTCGTCAGTCAGGCGGACTACCTGGGCGGTTCCGGTCTTGCCGCCAACAGTGACGCCTTTGGTGCGCAGGCGGCGACATGTTCCGCGATTGTTGTCGACAGTTTGAATCAGTGCATGTCTGAGTAGTTCTATCTGGGCGTGAGTGAGCGGGATCTGATTCTGAACCACGGTCTTCTCATCTTTGAGCAGCAAGGGTTTAAGCAGTTTGCCACCGTTGATGATGCTGGCGAAAAATCTGACCACCTGCAGCGGAGTCACAAGAGTATAGCCCTGACCGATGGACATATTCAGGTTGTCGCCTCCCTGCCAGCCTTCACCGAACCGTTTACGTTTCCATTCGCGGGTGGGGATGTTGCCGGATTTTTCATGGGGCAGACGGATGCCGGTCTTCTCTCCGAAGCCGACAGCCTTGGCAAATTCGCTCATTCGATCGACGGTCAGCTTCTTTCCCATCTTGTAGAAATAGACATCGCAGGACTCCACAAGGGCGCGCTCCAGATCAACAATCCCGTGTCCGCCCTTTCTCCAGCAGCGAAAAATACGGCGACCGAGCCGTGTTTCGCCGGTGCAGCGAACTGTTTCTTTTGGATCGAGCATGTCATAACTCAGACCGGCGCCTGCAATAACGTGCTTGAAGACCGAGCCCGGTGGGTACACTGACTGGATGACGCGGTTCTGCATGGGGTGAAGAGGGTCGTCCCGGAGTTTGGCCCATTGCTCGGGTGTCAGGCCCGAAGAAAAATCATTTGAATCATATGATGGAGCTGTAGCCAAAGCCAGAAGCTGGCCTGTGTCTGCGTCCATTACGGCAACACCTCCGGCCTCTTCATCCAACCAGTCCATGGCGATCTTTTGCAATCCCAGGTCGAGTGAAAGAGAAATTTCATGTCCGGCACGGGGGTGCTTGAGAACTCGTTCCTGCAGACGTCGCCCTGTGACATCCACTTCATATTGGGTCAGGCCCTTGATGCCGCGCATGCGTTCTTCAAGCATGAACTCAATGCCCTGTTTGCCAACGGTGTCTCCAAGAGCGAGTTCCTGATTCTTTGACAGTTCTTCTTCGTTGGCTTCTGCCACGTAGCCGAGGACGTGCGCTAGAAGTGTGCCGTACAGGTACAGACGGCGAGGGCGAAACTGAATCTCAAGGCCGGGCCACCGCAATTTGTTGGTTTCAATGACAGCCAATTGATCGAATGTGAGGTCCGGTACCAGGATGAGCGGTTCGAAAGGCTTCACCCGTTTGCGGTTCTTTTTGTAGAGAGCCTGGAGTTCGGTAAAGTCTCGTCCAGTCCACAATGCCACCTGATGCAGGGCTTTTTCGATGTCCGGGCAGTCTTCGCGAATCAGTCCGAGTGCATAGGCCGGTTCATTGATGGCAACCAGGTCGCCGTTGCGATCGCGGATCAGTCCGCGTGGAGAAAAAATGGATTCCTGACGCAACTGGTTGTCTTTTGCCTTGAGGGCAAATTCTTCGCCGTGGTGGATCTGGAGAAACCAGAGCCTGACGGCGAACAGGCAAAACAGCCCCAGAATGAGCATCTGGAGCAGGAGGAGGCCTGACCTGGGTGGCTGTTGGTCGGATTCGTTATAGAGATTTGACATTTTGCCGCAGCCTCTGTGGATAGAAAAAATCTATGATCAGCCAGATTATGAAGAATAGACCAGCCTGGAGCGCCCCTTCGATGAGGAGGGGCTGAAACGGTACATACTGGTTGGACAGAGAGGCGACGGAGTTGACTAAAAGCGGGTGGAGTACGCCAAGCCCAAGACCTATAAGTATCATGAACAGGAAGGAACGGGCTTCGAACAGCCATTGTCCCATGAAGTAAAATGTGACGACAAGTCCGTACCACGCCAGGCCGTAGCCGAAGGGCAGATTGCCTGTACCTTCCACTAGCAGAATCCATATGACGACAAGTGGGGTGGTGACCATCGGGCCTTCACCCTTTTGAAGGGAAAGAATGAGTCCGGCAGCGAAAAAATCGACGCCGGGCAGGGCTTTTTGGCCCCATATCCCGAGAATAGTGTATCCGCCCCACCAAAGGACGGTCAGAACATTATTGGTCAGCGGCACCGTCTGCACCCTCCTCGCTGACAGGGGTCTCGTCCGGGAGCTTGCCGGGTGTGCGTTTGAGCAACAGAATTTCTTCCAGACCGGCCATGTCCACAAGCGGTTCTGCCATGACCGTGAGGAACAGAGAAATATCGGACCGCTGGATGCGGGTCACGCGGGCAACGGGTAATCCCTTGGGAAAGATGCCGGACAGGCCGGACGACAGCAGGAGCTCATTCGGCTCAATGGGCGCATTCTGGTTGATGTATCGGAGAATGAGCTGCTTGCCGTAGCCTTGTCCTGCAAGCATGGCCGGAGAGCGATGCTCTGCGCCGATGACCGCGATACGGCTGTTGGGGTCGGTGAGCAGGAGAATCGTGGATGTGGCGGCTCCTGTGCGCAAGACACGGCCGACCACACCTTTAAGGGATACGGCGGGCATGTCGTCCTCGACGTCGGCACTGCTGCCTTTGTCCACGGCAATTGTGTCGAGAGCTCCAGCCGGACCCATGCGGTGGGCGATGACTCGTGCGCCGAAGTATTCCCATTGGTCGGGGGGCGTGAATTTGAGCAGATCCTCAAGGCGTTCGGCAGAGCGTGCCTGGGAGTGCAGAAGCATGTTCTCGCGTCTGAGTTCGGCTGCCTGGGCCTTGAGGTCGTCATTTTCCTGTTTGAGGCCAACAAGGTAGATGTACCGCATCCAGAAGTCGCCGATCTGGTCGGTAACCCATATGCCTGGACGTAAAATAGCACCGGATACATCAAGCCCCGTGTAGCTGGACAGGGCGTCGAGATGCCCTGTGCGCAGGTTCCACGTATACAGGGAGAGGTATACGAACAATCCTGCCAGGATGATGACTGCTATTCTTTTCGGGCCTTTCACGGGGGTGTCCTATCGAACTGTTAAAAAACGCACGGCTGCCGTATTGGAGCAACCGTGCGCTGGTGAACAACTTGTGGGTTTGGTCACGCCGGATGCCGGTTAGTCGGTCGTGACATCCTTGTACAGGTCGATGTTGTCCAGTGCCTTGCCCGAGCCGAGCACGACTGCGGTGAGCGGGTCCTCGACAACAGTGATGGGCAACTGGGTTTCATGCTGCAGCAATTGGTCGAGCCCCTTGAGGAGCGCGCCGCCGCCGGTGAGGACGATGCCTCGGTCAACTATATCGGCAGCCAGTTCGGGGGGAGTCTGTTCCAGTGCGATTCGTACGCCCTGGACAATGGCCTCCACCTGTTCGCTGATGGCCTCGCGGACCTCTTCAGCCGTGATGGGCCGATTCTGTGGAATACCAGTGACAAGGTCGCGACCTTTGACTTCCATGATCGGTTCCTGGTCGCCCAGAGGATACGCGGAGCCGATGTGAATCTTGATCTGTTCGGATGTGGATTCACCGATGAGCATGTTGTACTTGCGTTTGACGTGTTGCATGATCGCCTCGTCCATCTTGTCGCCGCCGATGCGGACGCTTCGGGCGTAAACGATGCCGGACAGGGAGATGACAGCGATTTCAGTGGTACCTCCACCGATGTCAACGATCATGTTGGAGGTCGGTTCCGTAATCGGCAGGTTCGCGCCGATGGCTGCTGCCATCGGTTCCTCGATGAGGTAGACCTCGCGGGCACCGGCACTCTGTGCCGATTCCTTGACTGCGCGTTTTTCCACTTGGGTAATGCCTGTGGGTACGCAGATCATGATGCGAGGGCGGACCAGCCGCCTGGAGTTGTGGACCTTGGAGATAAAGTGCCTGAGCATGGCTTCGGTCACTTCGAAGTCGGCGATAACGCCGTCCTTCATCGGTCTGATAGCCACGATGTTGCCGGGTGTGCGTCCGAGCATTTTTTTTGCTTCGGCGCCCACTGCCAGTACGGTTTTGTCTCCGCGTGAGTTTTTTTTCACGGCGACGACGGACGGTTCGGACAGCATGACTCCCTTGCCCTTGACGTAGACCAGCGTGTTGGCTGTGCCTAGGTCGATGGCAAGATCATTGGAGAATGAGCCGATGATTTTGTTGAGCAGGTTACCCATGTATCCCCCGGTCAATGCGAAACATTTATGAAATCCCTGTGTGTGGTGCGCCCTTCCCAAGAGGGGACAAGTGCGCTAGCGTACGTTTTCAACAGAAGATTCGTACCAAATGTAACCCAGTCAGGCAATACGCCAAGCAGGGTTTGACGGCTTTTTCTCAACTTTTTCTAAAAAAAAGATGCAACGTACCTTTTCACTCTCCGCATATATGCACCAGCGGTTTGGTCAACGTGTCCAGAAAATACCACTGGATGCGGGTTTTTCGTGTCCGAATCGCGACGGGGCCATTTCTCGACAGGGGTGTGTCTTCTGCAACCCTCTGGGATCGGGTTCCGGCATGCGAGAACGAGGACTTTCCCTGGCGGAGCAATGGGCCTTCTGGCGTGATATTCATCTGGGGACACATGGCATTGAACGCTATACCGCCTACCTGCAATCCTATTCCAACACCTATGGCCCGGTGGAAAAGCTGGCCCAGACATTGACCGCTCTTGATGGACTGCCCGGTTTGACGTCCCTTTCTCTTGGGACACGTCCGGACTGTTTGGACGAAGCAAAGCTCGATCTTTTGGCAGAACAGAAGGATGCGCTGGAGTTGGCGGAGGTCGTGCTTGAGCTTGGCCTGCAATCTTCAAACGACTCGACGCTGACGCACATCAATCGAGGGCATGGCATCTCGGCCTTTGCCGACGCCACGCACGCCGCGACCGCGCGAGGTCTGAAGGTGGTGGCCCATGTCATGGCCGGTCTGCCTGCCCCCCAAGGCCGCGAAGGGCTGGAAGAGCTTTTGGCAACCGTCGAGTATCTCAACGCCTTGCCAATCCACGGCATCAAATTTCATAACCTCTATGTCTGCAGGGGAACGCTCTTGGCTCGCTGGTTTGAGGACGGACAGTATGTGCCGATGACACAGGCCGAGTTTCTTGACTCGTTGTCAGAGGCCATCATGTACCTTGATCCGAAGATCGTAATCCATCGTTTGAACGGCAATCCTCAAAAGGGTGAGCTGCTCGCTCCGGAGTGGGCCGCCAACATGCGCGGCATGCACAACGCCATTCGTGCGCATTTCAAAAAGCACGACATCTGGCAGGGCAAAAAGAATGGTGCCGAAGCCGGGCCGCCGGAATGGTATTCCCCGGACTTCAAGAAAGCACCGCTTCCATAGGCATGAACACGACAATCTGTCTTGCGACGCGATCAGTCCTTTTTGCGGGATGGCTGGTCCTCGGGTGTTAACTGTCGCCGAGCCATGTGCTTCCCTCTATCCTTTTCAGTTATCCCAGTTGAGCGATAATTTCGTCTGCCGTCAGGACAGAACATCCCACCTTTTCCAGATCAGCGCAGTCTTTGTCCGTGATTCCGGCGATACAGTCACGCACAGCTACCACGCGAAGTTTGTAGCTCATGGCGTCGTAAATGGTCTGGCGAACACAGTTGGCGAACCATGTTCCGGCTATGACGACGGTATCGGCGGAGGCTTCAAGTAGGCACCATTCCAGTTGTGTCTTGTAAAAGGCACTCCAGCTCGGCTTGTAAAAAACAGATTCTTTAGTGGAGACATGTTTGGGGGCTCCCCACTGCAATTCCTCATGGTCGAGGACTGTTTCTTTCGGAAGCAGACCGTCAGCCATGTTCGCCCCCCACGTGCCCGGAACAACAAGCTGTGAGCCGTTTTCAAGGAAAGTCCGGCGGCAGGGTTCCGCTTTGCGGCCATCCTGATCGTAGAAGCGTATGGCATGGGCAATATACAGGTCAGCCTTGCGGAAGGATTCAACCAGCGAGATGGTTCGGGGAAGGATTTCGAGGGCTTCGGGGCTTGATGCAGTTCCTTCCGGCTGGACAAAGTCGTTTTGCATGTCGATGACGATAAGGGCGCAGGAATCGAAAGAAGGACAGGTGTGTGGGTCTTGCATGAGCATGGTGTTTCTGTGGTGGTTATTGATTGAATTTCGGATGTGTTGCCAGCATGATGCCGCTCACGATGAGCAGGAAGCCTGCGCCGTGTGCCCAGGTGGCTGATTCGTTCAGGATGAAATACGCCTCCACTGCGCAGAACGCAGGCAGGGTGTAATAGATGAATGAGGCCGAGGAAGGGCCGATGATGGAGACCGCTTTGGTCCAGAGGACATAGGAGACCAGCGAGGCGCCGATGCCGATGTAGAGCACGGAACCGATGACGGTAGGGGTCAGGTCGAACTGCGGCGCAATGGATTGTTCGATCAGTGCTCCCGCGATAAGTGGTAGCGTTCCGATGGAGAAGGTCGTTCCGAGATAGGCGTATGGATTAATTTTCTGCGGCTTTTTCTTGAGCATGATGGAATAGACAGCCCAGAGGAAACCTGCCCCGAGCATCCAGATGTCTCCTTCATGAAAAGAAAGGTCGCGAAGCACCTGGAATTGACCGCGTGTGACCAGGATCACTATGCCTGTTATGGAAATGACCAGCCCCAGAGCCCGAAACCGTGTGATCGCTTCACCTAGAAAAATGCGTGAAAGAAGAACCACGAAGATCGGTGTGGTGGTGGCGATGAGCGACAGGTTTAATGCCTCGGTTGTGTGTCCTGCCTTATAAATGAACGTATTGAACACGGTTATGCCCAGTACGGCAGAGAACAGCAGGTGCTGCCAGTGCATGAGGATCAGTTTTCGTTCACGCCAGATGATGGGCGCAGCAAAGGGCAGCAGGACGAGCGTGGCTGTAGACCAGCGCAGCGCTGCCAGAGTAATGGGCGGGAGCACGTCGCCGAGCCCCCGCGCTATGATGAAGTTGCCTGACCAGATGAGGGTGGCCAGCAGGGCGCAGAGTGAACCAATGCTTTTGCTTGGCGTCACCCTAGCCCACCACTTCGAAGCCGATCTTGGTGATGGCCTCCTTGATGGCTTCCGGGGTGATGGGAGTGCTTTCTGAATACGTCACTTTGCCTGAAAGCAGATCAATACTCACATCGTGTGCTCCCAGAGCTTCCATGGCTTCGGTGACGGACTTGACGCAATGCTGACAACTCATGCCTTTGACTTTGATGGTGGGCATACGTGTGACTCCCTGTGTAATTTGGTTGAGGAATGATCGGCTCCGCCTTTAGAGCGCGCCGAGGTCCATTCTGTCGGCTATGGTGGTCATGTCGCCGGACGCGAATTCCCTGTCGGAATCAAAGCCCGCCATGCACAGGATAGTGAGACTTTTTTCGGCGTCAAGCAAGATCATTAAACCGCCGGAACCGGGCATGCCGGGTTCGAAGAAGAATGCCTTGTGTCCTTTGTAGCTCAATTCCTGTGCGTCGGGCATCTGGCTTTCCTGATCTGCAGCCAGTGTAAACTGGTAATTCAGTCCGTCGGCCTGCATGCCGACAAAAGCGCCCATATCGTCAGCCGAAGCGCCTGTTTCCATACCGTTGGGGACAGCCTTTGCGGCCTGTGCTTTGAGTTCTGTCAGGTTCCAGTCACCGGCAGAAGCAGTGGAGCAGACAAAGAGTGCGGTCAACAGCATGAGAGCGAGTGTGGTTTTTTTCATGATAACTCCAGTGTGGGTGCGTGGTGTAGAAAAGAAGGCATAGTTCATACAACAGGCAACCGAAGATGCAAATGAAAAAAAGTCGAGCCGTTACTCGCCCTTGAAGAATCGCAGTCGCAGGGCGTTTGACACCACAGTCACGGAGCTTAAGGCCATGGCTGTTCCCGCTATCATGGGGTTCAGGGTCGGGCCGCCGAAGATGTGCAGCACGCCGGCGGCTACCGGGATGCCGATGACGTTGAAGGCGAACGCCCAGAACAGATTCTGTTTGATGTTGGTCATGGTCGCCTTCGAGAGCTTGAGGGCGGTGAGCAAGCCGTGCAGGTTGGATTTCATGAGCACTACGTCGCCGGATTCAACAGCCACGTCGATGCCAGATCCCATGGCGATGCCGATATCAGCCTGTGCCAGCGCCGGCGCATCGTTGATGCCGTCGCCTACCATGGCAACCTTGCGGCCCTCCTGCTGGAGACGCACCACTTCTTCTGCCTTGCGGTCAGGCATGACACTCGCGATCACGGTGTCGATACCGGCCCGTTTCGCAATGACCTTTGCGTTAACCTCGCTGTCACCAGTCAGCATGACCGGGGTCAGGCCTTCGGCCTTGAGTCGTGCTATGACCTCCGGGGTTTCGTCACGCATTTCGTCGGCAATGGCGAACAGGGCATTGAGCTTGTTCTCTGAAGCAAAATAGACAACGGTCGCACCTTGCTTTTCATAGTGGCCAACGGCTTCTTCAGCGAATCCGTCTTCTCCGAAGTGGAGACCGTGTTCCTGCATGAAGGCCCAGTTGCCGATCATGACTTCCCGATAGTCGATGGTTGCCTTGATCCCCTTGCCGGGGATGGCTTCGAAGGCGTTTGGTGCCGGGAAATCAAGTTCCTTGTCCTTGGCGTATCGGACAATGGCCTGTGCCAGTGGATGCTCGGACTGGCTCTCTGCGGCAGCGGCCAGATAGATTGCTTCTGTCTGGGCCAGTGTGCCTCTGACCATGGTAATGGCTGCCAGTTCCGGGCGCCCGTGGGTCAATGTGCCGGTCTTGTCGAAGACCACAGTGTCGAGATCTCCGGCGCCTTGCAGGGCCTGTCCAGATTTGATGAGGACGCCAAGCTGTGCGCCGCGTCCTGTGCCGACCATGATGGAGACAGGGGTTGCCAGTCCCATGGCGCATGGGCAGGCAATGACCATGACGGCAACGAAAATGCGCAGGCTGAACGGGAAGCCCGCTTCGCCGATGAAGTACCAGGCCAGACCGGCAATCAGGGCTGTCAGCATGACTGCCGGGACGAAATAGAAACTGATGGTGTCTGCAAGGTTGGCAATGGGAGCTTTGGACCCCTGCGCCTCCTGCACGAGCCGGATGATTCGCGCCAGTACGGTGTCGGCGCCCACGCGCTGGACTTCCATGGTCAGTGCGCCGTGGGTGTTGAGAGTACCGCCGGCCACGGTGTCGCCGATATCCTTGCCCACGGGCATGGGCTCGCCGGTCAACATGGATTCATCAACGGAGGATCGTCCGTCCGTGACTATGCCGTCTACGGGAATGCGTTCTCCCGGTTTTATAAGCAGCAGGTCTCCGGGCTCCACTTCATCCACGGCAATAGTGGACTGTTTCCCGTCGGTCAGCAGTGTTGCCGTGTCCGGCGTCAACTGCATGAGTGCGCGGATGGCATCGGATGTCTTGAGTTTTGAGTGAGCTTCGAAATATTTACCGAGTGAGATCATGGCGATCAGTACGGCGGCTGATTCATAGTACAGGTCCATGGCGTGCATGTGTACGTCGCCTATGGACGCGCCGATGGCGATGGTATTCCATAAGGAATAGAGGAAGGCAGCGCCCGTTCCCATGGCAACCAGCGAGTCCATGTTCGGACCGCCGCGCAGCAGGGCGGGAATGCCCTGAAGGTAGAAGTTCCGACCCGACCAGACCACGGGCAGGGTAAGGGCGAGCTGCACAAGCGCGAAATTGAGTGGCGAATGCATGGGGTCGAGGAATTGTGGTAGCGGCATGCCCCACATGTGTCCCATGGATAGGATGAGCAGGGGCAGCGCAAACAGGAATGCCGGGATAAGCTCCCGTTTCTGGGCGGCCAGTCTTTCCTGGGCTTTTTTGCGGCGGGATTCGAAAAGACTGGCTGTATCGGACTGAACTTCTGATGAGAATCCGGCGTCTGCGATGGCCTGTCTGATATCTCGGCGGGAAATTTGTGCTGGATCAAAAGAGAAGGAGCCGGTCTCGGCGGCCAGGTTCACGGCGGCTGTGTCCACGCCGGGGAGATTGCCGACCACGCGCTCAATACGCCCGGAACAGGCAGCGCAATGCATGCCGCCCAGAGCGAGATTCAGGCTGGTCAATCCGCCCTCGACCGGGAATACGGCCTCAAACCCGAGATCTTTAATACGTTCACTGATCGCTTCCGCAGACAGGGTTTCCGGGTCGAAAGTCAGGTCCATGGTTTCAGCGGCCAGATTGACACTCGCTGATTCCACCCCGTCCATGCCGCCGACCACGCGCTCAATGCGCCCGGAGCAGGCTGCACAATGCATTCCGTTGATCTGTACCAAGGTTCTTTTCATCGTTGATAATCCTTCTCAATGGGTTGATGCACATAGTGCGCATTGAAAGGGACTTTGGCAAGGGGGAAAATGATTTCGTTTAGATCGCGGTTCTTATGAGCCTCAGGAGGTCATACGGATAGTGTTTGTCCAGCGATTCAAATATCGGGGTCAGCGAGGTGATGCCCTGCTTCTCAAAGGCCTTAATGGAAAGTCTGATGTTCTCGAATTCATCATCAGGCAGATTGACAACGGTACGATAATCGATTTTGCCGAAATCCACGGCCTGTATGAGATGTCGCCATATGGATGTGGGTTTGAGTCCGCGCTCTTCTGCCACTTTGTCGATGTCATTAAGTTTCAGAAAGAGGTCAAGAGACGTTTGTGCCGTGTTGGGGAAATCACTTTTTCTCGCGTTTTTTTTCTCGCGCTGTTCAATACGTTCTTCCGGTATTTCCGGGATGTTGGCCGGACGACCATGTTCAACTTCGTGTTGTTTGAGGCCGGTCAGGAACCGTTCGCCAAACCGATCAAGTTTGACCTGTCCGACACCGGACATGAGACCGAGTTCATCGAGATCCTGTGGTCGGTACTGCACGAATTCCAACAGCGTCTTGTCCGGGAAGATGGCGTAGGGCGGTGCCCCCTGTTCTTCGGCAACAGTGAGACGCAGGTCACGCAATGTGTCGAACAAGGCTTCGGCTTCCCAGGTGTTGAGAATGTCCACAGCCATGACCGCACGCTTTTTCTTCTTGGACTTGCGGGGCAGGACAGGATCTGTACGGAATCGGACTTCCCGTTCCCCCTTGAGCACAGGCCATGACTGTTCGTTCAGCGTCAATGCGTTGAACCTGTCGAGGTCTACGGATACGAGCCCGCTCGCCAACAGTTGGCGATACACGGAGACCCACTGTTCCTGACTCAGTTCCGTGCCGATGCCGAAGGTGGACACGTGGTGATGTCCGAACCGTGTAATGCGGTCTGTTTCCTTGCCCACAAGCACTTGTGACAGGTAGTTGACGCCGAATCGTTGTTCGGTGCGAAAAACATTGGAAAGCGCTTTTTGTGCAGCTTCGGTCCCGTCCCATGTGTCCACCGGATTCAGGCAGTTGTCGCAGTTGCCGCACGGTTCGATATGTTCGCCGAAATAGGCAAGCAGGGCCTGACGTCGGCAGGCAGCGGTTTCCAGAAAGGCAAATAGGGAGCCAAGCTTGGCGTGTTCAACCATTTTTCTGGTTCCGGCGGCTTCTCCTGAGTCGATCATGGAGCGCAGTACGGCGATATCCTGCATGCCGAAACACATCCATGCCGAAGCCGGCAATCCGTCGCGACCTCCGCGTCCGGTCTCCTGGTGGTAGGCTTCCAGTGACTTGGGTGGCTCAAGGTGGCAGACAAAACGTACGTTGGGTTTGTCCACTCCCATGCCGAAAGCGACCGTGGCCACCATGATGACGCCTTCCTCGCGCATAAACCTATTCTGGTTATGGGCGCGGTCCCGGGCAGACATCCCGGCATGGTAGGGCAGGGCGGTAAAGCCGTTCTTCTGAAGAAATTCTGCTGTCTTATCGACTTTTTTTCGGCTTAGACGATAGACTATACCCGCATCATTGGGGTGATTGTCTTCAATGAACCGCTTGAGCATGGTCGTGGCATTTTTTTTGGGTACCACAGTGTACGTGATATTTGGACGATCAAATCCGGTGGCGAAAACCTGCGCCTGCTCCAGTTGCAGATTGCGGATTATATCCGCCTGTGTCGGCTCATCAGCAGTGGCGGTCAAGGCCAGACGCGGTACGTTCGGGAATCGTTCCTTTATCACGGAAAGCTGCATGTACTCGGGCCGGAAGTCGTGTCCCCACTGGGAAACACAATGTGCTTCGTCAATAGCAAACAGGCATGGGTTGCACCGATCAAGCAGGTCGAGGAAGTCTGGTCTGCACAGCCGTTCCGGGGCCACATACAGCAGGTCGAGCTGACCGTTTACCAGCATTTGTTCAATGTCATAGGCCGTGTTCGGGTCGAGTGACGAGTTGAGACAGGCCGCGCGTACGCCCATCTGGGTCAGCCCCTGCACCTGATCCTGCATGAGTGCAATAAGCGGGGATACGCAGATGCCCACCCCGTCACGCAGCATGGCCGGAATCTGGTAGCATAGCGATTTGCCACCGCCTGTTGGCATGAGCACCAATGAATCGCCACCGCGCATGGCGTTGTCGATGATCGGTTCCTGCAACCCGATAAACTCGGTGAATCCGAAGACGGAGGAAAGTATTTCGCGTGGCGAAGATGTGGGGGAGGACATGGGGAGCGAGACTAGGGCAAAGGGTCGCTCAAGGCAATGAAAAGCCTAAATCACGCTTGCCAGCATGGCGCCGGGCAGGGGAAGAATCTGTGCGGAGCTTTTGGCATACGCTGTGAGCGCGGCCTTGATGCGACTTTGGGGCGGTCTTTCAGTGGAAACTGTTTCGGTGTGGCGTTCGCGATAATGTGCGCCGTCCGTGCCGATCTTGGCTCGAAGACTTTCAACTTCGGCCTCGGCCTCAAATGCTCGTGCTTTCTGATTTCTTTCACGGACTTCGCGGGACAGGGAAGGGTCGAAAGTCGTTTCCTGCTGCTGATAGTCCAGGCCGAACTTGCCCAAGCGAAAACCGAAGGACGTGGTTTTCGTCGTTGCCTGTGGCTGCACCTGCTTTCTAACGGGTTGCTTTTCAGCGAGGTCCGATGTCTTGCGGTACTGTTCTGATGCGTGGCCTGGTATGCGCACGATCGTCTCCTACGACACGATTGCCAGCCTTTTCTTGCGCACAAAAAAAGGCCGTGGCGATTCCAATCGCAGCCCGGCCGTCCCTGTGACTTTCGTCACGCTCAATCCAGAGGGACCCGTGGTTTTCCGCTTCCCGTCCGTGGGAGTTGGCAAACTTCAGTCAGTCGTTCTAGCCATTACTATAATCATTGAGTTGATTTTTGACAACCCCGGTCATTAGGGGCTACTAGCAAAGACCCTGTCACCGAATATATTTCGCTTTCCGACGAGGGGAGAGAGCTACCTTAACACGTGAGAAAAAATGAGATGGGTTACGAGATTCTAGTCAAAGAAGAGCTGATTCCGGGCCAGACCACCCTGATGGTTATTGATGCGCCTCAGATCGCAAAAAAAGCCAAACCCGGCAATTTTGTCATGCTTCGTACAACGGAACACGGTGAACGTATTCCACTGACAATTGCGGATTGCGACAAAGAAAAAGGCACTATTACAATTGTTTACCTTGTTGTCGGAAAAACTACGGCCGAGATGAACACGCTCAATCAAGGTGATGAGTTCATGGACGTATGCGGCCCGCTCGGCAAGGCCACACATATACAAAAATCCGGTACTGTGGTCTGCGTCGGCGGCGGTACCGGCATTGCGGCCATGCATCATATCGCCAAGGGGCATGTTGAGGCCGGGAATCGTGTCATTGCCATTATCGGCGCACGTTCCAAGAGCCTGCTGCTCTTTTGTTCCGAACTTTCTTCGTTTTGTCCCGAGGTCCGTATTGCCACTGATGACGGCAGTGAAGGGCACAAGGGATTTGTCACTGAAGTGCTGAAGGACATCCTCGAAACCGAAGAGGAAGTGGCCGAAGTTGTCGCCATCGGCCCGGTTCCCATGATGGAGGCGGTCTGCAACGTGACAAAGCCTTTTGGCACCAAGACCACCGTGTCCCTCAACTCCATCATGGTGGACGGCATCGGCATGTGTGGTGCCTGTCGCTGCACCGTGGGCGGCAAGACCTTGTTTGCCTGTGTTGACGGTCCTGAGTTTGACGGTCACGAAGTCGATTTCGCTGAACTGAAAACCCGTTTGTGGCAGTTCAAGGAGCAGGAAGGGGAATCCATGGAATTGTTTAGCAGGGAGTGTCAGTGCAATGGCGGAAAGTAAGAAGAAAAAGGTTCGTGCGCGGACACCCATGCCCCATCAGGATCCGGTTCAGCGCGGCAAGAATTTTAAAGAGGTCGCCCTTGGATATTCCCGTGAGCAGGCCATCCTTGAAGCCGATCGGTGTTTGCAATGCAAGAAGCCGCTTTGTCAGGACGGCTGTCCGGTCAACATCGACATCAAGGGGTTTATTGCCCGCCTTGTGGATGACGACCTGCGCGGTGCATATGAAATCATCCGCAAGACGAACTCGCTGCCTGCGGTCTGTGGTCGTGTCTGTCCTCAGGAAACCCAGTGCGAGGGCAAATGTATCCTCGGCAAGAAACACGAACCAGTCGCCATTGGGCGTCTTGAACGCTATGTGGCTGATACCTATGCTGCCGAGTCTGCCTGCGAAGAAGTGACTGATCTGTCTACGTGTGCCCTGGAGCGCGAGGATTTGAAGGTTGCCTGCATCGGTGCGGGACCATCTTCTTTGACTGTTGCCGGCTATCTTGCCGGACGCGGTATCAAGGTGGATGTGTTTGAAGCACTGCATGAACCCGGCGGTGTGCTTATTTACGGAATCCCGGAATTTCGTCTGCCCAAGTCCGTTGTCGGGCGTGAACTGAAGGGCCTGCGTGAGCTCGGCGTCACCTTTCACACCAACTGGGTGGGCGGCAAGACCATCACTATTCAGGATCTGCTTGAAGACGGGTACAACGCCATCTTCATCGGTGTGGGAGCCGGGCTGCCGCGTTTCCTGAATGTTCCGGGTGAAAATCTCGTGGGTGTGTTCTCGGCAAACGAATATTTGACCCGAGTCAATCTTGGACGCGCCTATGATTTCCCCAACTACGACACCCCCGCTTACAAAGCACGGCGTGTGGCTGTGCTCGGTGCTGGTAACGTGGCCATGGATGCGGCGCGGACAGCGCTTCGTATGGGAGCTGAAGAGGTGTCCATTGTCTATCGACGGTCCGAGGATGAAATGCCTGCCCGTCGGGAAGAGATCGAACACGCCATTGAGGAGGGCATCAAACTGCGCTGTCTGTGTGGCCCGGCCTCCTTCCATGGCGATAATCAAGGCAGGCTCAAGGCCATGACCGTTCAGAAGATGGAACTCGGCGAGCCGGACGATTCCGGTCGCTGCTCTCCGGTTTGCATTGAAGGTGCAACTGAACAGTTGCCCTGCGACATGGCGATTATTGCCGTGGGCACGCGTCCCAATCCTGTTTTGCTGGAAGCCACGCCGGATCTTGCCTTGAATAAGTGGGGATATATTGAAGCCGATGCCGAAACTGGTGAGACTTCCATTCCCAACGTGTTTGCCGGTGGCGATATTGTCACTGGCGCGGCTACGGTCATTTCGGCCATGGGTGCAGGACGGCGAGCCGCCAAGGTCATTGCGAGCAGGTTGTTGTAAGCGATTGGATGATACGGATTATGAAACCGCCAGATCGAATTTTCGGTCTGGCGGTTTTTTGTTGCGAAAAACGTGTCCCGATGTCTTCGCTCATGCCTTTTGAGTGAATAAGTGGGAATGCAGATTTTCAGTATGCGAACAGGATTGTCGGACGCACTGTTTTACGAGGCGTCTGTATCCTCTTCAATGACCTTTTTCAGCCGGTCTTCGATCATCCGTATATGGAGGCGCAAAGAATAGATGTAATCTGTGTATGAGAGTGGAACCGATGTTTCAAGTACCTTGCGGTCCATGCGCTCAAGTTGGTCGAGCATTTTTTTTGCGTCCTCGGTGCTTTTCATTTCATACGCTTCCATGTCCAACTTCTTGAGGTGTTTGTACCACTTGAAGATGCGACGTCTGATCTGCCAGCGGTAGGCTGGCGGCGTGATCTTGAACAGCGGAAAGAGCAACGTCAGCAACGGGATAAGCAGGATTTTTAAACGCTCGACCGTGATGGCAAGCTGGAATGGGAGATACCGCATCAGGAATGGCGGGCCGGATTTGTAGAAGTTCACGGCTTCGCTGCTCAGTGGGAAAAGCACGGCTTCGTCATTGGGGAATGCGTCGGGTCGTGCAAACATGTCGCCTTTGGAATGGACCGAGTCAGCGGCCAGCAGAAACAGATATTTGATAGCCGGATGCAGGTCTTCCCTCACCACCAGGTTGGCTGTGGGGGCGAGCAGGGAGATGTCCTTGTTCGGCAGGTTATTGACCAGATCGATACCGCCTTGAGGCAGTGTCAGTTTTTTCAGATAGTGGTGAGTCCGGGCATAGGTTTCTGCGCGTTGAAAAGAGTACAGCTCGACTTTTTTCGTGGCGTGGATCAATGAATCCACACCCTGCGAGTTGATTCCGGCAATGGTCACCAGTGCGTCTATTTCCCCGTTCATCAGCATGGGAATGGCCGTGGCAGCCCCGGCTTCCACCAGCTTTGCTTCTTCAGGAGTGACTTCATTTTCAGCGAGTAGGGTTGATACCAGATGATGGGTGCCGCTTCCTTTGGAACCCATAGCAATGGTACGACCCTTGAGGTCCGCCAGTGTTTTCATTTTGAGGCGTTTCTTGTGAAACAGCCAGACCGGCTCATAATAGAGACTGCCCAGACTTTGCAGGGTAGGATGTTCCTCTGGTGTGGCGATGCCGCCCTGCATGAGTGCGGCCTGCACATCGACTTCCGGGTTGCTGATGCGGGCCAGATTGTCCATGGATCCATTGGTCTGGATAATCTCGAGTTCAAAGCCGTGTTTGGCGAAGAACGCTGCGTATTGCTTGGCGTATTCGTCGTATGCGCCGCCTTCACCCCCAGACACGATGGTTACCTTGTTCGGCGGCAGCGGGTCCACGAATTGGAAGGCGAACCAGAGGGCGCCGGCCAGAACGCCTGCGGCCAGCCCATAGATAATGACCGACATGAGCAGGTGGGACTTCAACATCTTTATGAATTTGGCAAGGTATGGATTTTTCATGATTGAATGAATGTAAAGAATTCATGAGAGGGAGACAAGGTGCTTTGAACTGTGAGGGTGAAGATTTTTATTTTTCACTTTAGATTGCGTGCATTCGCAGTGGAGATGCAAACGATATTGTTGCAAAGGTTTCGCCTTGACGGCGACCTGCTTTTTGCTGGGCGGCAAAAAGGAGGCAAAAAGCGCCTTTTGGACTGTGAGCCTGATACCGGACCCAAGAGCCTGTACGCGGCTTCACTGCCCGACAGATTTGTCTGTTGAAACAGACTGCGGTCGGGCCACGCTACGCCGCGCGGGACAGGCTCTAAGGTCTGGTATCAATTGATCGTCGTTGTAAGATGCTGTTTGGTGTAGGTGGAAGTTTTTTATTTTTGGCTCTTCGATAACCATAAAGGGCTTTGGGAGGCTTTAGCCCTCCCAACACCGCTCTTCCTTCGAAGACGAGCTCTTCCTCCCTCCCAGACGAAGACCGGACTTAGCCCTTGATCGGAAGGCTTAGAAGCTGACAGCGCGCAGTGGCAGCGTCTTGTTCGGAATTGCACTGGAGCGGAGCGGAAGAACGCGATTCCGAAAGCTGCGCGTGGTGATCAGCTTCTTACCGTCGATCACAAGGCGGCCAAGTTCGAAAGGGGCTTTTTTTCGGCCCTTTTTTTGCCCCAACAAAAAAACGGCCCCCACCGGGAGGGCATGGAATGCCTTGGGTGCTCCAGCACCCAACAATGACTCTCGCCGAAGGCGGCATTCTCCCCCTGGAGGTGAACCCCGGCGTCTACACATTCACTGTTCAAAGTGAGCATCTCAACCTTGCGAAACAACACATTTATGGGTACTGCTATCTGTGAATCACCAATCCTCATTCATTGCAACAAAGGCCGATGACATCTCATGCCCAAGCTGAAAACTCTCCTCATCCACCCCGACCCGGAAATCCGCGCAGCCCTGCGAGATGTCCTGGGTGAGGTCCCTTTCATTCAGGTTCTGGGCGAGGCTGTGACCGCTTTTGAGGCCATGGAAATGCTCGAAGCCATCCCGTACGGCGTGTTTTTTTTGGGCATTGATCTGCCGGGCGGAGCCAGTGGTATCGAGATGGCCCAGATGCTGGCCGGACGCAAGAACAAGCCTGCCCTGGTGTTTATTTCGGATTCGGAAGGCGAGGCCTATTCCGCCTTTGAGCTGGGGGCCACGGATTACCTGCTCTGGCCGCCTGCTCCGGGCCGCATGGCGCGGACTATGGACAGGCTCCAGACTTTCAAGACCAGATTTCGTGAGGTGCCGCCGCCCGAGCCGCACATGGAGGAGTCGGACGATGTCCCTGACGCTGGCAGTGAGCAGACTGTGAAGTTGCCTTTGCCGGAAGAGGAACAGGATTCCTTTCTGGCCGCGCTCAAAGCCGCATGGGATCAGACCGCTAATCGCAGGCCGGAAATCGACAAACTCGCCGTAAGTCAGGACGGACGTACCATCCTCATCCCCTACGATCAGATCATTTTCGTGGAGGCTTTCGAAGATTATTCTTACGTGCATACTGCCAATCAGAAATTTCTCTCGTCCCACCGTCTCAAAAATCTTGAGGATCGGCTGGGGCCACATCGGTTTTTCCGGGTACACCGCAAGTATCTGGTGAATCTCGACATGGTTACAGAAATAGCCAGCATGCCCGGCTCGAACTTCATGTTGCGCACGGCAGGCCGGACCCGCATCGAGTTGCCGATCAGTCGACGGCGCATCGCTGAGTTGAAGAAGATCATCGGGCTGTAACCGTTTAACGTGCTCGGGCAACCGCTGACCGAATAAGGCGGGAGTTGCCGGGATAAATTGTTATGAAAGAGACTCGCCGAACCGTTTACGGCGAGGAGGAAATATGGACCAGTCAGGAACAGTAGACAGCTTGTTGCAGGAAGAGCGGGTATTTCGACCGCTTCCGCAATTGGTTATCGAGGCCAACGTCAATCCCCAGGAACTGGAGGCTGCGCATAAGTTCGCGCGCATGGACTCCCTTGGTTACTGGGAGGAGGCTGCTGACGAGCTGGACTGGTTCAAGAAGTGGGATCAGGTGCTCGATGACAAGGATGCGCCTTTCTATCGCTGGTTCCCCGGCGCACGGTGCAATATTGTATACAACGCCCTTGACCGGCACATAGAGACTGCCAACAAGAACAAGCTTGCCCTGATCTGGGAGGGTGAACCCGGCGATCAGCGTAAATACACCTATTTTGAATTGTACCGCGAGGTAAACAGGTTCGCCAACGCCTTGCGTTCTCTTGGTATCCGTAAGGGAGACCGGGTGGTCATTTATATGCCGCCGCTCCCGGAAACCATTGTTGCGATGTTGGCCGCTGCCAAGATCGGGGCTATCCACTCCGTGGTCTTTGCCGGATTTTCAGCCAAGGCATTGCGCCAGCGCATCAACGATGCCCAGGCCAAACTGCTCATCACCGCCGACGGATTCTATCGAAACGGTCAGATCATCAATCTCAAGGAAACCGCCGACGAGGCATTGGTCGGCGCCTGTGCCGACTGCGTTGATTCCATGGTCGTGGTTCGTCGTTGTAATCTCAGCGTGGACATGATGGATGGGCGGGACTTCCAATATGAAGATCTTGTCCGTCAGGAACGCAACGAAGCCCCGACCGAAGTCATGGACGCGGACGACCCGCTCTTCCTGATGTATACCTCCGGCACTACGGGCAAGCCCAAGGGTATCGTTCATTCGCACGCCGGGTACATGGTGGGTGTGAACCGGACGCTGACCACGGTGTTCGACATCAAACCGACCGATATTTTCTGGTGTACCGCTGATCCTGGCTGGGTCACCGGACACAGTGCCGGGGTCTATGGCCCGCTCATGGCAGGCACTACCTCCGTCATGTATGAAGGGCATCCCAATTATCCGCAGGCGGATCGACTCTGGTCCATTGTGGCGAAATACGGGGTGACGACCTTTTACACCGCGCCGACCATGATTCGTATGCTTATGCGGTTCGGCACCCAGTATCCCAAACAGCATGATCTATCGAGTCTCCGTCTGCTCGGCTCCGTGGGTGAACCCATTTCTCCTGAAGCATGGACCTGGCTTTACAAGAATATCGGTCGCTCGGAATGCCCGGTGCTTGATACGTGGTGGCAGACCGAAACAGGCATGTTCATGATCGCCCCCATGCCCATCTCATTGCTCAAGCCCGGTTCCGTGACCAAGCCGCTACCCGGTGTGGAGTGTGATGTGGTGGACCGTGACGGCAACCCCGTGCCGCCCGGCAAGGGCGGACTTCTCGTCGTGACCAAACCGTGGCCTGCGATGATGACCGGCTATTGGAATGACGACGACGCCTTCAAGGAATGCTGGGAGAAAATCCCCGGCGTGTACTATGCGGGGGATGTGGCCAAGAAGGACGAAGACGGCTATTTCTGGATTCAGGGCCGGGCCGATGATGTCATCAATATTGCCGGGCACCGTATCGGTTCAGCCGAGCTTGAAGCCGCCTTTGGCATGCATCGGGCCGTGTCCGAGTGCGCGGTTATCGGCGTGCCTGACAAGATCAAGGGTGAAGCTGCCAAGGCCTTCGTGCAGCTCAACGCCGATTTCGATCCTGACGATGATCTTGTCAAAGATCTTAAACGGACCATCCGTAACGAACTCGGACCCGTGGCCGTGATCAAATCCATCGAATTTCGCGATAAACTGCCAAAGACCCGATCCGGCAAGATCATGCGTCGCGTGCTCAAGGCCGAAGAATCCGGCCACGAAATAGGCGATCTCACCGGGCTTGAGGACGATTAGAATTTGTCTCCGACGGTTGGTGGAAGGGAAGGAAAAACCTTTTCCAAAAGGTTTTTCCTTCCCTTCCACCAGACCCCTATCCTCTCATTTTTCGAAACTCTTTGGTGCCGCTTTGCGGGCGTCCTTCGTTAAGGTGTTCTTCGAAGGGGGCTTCGGGGTGCTGTATGAATGAGGGTGGGACTTTACGTACAGTTGTTTTCGTCATCCCGCCTATCCTTTCTCCGAAGGCGACAAGTCGAGTTTGAGAAAGGAGAGGGGCAAATATCTTGCTGTAAAGGGTTGTAGAGTATAGGGTTGCTCCATGAGTCGAATTGCCATCATGTCTGATGTTCATGCTAATTTTGAAGCATTGAAAGCAGTGCTTGCGGACCTGGACGGGGTTGCGGTGGATGCAGTGTACTGTCTCGGCGACCAGATAGGATATGGCCCGAACCCGCAGCAGTGCGTGGATATGCTTCGGGAGCGTGGCGTTAATTGTCTCATGGGCAATCATGAGCAGGGACTCATTAATATCTACTACCTCCGGGGTTTTAACCAGCCTGCGGCGGATGCTTTGCGCAAGACGCGGGAGATGCTTTCCGAAGAAACCTACCAGTGGCTTGTTTCGCGCCCCAAGAGCATGGTGGAATATGGATGTCGGTTCGTGCACGGCACGCCGCCGGATTTTGTGGCCGAGTACCTGTGGAAGTATGAAAAGAATATGGGCGAGATCTTTGCCCGGTATCCAGAAGACATCTGTTTTGCAGGGCACACCCATGATCTGATCCGATATGCGCACCGGGGGGGGGTATCTGAAAAGCTGCCCTTGAATCAGGGAGAGACCCTGCTTGACCCCGACATGCGCCATCTGGTGAATATCGGTGCCGTTGGTCAGCCCAGAGACGGTGACAATCGGGCAAAATACGGACTTTTCGATCTGGATTCCCGCATCCTGACCATGCGTTTCGTCGAATATGACATTCAGAAAACCGTGGACGATATTCGCAGACACGGATTCCATCGCGCCTTTGGCGACCGCCTTTGGTAGCAACTCCTATCTGACGAGAACTTCTACACGTCGATTCCTTGGTTCCCGTTTGCCGTCAGGCGTTGGAATTAAAGGATTTGTTTCCCCATGGGATGTGGTCTGGATGATATCCGCAGGCATCCCTTCCTCTACAAGCTTCTTCTTGATGCTGAGCGCCCGCCTGAGTGAAAGATCATAATTGTACTGCTTTTCGCCAACCGTGTCGGTGTGTCCGATTATCGAAACGTCGGTGGATGATCGTGCTCGGTAACTTTCCATTATTTCAGAAAGCATTTTTTCGGATTCAACGGTGAGTTTGGCTGAATCGCTTAAGAAATAGAGCCGGAATCGAGCAGTCGGTTCTGGCTGGGCCTGCAATGCTTCACCAAATGTGTCTTGAACTTCAGCCTCGGTCATTGTGTACACATCGTTTTTGCCACTGACGGCCTGGTTGGCTTGTGTCAGCGTGACGGCTTCTCCCGAGTGCGGAGTCACGGTGACCTCTCCGACATGTCCGTCCAGATCGGGCAGGAGAACTATTTTCTGACCGCATCCAGCCAGCAGTATCAAACTGAAGATGATGAGAGTGAGTTTTTTCATGAGTGCTCCTAGTCGACCTTGATGAGAAAACGGGTTCCGCGGATTCCGATGGTGGAAAGGGGTGTCTCGACAGTCATCTTGTCAGGCGCGACCTTGGCGATCTGCCCGGAAATGAATTGGGCTGTTCCTCTGGAAACCTTGGTCATGAATGACACGTCCTCATGCGCCGGATCAAAAATGAATTCATCGATGCTAACCTCTGACCGGGAACCGAGGGAGAGGATTGTGTCATCACGAAAAATGACCCCCATAGAGGATTTTTCGGCAGTGAGCAGCGTGTCTCCCTTGTAAAGGTGGTCGCCGATATGAGCGGTGTACAGCATATCGTTTCGATTTACGTGGGCAGTGCCGGAAATGGTTTTCACCGAACCGACAGTGGCGTTTTCTTCGATGGCCTGTGCGTTTGAAACCATTGCCAGGACAGTAAAAAATAGTGCGACAAGCATGACCGTAAAAATGTGTCGAACAGGGTCACTGGTCAACGTTTGCGAGTGTGGAAGAGAAAGGATGCCGCTCATGTGAACCTCCATGTCAGAACTCATTGAAATCTCGATAGTATGAAACCTCTATCCTTTCTCCTGGTTTTTCCCATGATAATTTCTTGGGTTGATTTTTGGCTACCCCCACTTGACACCTATACCCCGTATGGGTATATGGGAATCAGTAAGCCCATACTGGGTACAGGTTATAATGTTCGTAAAAACGCCCGCTCTGTAGAGTGGGAAAGTGTCACAACTGTAACCATGAACTCATCTTATTTTGGAGGAATCATGAATCGCACAATCGTTCTGGCTGTTGCAACGGCCCTGATTACCGTTTTTGCAGTTTCCATGGCTTTTGCCATGGGTGGCGGAAATGTTCGCAAAGGAAAATTCTTATACCGTAAAAACTGTCGCTCCTGTCACAACGGTGCCCAGGCTGGCGATTTGAGTCCTGCTGATCGGACTCAGGCGGAGTGGACCGCTACTTTCCAGGACACAAGCAAGATCAAGTGTTCCGGTGATTGGACCGTTAATGAGAAGGATCTGAATGACATCTTCTCGTATCTGCATGACTTCGCCAAGGATTCCCCGTCCCCGGCCAAGTGCAGCTAGCACGTTGTTCAGGTGGTCTCTCAAGAGTGATATTGGGAAAGCCTGACGCGTCGTAGTTTCAATCCGCTTTTTCCCGACACCTCGCTTGTGGAGGCGGGGTGTCGGAAAAAGTTGTGACACCAACGGTAGAAGGGTGGATATCCGGAGGTATTCAGTGTCAAATTCCAAGCAGACAATGTCCCGTCGTGATTTTTTCAAGGCTTCAGGCCTGGTCGCGGCAGGGGCGGTAGGCGGCCCGGCCTTGCTGGGTGGTCTGAAAAAGGCACAGGCGTCTCCTGTGGCGGCCCCGGCCTGGGACTCCAAGTTCTCGGCCTGCGATATATGTTTCAACAAGTGTGGCCTCATCGCCCGTGTTGAAAACGGGGTCATCAGGAAGCTTGATCCAAATCCGAAATTTCTCAAATCTCGTGGCATGCTGTGCGCTCGCGGCAACGCAGGACTGGATCAGGTCTATGATCCGGACCGTCTGAAGCACCCTCTGCTCCGCAAGGGCGCTCGCGGCGAGGGCAAGTGGCAGCGTATCCCCTGGGACGAGGCCATAGACATGGCTGCGCAGAAGATGGAAGAGGTTCGCAAGCAGTATACCCCCTGCGGTCATCTTTTCTCTGCCGGAACAGATCTGCATTCCCAGTTTGTGGGGCGGTTTGCCGAAGTCTACGGTTCGTTCAACGTCACGTCTCATGAATCCCTGTGTCTGGTCTCCGGCAATAGGGCATTCCTTGATACCTTCGGCGAAGTGCCGTTTCCGGACGTGCTCAATTCCAAATATATTATCATGGCGGGTGCCAACCGCTTTGAAGCGCTGGTCACCCCCGACTCCATCGATTTGATGACCGCTATCCGTGAACACGGCTGCAAGTTGGTCACGCTCGATCCTCGCTACACCAAGACTGCGGCCCTTTCCGATGAGTGGTATCCCATCCGACCAGGGTCGGATATGGCCTTCATGCTCGCTTTGGCCCATGTCATCATCGGCGAAAAGCTGTACGATCCTCAGTGGGTTGAAGAGAAGACCTATGGGCTTGAGCAGCTCGCCGAGCACGTCAAGCAGTATACCCCCGGCTTTGCCGCAGAAGAGTGTGGCATTCCGGCAGAAGACATCACCCGCATGGCCCGTGAGCTGGCAGCCGCTGCTCCGGCAGCCATGATTTATCCCGGTCGCAGAACTTCGGACTATGAAGACTCTACCCAGATTCGCCGCAGCTTCGCCATTGTCAACGGCTTGCTTGGGAACTGGGACCGTCCCGGTGGTCTGCTGGCTGCTCGCCAGGTCGGACTCAAGGGTGTATCGTACGATGCTCCCTGGTATGACGAAAATCAGGAAGACCGCATTGAGGCCCATAAGGTGCCGATGATGTTCGAGCACGAAGGCTCGTTCCTGGTCACGCGTGATTCCGTGCTGGCTGAAGACCCGTATCCCATCAAGGGCTGGTTCGTGTATAAGACCAATCCCATGGGCACGGCCCCCAATCGGAAGAAGACCATCGAGATGATGAACAAGATGGACTTCGTCACCGTGGTGGATATCGCCATGTCGGATACGGCATGGTTCGCCGATCTGGTTCTGCCGTCACAAAGCTATCTGGAGCGGACGGACCCGTGTGCTGGATTGCAGGGGTCTGTGGCCTGCGCTTGCGTGGTCAAGCGTGATCCGATCATCAAGCCCTTGTATGAGTCCCGCCCCTTATTCGACATCATGAAGGATATCGCAGGCAAGATGGATCTCGGTGAATACTTTGACTTCACCATCGAGGAGTTCCGAAAGAAGCAGACTCGTGAGATTCCAGAAGCCCTTGAAGTCATGGACCGTGACGGCGTCTACTATAATCCGTCCAAGGTGTATGGCATTTATGACGGTCGTATTTACAAGACTCTCTCCAAGAAGGTGGAGCTGTATAACCAGCGATACGAGCAGATGGGACTTGACCCAATGCCCGTTTACACCCCGCCGACCAAAGTACCCAAAAATCAGTTCCGGCTGGTGCTGGGGCGTGACGCGGCAGTCACGCAGACGTCTACTATCAACAATAAGCTGCTTCACGAGCTGAACCCCACCAATACCCTGTGGCTCAATCCTGAAGCGGCGCAGAGTCTCGGCATTGCAGACGGTGACCTGGTTGAAGTGTCCAGTTCCGTTGGCCGACAGGAGCTCAAGGCCGAAGTCACGGACAGGATCAGGAAGGACACGGTGTATATGCTTTCCGGGTACAACACCCTGTCTACCATGCAGACCCTGTCTCATGGCAACGGTGCATCCATCAATGAACTGTTGGATGATGATTATGATGTAATTACAGGAAATGCATCCATGCATACGACTTTTGTCACCGTAACAAGGAAGGTGGCGTAATGGCACAACAACTTGCGATGGTCATTGATGCGGCCAAGTGCATCGACTGCAAGGCGTGTGTGGTTGCCTGCAAGGTAGCCAACGAAGTCCCGGAAGGGCAGTGGCGCAACTGGATCAAGCCGACCAGCGATGCCCCGGTCCCCGGCAGAAAAAGTGATACCGCCAGGTTCCAGCCCGGCGCATGCATGCATTGCGACAATCCTACCTGCGTGGAGGCGTGTCCCACTGGTGCTACATACAAGGACAAGGAAACCGGCGAAGTCGTTATAGACGAAGGGCTGTGCATCGGATGCGGCAACTGTATCCCGGCCTGCCCTTATGACGCTCGTTTCCGCAACGAGGTCAAACGCAAGGCGGACAAGTGCAACTACTGTCCCGAGCGCAGGGCCGCCGGCATTCCTCCGGCCTGTGTGGACACCTGTCCCACCAAGGCTCGGGTCTTCGGCGATATAAACGATCCTGAAAGTGAGGCCGGTCGCCTGTATCTCAAGAATAAGGAACGCCTGACCCGCGTGGCGGCAAAGACCGACACCAAGCCGAACATGTTCTATCTTGGGAATCCCGGTCCGGGCGAGTGGGGCCGTGAAGCTGTCATTCCCGCATCCATGGTCGTCATGAAGCAGTCCGCACCGCTGATCAAGGGTATTGTGGCCCTGTCAGGTCTGGGTGTGCTCGCCATGCTTGGCCGCCAACTGTTCGTCGGCTCCGATTCCGACCATAAGGAGGATTCCGATGCCTAACATCACGTACAAGCGACACGATGCATCCGATATATTCATTCACTGGTTCAATGCGGCCTGTTGGCTGCTGCTCCTGCTGACAGGCGTGGGGCTGATCCAGAATCCTGCCATTGACCCGTTTGGCTCCGGCTATCCCGAAGCCATGCGCGCCATGGTTGGCGGCGGGGCGAATCTGCTCGTTATCCACGAAGTCATCGGCCTGATCTGGCTGGCCGGGTTCGTTTTGTATCTTCTTATCAACTTCAAGGGAGCCCGGTTCTTCCTTGCCGAAGTGTTTGCCGTCAGTCCGGCGCGCGACATGGCATGGATGCTCAAGAAAATGGTGCTCATGACACTGGGGCCCAAGGCGCTCAAGGTGATGGGCATGGACCCGGAACTGCCGGATCAGGGATATTACAACATGGGCCAGAAGGCCTTTGCCCAGGCATCTGTCGTGGGCGGCATCGTCATCGCCGTGACCGGCGTGGTCATGTTCCTGTCCGACCGGACCTTTGGGGCTGAATCCACAGGCATGATAGGCTGGGCCGTTACCCTGCACTTCATAGCTGTGGGGCTGGTTTTCGCAGGGTTGTTGGTTCATATTTACATGGCAGCCATTTCGCCCGAAGAACGTCCGGGTTTCAAGTCGATGTTTACCGGCGTGGTTCCCGGCAGCTATGCCAAGCATCATCACCGACTGTGGTGGGAAAAGGTCAAGACCGAGGGGGAATAGACCTCGGAAGCGATACTGTGAGAGAGGACTTTGCCCCGTGCTGGGCAGAGCACAGACAAATCTTTAGGAAGGGAGTTTGTTATGTATAGGAAATTGTGTGCAGTAGCCGTCATGATGGTATTCGCGCTGGTCGCGATGTTCGGTGCGGCTTTGGCAGAAGAGGCCAAGAAACCTGCGTTTAAGGAATTTCACTCCATTGTGGATTACAAGTATGTGGCCAAGTATGCCAAGATGCCCAAGCCCAAGGGCGTGATGATTGTCGACTCCAGACCGTACAAGCCCAAGTTTGTCGACGGGTATATCCCGACCTCGGTCTCCATTCCCACCAGCCAGTTCGACAAGATGGTCGACAAGCTGCCCGCCAACAAGGGCGATCTGCTTATCTTTTATTGTGGTGGTTTCCAGTGCGGTCTGTCCCATAAAGCTGCATGGAAGGCGGAAGCTCTCGGGTATACCAACGTCCATGTTTATGCAGCCGGTTTCCCGGACTATAAGAAGAACGCGCTGTATTACTCCATCGGTCTCGAAAATCTCCACGCCAAGATGGCGAACGGCGAAAAATATGCTCTCGTAGATGCCCGTCCGTACCAGAAGTACCTGGCTGGCGCGATTCCGTCCGCCATCGGTATTCCCGAAAGTGCCTTTGCCGACAAGCGAGGCATGTTGCCCGCTGACAAGGCTGAAGTTACGCTGGTTTACTACTGTGGTGGATACAAGTGTGCCCTGTCCCACAAGTCCGCGATCAAGGCCCGTTACCTTGGTTATAAGAAGGTCGTGGTCGCCGAAGCCGGGTATCCCGGATGGAAGGAAATGTTCGGTGGCGCAGAGGTCGCCGTCAAGGCCGGTGAGGCGGAAGGCGCAGTGGACACGGAATGGTTTTTGAAGACCATCAAGGAAACCCCGGATTCCATCCTGTTGATCGATGTACGTGATCCAGAGGAATACGCAGCCGGTCATTTCCCGTCCGCCATCAACATGCCTGTTGATATGGTCGAGAAAAAGGCCAAGGAAATTCCGACCGACAAGCCCATCGTCTTCTCCTGTGCTACCGGTGCACGCGCTGGCGAAGCATATTATTTGTATATGGACATAATGCCTGATGCGAAGAATGTCTTCTATCTGGAAGCCACCAATGACTTCGGAGAAGATAATTCGTATGAGGTTCATCCGAATAAATAGATTCCAGTTGCTGAAGGCCGGATAGTCCGGTCAAAGGTCACACAGACAGGCGAGGAGCAGATATGATGATTAAGCCATCTTCCATTGTATATTTGCTCCTCGCCTTCTGCCTTTTCTGGAGTGCACCTGCCAGTGCCGACGAAAACGAGGTTTGGTGGTCGGCCGCACAAATGGAAGCTGATCGAGACGGGTATGCACTCGTTGATTCCAAAAGCTTGAAGGCTTTGATGGATTCAGGGGCGAATCCTTTGATCATCGATGCGCGGGCTGACTATGAATTCGCGGCAGGACATATCGCCGGTGCGGTGAATATGGAATTTGACCTTGGTGACAGAATGGATTTGCCTGAGGTTAAACGAACCGGGTTTGTGAAGTTGGCCGGGCAGGATCGGAAAAGGTTGTTGGTGATCTATTGCCGCAGTTTCAGGTGACTGCGTAGCGGCATTGCGGCGCGCTGGGCAGCGCGTCTCGGATACACCGATGTCTATCGATATGCGGCTGGATTGCATGGTTGGAAAGAAGCATACCCCGATCTCGTGGACGGAGTGCAGGAAGAAAAACACATCCTTGCCGTGGGGGATACGTTTCCCGCATGCCGGGTGGCTGTACTGAACGGAGACGCTGACCGGGAATACCTGGGGTTGCCGAATGGAACCAAATGGTTGCAGCTTTCTGAACTCTCTGCTCGCTTCGTGCTCATCCAATTATACAACACCATGTGCAGTGATTGTGTGAACGAAACCAAACAACTTTCGCGTTTTTTCAAGGATGTGGAGAACGACCCTGTACTGGCGGGTCAACTCAAGATCATCGGGTTGGGTATTTATGACTCGAATCAGGCCGTTGTTCACTTCAAGAAGCACTATGATGTGGCATATCCGTTGTTCTCGGATAAAAACGGGCAGATTTTCGAGTGCCTTGGACAAGCTGAACTACCATTGGCTTATCTCGTCCGGGCCGAGGGAAATGGTAGCTGGACCATTGAGTTGATTCGGCGCGGATATTTTGAACCGGATGCCAAGTTCCTGGAAGTGCTTCGTTCAGCCATGATTCGAACGGAAGAAAAGAACTAGACCTTTGAAACTGCTTCCAGCGTCGCCACGGTTATATCTGCCGCACACGCGAACACCGGATGCGGGCTGGCTGTGTTTAACGCATCCCGGAAACGGCGTACCCACGGGAGCATGACAGACTCGGCGAATTCAATGCCCTGATCCGCCTGTTCACTCTGGTTGAACCAGCCTTCGGAGAGCAGGTAGAAAAGAAATTCGAGTTCAATGGTCAGGTGGTCGGCGGGTTCGTTGGAGTCCAGGGAGATTTGAAGGCCTGCTTGCTGAAGACGGTTCTGCATGTCAAGCGCACTTTGTCCCATGGTTCGGGGCGTGGTGCCGAGGTGGCAGGATGCATACAATGGGGCGGGAATACCGCCTGGGCCGGCAATGAAGAGCCGGACGTATTCGGTTTCAAGTACAGATGTCTTTTCATCTGTGATGTCGGTCAATAATTGATTGAGTTTTTGGATTGGAGCAAGGAGCGTGTCGGAGTTTTTCTGGACACGGACAATGAGTTCAGGCACTCCAACCGTGGCCAGAGTGGACCATTCATCAGCGTTTGGACCGCGGAAGATGGTGACGCACAGCTCCAACAATTTGAGAATATGAAGTTTTGATTCGGATATAGACATTTTTGGATCCTCTTGTCGGCAATGATTTATACCGTACTACAGTACGGTAAACATTGAAGTCCGGCAACGGGAACATGGCCCGAAGCCAAGGAGAATGGGATGGAATCACCAATGACAATTGAAGAGCAGGCAATCAAGAAAAATGTTTTATCACGCATGAAGCGGATTGAAGGCCAGGTGCGTGGCATTCAGGGTATGATTGAGGCAGGCAAAGAGTGTGAGGAAATCCTCGTTCAGGTAAGAGCTGTCCGTTCCGCTCTTCAATCAGCAAACAAGCTGATTCTGAAACGGTACATGCTCAGATGTTATGCGGATGCCATGGAAAACCATGTTGATGAAAAGGAAGCTCTGGATAAACTTATCAAAGTTTTGACCGGGTTTATTGAAGGATAATGTAATGCTACTCGGAGAGTACATGAAGAAAATCTTTTTAGCGTGTGTACTGGTTCTCATTGCGAGCCAGTCTGTTTCAGCCAATACGAATTACAATCTCTGTTTCAATTCTCTGGATGCTGACGGCAATGGCGTCATGACAAAGGGTGAATTTCTGGTGGCTTTCCCGAATGGAGATCTGACAACCTTCGAAGAGGCCGATATGAATGCGGACAACACGGTGGACCACGAGGAGTGGGAAGCCTACAAGACGAAAAAAGGGTTTGAATAAACCCTTCGCGTTGTGCGAAGAACGACAGGTTGCATGCCGTTGTTCCCGAGAGGGAGCAGCGGCTTTTCTTATGCGCTCAACACTTTCCCGAGAATGTTATTCAGCCCGTCCAGGCTGACGGGCTTGGCAAGATAATCGTTCATACCGACTTCGAGGAACTTTTCACGGTCCCCGCTCATTGCGTGGGCGGTAAGTGCAATAATCGGGATGTTCCGTTTCTGTTTGTCCTTCAGAGAACGGATTCGACCGGTGGCTTCGATGCCGTCCATGATTGGCATCTGGATGTCCATGAGGATGAGGTCGAAGTCCTCTTCCTCCAGCTTCTCAAGTGCCATTTTCCCATTGTTTGCCTTGACCGTGGTATGCCCCAGTCGTTCCACCAGTTTGGTGATGGCAATCTGGTTTACTCGCTCGTCTTCTACAATCAGAATGTGCTGAGGAGGTATGCTTTCTTCATGTATCTCAATTGGTGCGTGACACTGTGCTTCTGACCTATCATCCCATTTGAACACCGCCGAGAAGTTGACGGTTGTCCCCTTGTCCTCCGAACTCTCGATGGAGACTTCGCCTCCCATGAGTGTCGCAAGTTGTTTGACGATATGGAGTCCGAGCCCTGTTCCCTGAAATTTCCTTGAAGTGCCTTTCACCTGGGTGAATGCGCCAAAGACTTTTTCCAGCATGTCTTGCGGAATGCCGATACCCGTATCAGTGACAGAGAAAAGGAGTCTGTGAGCCTCAGATGATTTGGAGTACAGTTTGGAGACTTGCAGGGAAATTGAACCCTGTTCAGTGAATTTGATGGCATTGCCTATAAGGTTGAAAAGCACTTGGCGCAGGCGGGCGGAATCACCGATCACACATTCGGGGATATCGTCAACAACCGTGAGGGAGAGTGTCAGATCTTTTTCCTTTGCCTGTTGAACGAAGGCATCACGCACGGACGAGACGAGCTCGTTCGGACTGAACGGGACTGGTCTGAGTTCCATCTTGCCCGCTTCGACCTTGGAAAGATCCAGAATGTCACCGATAAGACGAGCCAGGTTTTTGCAGGACGAAAGGGCCGTCTCCACATATTCCTTATGCGTAGTGTCAATATCTTCCAGTACTATGAGCTGGAGCATACCCATGATGCCGTTGAGCGGTGTCCGCAACTCGTGGCTCATGTTGGCAAGGAATTCACTCTTGCTTGTATTGGCGGCCTCGGCGTTTTCCTTGGCTTCAATGAGCTGCGCTTCAATCTGTTTTTGGCGGGTTATATCCTGAATGGCACCAATACGTTTTATGGGCGTACCGTCGTCGGCAAATTCGTAGGAAAACACACCGGCTGCCGTTCTATAGGTTCCTTTGCCGGGCTGTCTGAAGCGAAATTCGATGAAAAAGGAAGGAGCCTCCGGTGAAACTGCGTTGGCTTTACGGCGATATTCTTTCAGGTCGTCCGGGTGAAAGCACTGACGAAATTCCTCAGTGCTAGGAGCTTCTTTCGTCTGGGGAAAGCCGAGAACCTTGTACAGCCCGGCGGACCAGTGGCCCACATCGGTGATGAGGTTTCGTTCAAGACTGCCAAGGGAACTCAATTCTTGAGCCCGGTTGAGTTGGGACTCACTCGCTTTTAAGAGAGCCTGGGTTCTGGCCTGATCCGCGATGGACTGTTTGAGCCTTTTGTTGAGTTTGGAGACGGAACGCCAGCGCCACAGCGAGAATTCGATGACAATGACGACGAGCAGGATCAGTCCTGCGGAGGCGACTTTGTGGATTGTCCAATAAGGCGTGGGGCTGCCACGCCATTTCAGATAGACTTTATTGAAGGCCGGTGAAGCGACATAGGAGTTCAGAGCCTTGTTCAATCGGTCTCGCAGTTCTGTGTTGTCCTTCCGCAGAAGATAGCCCCGCTTGACTTCCATGAGCGGAGGTCCAACGACCTTGATCCTGTTATCAACTCCGATTTTTCGCGCTGTTCTCCACAGGAACGACTCGGGGAAAATGATAGCGTCAGATTTGCCGGACAAAAGACTGAACAGTGCTTCATCAATGGAACTGAGCGGCATCAGGATGACGTCCGGCCTGGTGCTGAGCATGGCTTGAGGAGCCGTCTTTTCAATGAAGGCTACCCGGTGCCCAGCAAGGTCGGAAATATTCTTGATGTCGGTCGACTCAGAGCGGACAAAGCAGGAAATCGAAACGGTTTCCATGACATCGGTATAAATGAATTTCTGCTTGTTCGGTTCGGTGATCCCTATGCCGGGTATGAAGTCAGCCCTGCCGGAAGAAACAGCCTCCAGAGCTTCGGCCCAGTTCTGGACGACTAGCAGGTCGTATGTAATCTTGGTCTCGGCACTCACCGCCTTGAGTACGTCCAAAGCAAAACCATCCGGCTCGCCTGTGCTATTTGTCGTGTAAAGTGGGGGGAAGTCCGTGAGAACCGCCGCCGTAAAGTGGTCTTTGGTGTGTTCCGCTCCGGCAGGGTATGCGAAAAAAAGCGTACACAAAAGTGTCGCTGACAGAATTGCTCCAATCAGGTGTCGTGCGCGAAGAATTGGAATAGCAGTCATGAACACCTCGTCGTTCAAGGACCATGGTGCATCTTTTCAATATTTTCGCAAGAGGGTTATATTCGGGGCTGCGTTATTCTCCCAGTCCCATAGCCCTGAGGAATCCAGGATCTTCGGTCCATCCTTCGCGGACTTTTACCCACATCTCCAGATGAACTTTCGAGCCGGTCAGTTCGCTGATATCCTTTCGAGCATCGGTGCCGATCTTTTTCAGATTCGCACCCTGTTTGCCGATAATCATGCCCTTGTGGCTTTTGCGTGAGGTGTAGATGACCGCATTGACGATGATCATGTCCTTGCGTGATTCTTCGTCCCACTGTTCGATCTCGACGGCGGTGGAGTACGGCAGTTCCTGTCTGAGAGAATAGAACAGCTTTTCACGGATGATTTCGGAAGCCATGAAGCGCATGGGTGCCGTTGAAATCTGGTCTTCCGGGAACATGGGCGGGCCTTCTGGCAGGAGCGAAAGGATGCGGTCCATGAGTTGTTCCGTTCCCTTGCCGCGCAGGGCGGATACCGGAATGTATTCAGCTTCTGGCCACATCTCGGCAACGCGAGCCATGAGCGGCAGCAGCTTGTCCTTTTCCTTGACCCGGTCGATCTTGTTCACGGCCACCAGTACAGGTCTGCCAGATTCGCTGATGGGCTTGACCAGGGGCGCAATTTCCTTTTCCAGCATGTGTGGCTTGGCGCAATACAGAGCCGCGTCGATGAGTACGACAACCGCATCTGCCGAGGCCAGTGCATTCCACGCCGACTCCAGCAGGAACCTGTTCATTTTGCCGCGCAGCTGGTGAATGCCGGGCGTGTCCAGAAATACGATCTGTGCATTCTCCTCGGTCAGAATGCCGCTGATCCGATTGCGCGTGGTCTGCGGTTTGGGTGACACGATGGCCACCTTCTGTCCGAGATAGGTGTTCATCAGGGTGGATTTGCCTGCGTTGGGCGGCCCGATCAGGGCGACCATTCCAAATTTATGCATGATTTACTCGTTGGTTGTATGTGTGTTGCCGAATCGTTCTTCCGCGATTCGTACTTTTTCAACAATGCGGCGATAATATTCGTCCGAGTCGTCCAGATGGACAGGGCGCCCGCGTCGTTCATTCATCTTCAATATCATGACGTTCAGTTTTTGTATCTGTCGATACCGCTGCTGTTCGTCTTTCATGTGCGCCAAAAGGTCAATGGTACGCACTATTTCTTTTTCCTCGGCAATTTCCGCAGGCACATAGCCCGAGCTTTTCAATATTCGATACGCCATGCGCAGTTCCGGCGGCAGGTTCTCGGCTTCATCCTTGGGAAGTGGTTTTCCCTTTCCTTCAAGGTTCTCGAATTTACCGTCTCTGATTGCCCGTTTGATGTGGTCTTCGGACACAATCTGCGAAAAGTTGAACATCCCGTAATTTCCCACACAAAAAGGGTTGAGTCAAAGTGTGGCCGGGCGTCTTCTCCGGGCCCTCTATCCCCTTTTCTTTCCCGAACTATTTGTGTGCGCGTTTGTTCGGCTAAGGGGCGTGTTCCTGCCCCCGAAAGGGACATCCGGTTGGTTCCGCCCACAAAATATCTGTATTGAGTTACTTTTTCTCGTGGAGCAGGCGTTTCCATTTTCTGGCTTCGTCCCAGTTGAAGCCACCGGGGACACAGGGCCAGATGGAATTGTTTTGGAACAGCGGGTCGTCGGCCAGCGGATAGGGGCTGGCTGCGCAGGCGGTGTCGAACATGGGTGAGCCGGGAATGGGTGTGTAGTGGGCCAGATGCGGACGGAAGCCGAAGGCGCGAACATGATCCACGGCGTGGGCCACGTTGTCGAGGTCCTGCCCCGGCAGGCCGAACAGGATGTAGACACCGATGTCGTCAAGATCGAATCCGGCATTCAGAAGGTTTCGTGCGCCGGACTCCCACTCTTCGCGGGTAAGCTTGACGTCATTCCGGTGGTCGAAATCGGTGGTCTCCAACCCGAGTCTGACTGTGTGCAGTCCTGCCGCCTTGAGCCGTGTGCAGACCTCGGGTGTAAGTCTGCGGATGTGCATGGCGTTGGGCGTATGCAGTCGAAGGTCGGGAGTGTGTTCGGTGATTTGGTCGAGTACCGGCCAGAGCCATTGTTTCGGGTTGACCAAAAGCGCATCGTCGTAAAAGGAAAAATCACGTACTCCCCGGTCATACTCTGATTGTATGGACCGCATTATCGCATCGGGCGACCCCTGACAGAAGTTTGGATACAGAGCGCGGCTTGCACAATATTCACAGGAAAAAGGGCAGCCGCGTGAGCCGAGGATGATGGAATATGTCGGGTCTTCATATAAATCAAGAGCTAATGAAAGACCTGCATTTTCAGGTAATTGCGGAGCGGCAGAATTAATGTGTTTCCAAAAGTCAGCCCAATTGTCTGGTCGCTCCAGCGGTCCCTGTTGCAGATGTGCGTTCGCATGAATCGCCGCATGGTCGGTGCAGAGGGTGGCGTACGCCCCGCCCAGAAAACGGGGGGTGTCGGGCCAGAGTTCGGCAGCCATGTCGAGCACGTCCAATGCGCCTGGATACCAGTAGGTCATGATGGACGAAACCATGACCGCATCCGGTTTAGGATCGAGTGCGACCAGTGCATCGCGCACCCGTTCATGGGGCAGGCCATAGCGGGAGAACCGTCGATCCATGAAGGAGAGTTGTTCGGGAAGGGGTATTTCTTCCTTGGGATAATGGCCTGTGCCGTATTTACCCGGTTTGGGCCAATGGACATCCTCCCATGTGGGATTAAGGCAGTCCATAAGCGCCACGGATGCTCCGGCTGCGCGGACCATGTCAAGGCAGGCAAGCAGGCCAACGGGTCGCGACCAGACATTGAAGGCGGCAAAGTCGTGTATCCACGGGTTGATGCCGAGAATACGCGGACCGTTCCCTTCAGACCAGGGAATATGCGGGAAATCCGGTCGGGTCACGGCGTCACCGTGTCAGGAAATTGGACAATATGGACAGTCCGAGCATGACGATGACGATGATCAACAGCACGTTGGTCCACTTGTCCCGGCGGTGCGCACGCTCCGTCTTGGACTTGGTGAATTGGCTGATGATGAGAAAGATCAGCCCGAGCACGACGACGAGTTTGATGAATAAGCCCATGATTATTCTCCACGTATCCAGATAATCCCCGCCTGCCGTCCGGTATCCCGGTTCGGGGTTCTGCATGCCTTGCGGTATGAGAAAAAGGTGTCGTCCAGCCCCATGGTACAGAAGTCCATGCCGAAAATCTGGTTTTCGGGCAGCCCGGCGTCCATGAGCTGATCGCGGGTAATCTGCCACAGGTCCACGGTATTGGAGGCGGGATTGAAATAGGTTTTGAAATTCGGGCCGAAGTCGGTGTCGAAGTTGATGAACTCGGCTGCCTCAGGGCCGAGAGACGGGCCGCGCACGGCAAACACGTCTTTGGGCTTGAGGTCGTACTGTTCGCAGAAGCGGCGCACCCCGGAGCCGGGAAAATTGATCTTGTTGCCGCGCCAGCCTGCGTGGAGCCCCGCGATGTATTTGCCGGAGCGGTGGGCCAGCAGGATGGGCTGACAGTCTGCTGTCTTGATGACCAGCCCAACGCCGGGCGTGGCAGTGGTCAGGCCGTCGCCGTCAAGGGTGGCGTGTTCTTCCGGCAAGGTCGGTTTGGGGCCATAATGGATCACGTCGCCGTGAATCTGGTTCAGCTCGCACCAGCCTTTGAGTTCCAGACGGTCGAAGATGGAGCGCCGGTTGGTGCGAACGGCCTGTTCGTTGTCGTTGACGTCAAAGGAAAGATTCGCCGAATCGTGAGGCGGTTCGGAGACTCCTCCTCGGCGGGACGTGAAGGCGCAGGCAACGCCCGGGATGTCGATGAACTGATAGGGGAAGAATGCTATGGCCGCCATATTTCCTTGTCCGTACAGATCGCGTGCATGGGCTTGTCCCACGGTTCGGTGGGGATGGTCTCCACGAGCTGGAAGTCGTAGCAGATGCCCACGATCAGGGTGTTTTGCATGTTTACAGTGGTCAAAAGCCGGTCGTAGTAACCGCCGCCGAAGCCGAGTCGGTTGCCCGCACGGTCGAATCCGACGCCGGGGATGAGCGCAATGTCCGGGCAGAAGTCCTGTTTGGGCGGACACCTTTCTGCGTCTGGCTCCATTATTGAAAATGGACCGGGCGTGAGGTCGCCTTCACAGGTGGCGCAGGCCAGATCCATTGTGCCGGTTGCGCCGGGATGACAGCGGGGAAGAAGAACCTGACAGTCACGCTGCCACAATTCAGTCACCAGGGGACGCAGGTCCACTTCACCCTTGATGGGCCAGTAGATAAGCGCTTCGTTGGCGTCCTTCCATCGCGGCAGACTGCGGATGCATTCCATGATTGCACGGCTGGCATTGCATATCTGCTCTGGGGAAAGACCCGCGCGTTGTTCCAGAAGATCGGTGCGCAACGTCTGTTTGTCCATGTCCTTCATGACGAAAGTCTAGCATGCACGCTGAGGACAATCCAGCATGGAGAATATCCCCGCTTGGGTTTCGGACCGTCTTGTTGTATCATGTCGAGCGACACTAACAAAACTGATCGCGCGGAGAAAGAATGCCTGCGAATATACTGGTCCTTGATGACGAAAAAAACTACCTGCTCATCCTCGAAACCATCCTGGAGGACGAAGGATTCCATGTGACCACCCTGTCTGATCCCGAGATGGGCCTTGCCTATCTTGAGGATTCCGAGGTGGACATTGTGCTGACCGATATGAAGATGCCCGGCCTGACCGGACAGGACGTATTGGAACACTGCAAGAAGAACTACCCGCACATCCCTGTGCTGATCATGACCGCCTTCGGATCCATCGAGGCCGCGGTGGAGGCCATGCGAATTGGTGCGTTCGATTACATCACCAAGCCATTTGCCAACGAGGAACTGCTGCTCTCCATTTCCAAGGCCGAACAGTTTGCGGCCACACAGCAGGAGAATATCCGGCTGAAAAGGGAAATCCGCAACCGTTATTCCAAGGACAACATCATTGCGCGCGGCAAGGGCATGCAGCAGGTCATGGACATGGTTGACCGGGCGGCACCGTCCAAGTCCACGGTCCTCATCCTCGGCGAATCCGGTACGGGTAAGGAACTCATTGCCCGTTCCATACACACTTCTTCTCCCCGTCGGGAGGCTCCGTTCGTCACGGTCAACTGCATGGCACTCAATCCCGGCGTACTGGAATCCGAACTCTTCGGCCACGAAAAGGGTTCCTTCACCGGGGCAACGGCCATGCGTAAGGGCCGTTTCGAGCAGGCCAACAAGGGCACGCTTTTTCTCGATGAAATAGGTGAGTTAACCCCGGAATTGCAGGTCAAGTTGCTGCGTGTGCTGCAAGAGCACCAGATTGAACGTGTGGGCGGTGCCGAGACCTTTGATGTGGATATCCGCATCGTGGCCGCAACCAACAAGAATTTGCAAGAGGCCGTTGCCAAGGGCGAGTTCCGCGAGGACCTGTTCTACCGCCTCAACGTGGTCTCGGTATTCATGCCGCCTCTGCGGGAACGGCGTGAGGACATTCCGCTGCTGGCTGCCCATTTCCTTGAGAAATACACCAAGGAAAACAACGTGGAAATCAGTGGCTTTTCTTCTGCTGCCATGGACTATCTCACTGCGTACGAATGGCCCGGCAACGTCCGTCAGCTTGAAAACGTGGTCGAGCGGTGCACGGTGCTTTCCCGATCGGATATCATCCACGCCGACGATCTGCCGCCTGAAATCAAGGACGAAGAAGCCCAGTTCAAGTCTGCGGTCGATCTGTTGCCCACCAAGCTCAATCTGGCCGATACCATGGACAAGATTGAAGGCGCATTGGTTAAGCGGGCTCTGGTCAAGACCGAGTTCGTGCAGGTCAAGGCCGCTGAAATGCTCGGTCTGTCCAAGTCGAATCTTCAATACAAACTCAAGAAATACAGCCTGTCCGGCAAAGCAAAATAATGTTTCTTCTCGACGCTCCCTATGTTTCCGATTTCCTGAAGAAAACAGTCAGGGAACTCGGTCAACCGGTCCTGGATACTCCCGAAGCCCGTGCACTTGCCGGTGATGCGGGGCTTGATTTCATTGATGCTGTCGACTTCTCTGCTCGTCTCGGAGCCGGAGAAAAGGTGCTGGCCAATTCGGAAAACGCCCTTGAACATGTTATTCGGTGTGGATGCCAGCCTGATCTGGCCCGTCAGATCGATATCTGCAAGGACAAGGCGCTGTTTCGCGAGACCGTGGCTGACATGCACCCGGACTATCGCTTCATGCGCGTGTCGTTCGATGACCTCGCCGGACTGGATGTGTCATCCATGCCGTGTCCGTTCGTGGTGAAGCCCGCCCGCGGATTTTTCAGTCTCGGTGTGCATGTGGTCAACACTCAGGGCGACTGGCCCGAAATTGTGGCCGCCATTTGCGATGAACGCGAGGCCATGAATGCCGAATATCCGGAAGAAGTGGTCAATTCGGGTGAGTTTATCGTGGAACAGGGCATTGACGGTGAAGAATACGCCATTGACGTCTATTATGATGACGACGGCGAGGCCGTGATTACCAACATCATGCACCATCATTTCATCTCCGAGGACGATATCTCGGACCGGCTCTATTACACCTCGACCAATGTCATGAAGACATGGCTGCTGTCTTTCTCGGAATATGTATCCGAGGTCGGCAGAGCATGTGATTTTCGTAATTTTGCGACACACATCGAAGTGCGTGTGACGGGTGGGGGCGAGATCATTCCCATTGAGGCAAATCCGCTCCGCTTTGCGGGGTGGTGTGTTGCGGATATCACTCACCATGCATGGGGTTTCAATCCGTACACGTGCTATTTCGAAAATCTGCGACCGGATTGGGACGCCATTCTTGACGGGCAGGAAGACATGGCCACAGTCATGGTCATCGGCGATCTCGCGCCGGGAACAGACCGAGAGAAAATCAAGTCAATCAATTATGAAAGATTCAGAGCGCTGTTTAGCAACCTGTTGGAATTGCGAAAGATTGATTATATTTCCTACCCTGTGTTCGCCTTCGCTTTCGCTCGTATGAATGAGGCGGACCTCAAAGAATTGAAGTCCGCCCTGACCGTTGATTTCAGCCGGTTTGTCGAAATGCAGGTGTAACGTTCGTTCAATTTCCCCAATCCTCGAGGGGGGCGACGATGCCGTCTGATTGTGTATACCAGTCCATGAAGGCGTCGACACACTCGGGGCAAAACTTTTTGCCTCGTTCTTCAAAAATGAAATCTCTGATTCCTGTTTTGGACATCCCTTTACGGTAGACTCGGTCGCAGATCATGGCGTCGAAAACGTCGGCCACGGCGAGAATGCGTCCGAGAAGCGGGATGTCTTCCCCCTTGAGACCGGTGGGGTATCCGGTTCCATCCCATCGTTCGTGGTGGGATGAGGCAGCAACGAGAACATCCTCCATGCCCGGCAGCGGATCAAGAATATCAACCACCACCGTCGTGTGGCTCTTGATGTGCTCGAACTCTTCATCGGTCAATTTGTCGGGCTTGAGGAGCACGTTGTCTCTGACTCCGATTTTGCCCAGATCGTGAAGGTTGCCGGCTATGTGCAGCCGTATTATCTGGTCATCGGTGAAGTTCAGTCGCTTGGCCATGTGCATGGCTATGTGTGTCACCGATTCCGAATGACCGCTGGTGTAGTGGTCCCGGGCTTCCAACGCCTTGACGAGACTGGCTATGGACCCGAACGTCATACGTCGTTCGGCCTGGAGCCTGTCTCTTTCCACCAGCATGACCCTGAATTGTTCGGAAAGAATCTTGTCGATAATCTGGACCAGGTTGTTTATGCCGAATGGTTTGGTAATGTAGGAGGCCGCTCCGTCATGAATTGTGCGGTGCATGATCGCCTTGTCCTGCACGGACGACATGATGACAAACGGTATGTTCTTGAGGTCGTCGCGGGTCTTGATGTGATGACACAGTTGTTTTCCGTCCATGTTCGGCATCATCAGGTCGGACAGGATCAGGTCCGGCGAAGTCTTTGCGAGTATCTCCATGGCTTCCTTCCCGTCCCTGGCGAGCAGGACTTCGAAGCCTTCCGCGGAAAGACCTGTGTGGAGAAAGGTTCGTATGGCTTCCGAATCATCAACAACAAGCAGAATTCTGTTTTTCGTCATGGCCGTTTTGTTCAGCACCTGCTCGATACGCGGTATAAGCTCCTGAACGGCAGAGCTTTTCGGTACGTACCCGTCGGCCCCCACCCTGAAGCCGTTGTCGATGTCCTGATCGGATTCACGTGAGCTCAGAATGATGACCGGGGTGGCAGCGGTATTCGGATTGTTTTTGATCCAGTCACATAACTTCAGGCCGTCAAGCTTTGGCATGTCGACGTCGGTTATGATGAGATCGAAAGCTTGTTTTTCGAGGATATGTTGCGCTTCAAGGCCATCCATGGCCGTGGTGAGGATGGCGCCAGTTGGCGCAAGACTGGTTTTCAGCGCATAGAGCGCAGAGGTGGAGTCATCGGCAATGAGAACTCTGAGGGATTCGGTCATAATCACCTACCAGTTTACGAGACAGGAAGGAGTACCGTTCATCAGATAACTCGCGCACTATGAAACGTGCAATTATAAACTATATGGCATTTGTTTTCTGTTATTCACTCAAGATATCTATCTTGCCCCCGGTCTTATCAAACCATTTTTGGAATGCTTCCACGCAAAGGGGGCACAGTAATGTACCCTTTTCTTCGTTGAGGATGTCAGCGGCCACAGGTTCAGGCATTGAGTCTCGGTGGGGGCGTTCGGAGATGATGGCGACATAGACGTCTGCGGTGCTGATAAGTCTCGTGGCAAGAGGAATTTCCTCTCCCCGAAGGCCGTGGGGATAGCCGGAACCGTCCCATCGTTCATGGTGGGTCAGGCACACTTCTGCCACGTCTTCCAGCTCCTTGATGGGGGCAAGCAACTGTGCTCCCAGAATAGTATGGTTTTTGACGTGGGTGTACTCTGTGTCGTTCAGTTTTTCTGTCTTGAGCAGAACCGAATCGCGAATTCCTGTCTTGCCGATATTGTGTAGCCTGCCCATGAGCAGCAGTCGTTCGAGTTTTTGGGTTGGGAGTTCAAGTTCCTCCCCAATGTAGTGGGCCACCTGGGCAACCCGTTCGGAATGGTCTTTTGTCAGGGGGTTTCGTGCCTCGGCGGCTTGGGCCAGACTGATGAGAGTGGTTAGAACGTCTTGTGTATCGAGTTTTTGGGTCATGGGCTGCTCCATGTATATAAACGGTGATTCCTTCCTATAATATGCGTCCTCGATACGCCTATGGCAAGTATATTCACGGCTTGCTTCGGGGTGCATCACGTACTACCATCGTACCTGTGGAAACCCCTGTCACAGAATATGTCGCGGCCATGCTCGATTCCGAGCGTATGGCCCATCAGATAGCCCATCACCGAAAGGTTCTCGGCGCTGAAGCCCGTTTGGGTGAACCGCGCCGTCCGTGGCCTGCGGCTTTGCAGAATGCACTTTCCCTGCTTGGTATGGATCACTTGTATGCCCATCAGGCCGAGGCAGTGGATTATGTCCGGGCCGGGCGGCATGTCGTGGTCGCCACGCCAACAGCCAGTGGCAAGACGCTGACCTATAATCTGCCTGCCTTGGAGCGGTGCCTGGCAGATCCGGAAGCCAAGGCGCTCTATCTCTTTCCGCTCAAGGCCTTGGCGCAGGACCAGCTCAAGGGGTTCAAGGAACTCGCTGCGCTTTTGCCGGAGGAGAACCGCCCCACAGCGGCCATCTATGACGGCGATACCACACCACATTTTCGCAAGAAGATACGTAATTCACCACCCAATGTGGTCATGTCCAATCCGGAGATGGTCCATCTGTCCATGCTGCCGCATCATGCGAGCTGGGCTGAGTTTTTGTCAGGTCTGACGCATATCGTGGTGGACGAGGTTCATACATATCGGGGTGTCATGGGCGGGCACATGGCCATGGTTTTCCGTCGGTTGCTGAGACTTTGCCGTTACTACGGCGCAACCCCGACTTTCGTGTTCTGCTCGGCCACCATAGGTAATCCTGCTGAACTGTGTCACATGCTCACGGATCTCAAAGTGCATCCTATCCTCGAATCCGGGGCTGCTCGCGGCGGGCGGCACATGGTCTTTCTCAATCCGGACGGCAGCCCGTCACAGGCCGCCATTCAGTTGTTGCAGGCTGCGCTGGCGCGTAATCTGCGGACTATCGTTTATTGTCAGTCGCGCAAGATGACCGAACTTATTTCCATGTGGGCTACAGAGCGGAGTGGGCAGTTCAAGGGAAAGATATCTGCATATCGAGCCGGTTTTTTGCCTGAAGAGCGGCGCGAGATTGAAACGAAAATGGCGGATGGCGATCTGCTGGCTGTCATTTCCACTTCCGCCCTTGAGCTCGGCATTGATATCGGCGGGCTGGATGTCTGTATCATGGTCGGGTATCCCGGCTCCATCATGGCGACCTTGCAACGTGGTGGACGCGTTGGGCGCAGTCAGCAGGACTCCGTGGTTGCCCTCATCGCGCAAGAGGACGCCCTCGATCAGTATTTCATGCGTAATCCGGACGATTTTTTCAGTCGGCCGCCTGAGTCGGCCATGCTCAATCCGCACAATCCGGTCATCATGGATAGACATCTCATCTGCGCTGCCGCCGAGTTGACCCTGCGTCGGGGGGAAGAATTTCTGCGGGAGGAACCTGTCAGCAGGCGGGTGGAAGAGCTTGTCGGATTCGGTCAATTGTACGAAGTCCAGCCGGATACGCCCGGTCACCCCACAGAGGTTGTGTCCAGCCGCAAGCGGCCCCATCGGGACGTGGATCTGCGTGGGGCAGGCCAGCAGTTGCACATCGAAGACAATACCCTGGGGCAGGACAAGGCGCCGGTTATCGGCACCATCGACGCACATCGGGCTTTTCGGGAGACGCACCCCGGGGCGGTCTATCTGCATCGTGGGCAGACCTATGTCATTTCAGACCTGAATGTGGGTGCCGGCGCTGTTCATGCGCGCAAGGAGCGGGTGGGGTATTACACCAAGCCTCGTGGGAACAAGGATACGGAAATTCTGGAAGTGCTTGGGCAGAAGGCGAGTTTCGGTACGCGTGTGTATTTTGGACGGGTCAAAGTCACGGAACAGATTACGGGGTATGAAAAGCGGTCCGTTCGTGGTGGCAAGCTGCTCGGTATCATGCCGCTCGATCTGCCTCCACTGGTATTTGAAACCGAAGCCATCTGGTTTGAAGTCGGGCATGACATCCGTCGTCGGTGCGAAGATGAGTTCATGCATTTCATGGGTGGTATTCACGCATTTGAGCATGCGGCCATCGGCATGCTACCGCTGCTGGTCATGACTGATCGCAACGACCTTGGTGGCATCTCCACCCCTATGCATCCACAGGTGGAGGGGCCGGCTGTTTTTATTTACGATGGCATGCCGGGGGGGGCTGGACTGACCCGGCAGGCTTTCGAGCGCGCCGACGAACTGATCGAAACCACGCTCAAGACCATTCTCGACTGTCCGTGTGATCTGGGATGTCCGTCCTGCATTCATTCGCCAAAGTGTGGATCAGGCAATCGGCCCATCGACAAACGGGCTGCGCAGTTTGTGCTGGAAGCTATCCGCTCCGGCGATCCGAAATCAATCGAACCAAAGGAGATAGATGTGAATCTTCTGCCAGGAATCGACATGAGGAAGCCCGCACCCAAGCGGTACGGGGTGCTTGATATTGAGACCCGCTATTCCGCCGACGAAGTGGGCGGCTGGGGGCGTGCCGACCGAATGGGCGTGTCCATCGCCTGCGTGTATGACTCGGATGATGACGCCATGCATGATTATGAACAGGACCAGATGCCCGAACTGGTGGAGCACCTGCAACAGTTTGATCTTGTCATCGGGTTCAATCATGTGAAATTTGACTATGCCGTACTTGGCGGGTTGAATCCATTCCATTTCAGAGGGTTGCCAAATCTTGATCTGCTCATGGAAGTGCATAACCGGCTCGGGTATCGTCTCAAGCTTGATAATATCGCTTCGGCGACTCTGGATGTCGGCAAGTCGGCCGATGGACTTCAGGCGTTGAAATGGTGGCAGGAAGGGCGGCTCGATCTCATTACTGAATACTGCCGGCAGGATGTAGCCGTCACCCGTGATGTGTATTTGTTCGGTCGGGAACATGGGTATGTTTTTTTTACGAATAAGGCAGGGCAGAAAGTCAAACTGCCGATTGATTGGTAGATGTATTTGAAGGAATCGGGGGATTCAACCCTGATGGAGATGAAGAAATAAGGAACGGCCGCTTTGGGAGCGGCCTTTTTTATTGGAAGATGCGCCTTCGGCGAGAGCCGTTGTTGGGTGCTGGAGCACCCAACGTTCTCCATGTCCTCCCGGCGGGGGCCGTTTTTTTGTTGGGGCAAAAAAAGGGCCGAAAAAAAGCCCCTTACGATCTTGGCCGCCTTGTGATCGGCGGCAAGAAGCTGATCACCGCGCGCAGCTTTCGGAATCGCGTTCTTCCGCTTCGCTCCAGTGCAATTCCGAACAAGACGCTGCCACTGCGCGCTGTCAGCTTCTAAGCCTTCCGATCAAGGGCTGAGTTCGGTCTTCGTCTGGTAAGGGGAAGAGCTCGTCTTCGAAGGAAGAGCGGTGTTGGGAGGGCTAAAGCCTCCCAAAGCCCTTTATGGTTATCGGGGGGCCTAAAAATCAAAATCTTCCACCTACACCGAGCAGTATCTTACAGCGACCACCAATTGATAGCGGACCTTAGAGCCTGTCCCGCGCGGCGCAGCGTGGCCCGACCGGAGTCTGTTTCAACAGACAATTCTGTCGGGCAGTGGAGCCGCGTACAGGCTCTTGGGTCCAGTATCAGGATCACAGCCCAAAAGGCGTTTTTTGCCTTCTTTTTGCCGCCTCGCAAAAAGCAGGTCGCCGTCAAGGCGAAACCTTTGCAACAATACCGTTTGCACCTCCACTGCGAATGCACGCAGTGAATCCATAAGAAACACTCCTTCCCCCTCTTCATCTTCGAAAAAATGACTGTGTTGCACACAAGAGTTTTTCATGGTCATCGGGTATCCCAAAAATCAAAACCTCTCACCTACACCGAACAGCATCGGACAGCGACGAACCATTGATAACGTCCCTTGGAGCCTGCCGCCCCTCCACTGCGAACGCACGCACAAAACAGCGAATGCACACAAAAAAAGCTCTCTAAAAAAAGAGAGCTTCTTAAAGTGTGTGCATCAAATGATTACAGAGAGGCGTATCGTTCGATCTTTCCTTTGTAGGCCAATATCCCTTCAACAATGCCGTTCGCGAGATACTCAAGATACTTGTCCGATTTGAGTCGGCCTGCCTCGGTCTTGTTCGTGATATACCCCAGCTCAACCAGCACGGAGGGCATCTTCGCCCCCATCAAGACATAGAACGGAGCTTCGCGAGTGCCCATGTTTTTGACAGTGTATTTCCTGCGAACCTGCTTGATTGTCTTGGACTGCACATCAGAAGCCAGGTCTCTGGATTCCTTGATTTTGGAATTGACCATGAGGTCAGTCAGGATGAACTGGAGGTCTGATATGGAACGTGGGTCCACGGCGTTTTCACGCGCGGCAATGCGAACAGCGTCCTTGGATTTTGCAAGGTTCAGACTGTACGTTTCCAACCCGCTGATCTTGCGGCTTCGGTTGGCGTTGCAATGGATGGACAAAAACAGGTCCGCCTTTTTGACGTTGGCTATGGCTGTCCTTTTCTCCAGAGCGATGAACACATCGGTGGTTCGGGTGTATTCAATGTGGAAACCCTTGCCCTCAAGTTTCTTGCCAAGAACCTTGGCAAAGCGGAGGTTGATGTCTTTTTCGCGTAATCCATTGGATACTGCGCCGGGATCTTTGCCTCCATGACCAGGGTCAATCATGATGGTCTTGACGGTCAGTCCCAGTTGTTCAAGAAGATCTCCGGCCATTTTCTTGCTGCCGTTGGGCGGACGGTATTTGGAATTGGCCGTGGTCTTATGGGCTGTGGCAGCAGCTTTCTGAGCGGCAAGCGTCTTCGCGTCCGGCGCATAGACGTCAATAACTATGCGGTACGGGTTTTGAAGTGGAAAGACTTTGTAGTCCTGCAGGTCCAGAAAATCGAGAACGACGCGGGTCGTGTCCTTGTTGTATTGTCCGGTTCGGATGGAACGCAGAATGCCGTCTGATACCGTTGTGGACGCTGTTACGTCGTGCCCCAGACGTGAATTGTTAATATCGATGTAGAGCCTGTGTGGCCGGTTTACTGCCGGGTTGGGCTGGAGCACCTGATATCGGTACTTGGCCTGATCGTCCAATTCCAGGACCACACGGGTGTATTCGTTACTGGATGTATACCGCACTACGTTGAGATGTGCTTTGCCGGACGGATCTTTTGAATTACTGCTGGCCGCTTTGACCGTGGGCTTGCTCTTGGTGGCAGGCTTCTTGGCAGTCGCCTTTGCAGCCACCGTGTCCAAAGCCCCGTTGCCGGTGGATGAGCCTCCCGAAACTTTGGCAATGGCCCAGTCGTATTTGCCAAGTTTCCTGAGAGCTGTCTTGGCTTTGACCTGCATGTCTGAACGGGGATAATCGACAATTATGGTCGCCAGATCCAGGCGGGCGTTGGTTATTTCATTCAGCCTTTTTGCATAGACACCAGCCCGTCGATAGAGGCAGTCATCAGCCCAGCCGTGGCGTGGATAACGGGCAAGCACCCGTCCGAAGTAATCCACGGACCTGCGGAAGTCGGACTTCAGGCCACTTTGTATGCCGAGTTCCTCGTGGACGCGACCGATATAGTACAGCGCCTTGGGAGCATACGGCCCGTTGGGGTCCGCTTTGAGACAACGGGAAAAGTGCTTTTCCACCTTTTCCCAGTTGGAACGGTATTTGGCCCGCTTGCTATTTTGGGTGAGTGCGTGGAATTCGGAATGCCCGACAGTGAAGTAGGATTTGGCCGAAGCGGCAATCCCCGTGCTCGGACACAGAAAAGTGACCGCAAGGACAAAGGCCGCCAGGACGGGGAGAATATGTGATTTTGCAGCGTAGTGCTTCTTCATTGTTTTCAGACCGGGGCTTTTTGAAAAGACACTCCAACAGATGGTTTGTCGTACCATGCATATCAGAACATACAGTTTGGCAGCATTTTTCAGAAAAATCTAAAAAAAGTCCAGAAAAGAATATGGTAAAAGGAAAGAATCAGGCAAGTCCAGTGGTGATCCAACCGGCCCAGTCGGCCCTGCCGTTTCTTTTTGCCAGTATTGCGGCGGCCTTCCAGTCATACTCAACCGTTATGAATTCGGCCTCCCAGCCGGAAGTGTTCATGGTGAGAATTGCATATCGCGCATGGGGTGACCCGCTGGACATTGTGTGTGGTGGGGCATCGTCGTCATAGGCGGGAAGCCCGACGCTGCCTGGGTTGACGATGGTTATGTCGTCACACATGACCAATCCTGCGTGATGAGAGTGTCCGGCCAGGACCAGAGTACATCCAGTCGCTTCAGGCATCAGATGACCAAGGAGAGTGGTACAGTCCCGCATGGCAGGCAGGCCTGTGGTGACATCCTCGATGAGATAGGTTGTGTCATCTTTGGGAGTACCGTGGCAGAGCAGAACGTCCGATTCGGGCCGTAGCGTGGCGGGAAGAGTTCTCAGCCATTCCAGACCGTCTGTGCCTATACCTTGCAGGGTCCGTTCGAAGGTCGGTGTAGTGCTCCGGTTCGATTCGCCTTCAAGGAGAATACGGTCCTGATTGCCGAGGATGGTCGGCATGTTCAGTTTTTTCAGGACGGCCCATGTCCCCGCTGGGTCCAATGGTCCGTAGAAGGTGTCACCAAGGTTGCAAAATCGTTTGATGCCGCGCGCCCGGGCATGGGCAATCACTGCTTCGAGAGCAAGACTGTTGCCGTGAATGTCAGCCAGAACGGCCAAGGGTTCTCTGTGCATATTAGAAAGACTATTGGTTAAAAACGTTCGCATTGCAAGCGGGTCTTCCTTTACTCGTTACACGACAGACCCTATGGTGGTTTCAAGAGAGTGCAGCATGAGTACCATTGTCGTCGGTTTGTCGGATATGCGAATTTCAGTCGTCCCTGAAGATGTACTGGTCACCTATTCCCTTGGGTCCTGTATTGGGGTCTCGGCGTATGACCCGAAGGCGCGAATCGGCGGTCTGATCCACTGTCTGCTGCCTTTGCCGGGCGAGGCTCCGGACGGTGAAAGAGATAATCCGTTCAAGTTCGTCACAACCGGTATCCCCGTGATGGTGCGTCGTTTGGTCAAGGCCGGAGCCGACCAGCGTCGTCTGGTGTTCAAGGGGGCGGGTGGGGCCAGTATTCGCAGTCAGTATCATGTCCCTATCGGTGCGGAAAATGCCAAGGCATTGCGGGGAGTGCTTGCATACAATAATGCTCGCCTGACCGCTGAAGAATTCGGAGGAACCATTCCCCGAACCATGTTTTTGTATCTAGACACGGGGCGCGTTGTTATCCGCACCAAAGGTGTGCCGCACGACCTCGTCTAGGTGCCGGATTCCTGATCCATGAAAAAAGGCGACCCGTTGCCGAACCGCCTTTGCATCTGATTATTTACCTATTATTTTGGCTGGAAGGCCTTTTTGATGAAGACAGGTTCGACCGGGACATCGTCCATCCTGCCGGAGCGGGCTGTCTTTGACTCGTGGATTTTGTTGACCACATCCATGCCTCTGATGACCTTGCCGAAAGCGCAATAGCCCATGGTGGTGCTGCCGGTGTAACTACCGGTTCCCACCTGTTTTGCGGTCTGTTTGTAGTCGAGGACCGGATTGTCCTCCACGTTGAAGAAAAACTCACTCGTCGTGGAGTTGGGGGCATCGGCTCGAGCCATGGCGATGGTGCCTTTTTGGTTCAACAGGCCTGTGGCGGCCTCGTTGGCAATGGGAGGCAGGGTTTTCTTCCTGTTGATGGGGTATGTGTACCCGCCACCTTGAACAATATTCATGCTGGTGTCGTCTGTTCCTTTGGGGGGCTTGCGCTGACGGATGACCCTGTGGAAGAACGTCTTGTCGTAGAATCCGGAATCCACGTATTTGAGGAAGTTGGCTACGGTTTTTGGCGCGTCCTTGGGGTAGAGCATGATAATGATACGTCCCGCGGTTGTTTCCATGACGACTACCGGGTTCGGACCGGCGGCAGTTGCGCTGGACGGAAATACGACAATGGCTGCAAACAGCATGCAGACCGTGACGACTGACAGAAGGATGCTTCGTGCGATATTCATGAGGTCACCTTTACTTGATTTGTTCAGAAAAACTATGACGTTTCGTGGAGCCGGTCAACTGTTCAGGGCTTTGAGCAGTATTTGTCTGGCTCCTGCCTCGTCCATGTCCAGCCCGGTCCAGAGATGGAACTGGGCCAACCCCTGATGGAGAAACATCTCCAGGCCGGATATGGTCTTGCAGTGTGCGTTGTCGGCATCGTGGAGGAAGCGGGTTTCCAGTGGATTATACACGATGTCATAAGCGGTCATACCCGGTGTGAACCTGTCGGCGTCCCATGGCGAGAGATGTTCGAGTTCGCCCGACATACCCAGCGGCGTGGTGTTGCAGACCAGAGTCCACGGGGTCTCCATGCGCTTTTCCCAGTCGATGCAGTTCACGCCAAATTCTTCAGCCAGAAATGTGGCCTTGGTGCGGGTTCGGTTGCTCACGCCGATGCGCCTGACGCCTAGTTCCTTCAGGCCGACGATAGCCGCTCTGGCCGCACCTCCAGCGCCCAGCACAAGGGCTGAGTCGGGAAGTGGAGCCATTGAACGAAGCGGCGCGATGAATCCGATGACGTCCGTGTTTTCGCCACACAGGGTGTCGCCGTCCCAGTATAGCGTGTTGACCGCGCCAACCTGTGCCGCCCTGTCGGAAATTGTGTCCAAGTGTTCCATGACGGCTTGTTTGTGTGGGATGGTCACGCTCAGACCTGAGATGGGACGGGCGCGGACCTGTCCCATGAAAGAGGAAAGGTCGCCTGACGAAACGGGCCATGCCGCGTAGCTGGCATCAACGCCCAGTTCACCAAATCCCCAATTGTGCAGGGTTGGACTCATGGTATGGCCCAAAGGCCAGCCTATGATGCCGTAGCTTTTGAACATGGTGATCCTTTACAGTTCTTGGGCCTGTTCCAGGTTACCGATGTTCAGCCCGGACCATTTTTCTTCCATGGAGCCAAGGTTGGCCTTGAGCATCTTGAAAAGCACACCCTTGGGGCCGACTTCAACGAATTCGCGTATGCCGGTTGCCCACATGGTCTGCATGGTTTGAATCCAGAGCACGCTGGAGGTCATCTGATTCTGCATGGTGGTCAGGATCTGTTCCGGATCGGGCTCGGGCAGGGCCGTTGCATTGTGGTATACCGGGAAGGCAGGAGCGTTCCAGGTCAGCGTCTTGAGGAACGTGGCGAATTCGTCGGCGGCTTCCTGAATGAGCGGGCTGTGAAAAGCGCCGGATACGGCCAGCCGGATGGCGCGTCCCTTGGCTTCCTTGACCAATGCTTCAGCGGCATCGAGTGCCTCCTGTTCGCCACTGATGACGAACTGGGCTGGGGTGTTGTAGTTGGCGATTCGCAGTTCCTTGCCCGAGGTCTTGGCTGCTGTGGCCACGATCTCTTCAACCGCGTCCTGCGGGAGCTTGACCACGGCGGCCATGCCGTGTCCGGTGCCACCGGATTCGGCCATGAGGCGTCCGCGCAGGGTAACAGCCTTGATACAGTCCTCCATGTTCAGGATGCCAGCCGCGCCGAGTGCTGCAAATTCACCCAGGCTGTGGCCTGCTGTTGCTGCGGGAGAAAGTTTGTTTTTCACAGTCAGCCACAAGGACAGGTTGACCACAGTCAGGGCGGGCTGCAACGCCCGAGTGTCGGCCATGTCGGCGGCTTCGCCATCCCAGTATATTTCACGAAGAGGCAGGCCGGATTCCTTTTCTGCCAGTTTCCAGAGGTCCAGAGCCGCGCTGTCGCTTGCGGCAACGTCCTGGCCCATGCCTTTTTCCTGAGAACCCTGTCCCGGAAAGAGTACGCCGATTGTGGTCATTATCTGCTCCTTGTATGAATGACGGAGAATTTTTCCATCTATAAATGTCATATTTGGTGATACGTGAGATATCGTGTCTGAGAATGTTGCGTCAAGCAGTCCGTTGTCGCAGGTTGACATGAAAAAACCAAAGCAGGTAGATCAGAGGGCATGATTGGAGCAACAACATGAAGATATTGATTATTGGTGGTGGCGGTCACGCCCGTATGGTGGCGTCAATTTTGACGTCAATGGAAGATATGCAGCCGCTTGGGTATGTGACCGACGACAAAAAGGTCGGAACTGTCGGTCCTCTTGGGCTGCCTGTGCTGGGCGGAGACGAATGTGTTTCCTCCGTGGAGCACGACGGGGTGATAGTGGCTGTCGGCGACAATCAGACCCGGCAGCGGCTTTTCGATCAATTGGTTGCTTTCGGTGAATCGCTGGTGAGCGCGGTGCATCCAAGCGCGATAATTGCTGCTGATGTGGAGATCGGGAACGGATGCGTTGTCTGTCCCGGCGTTATCCTGAATACCGGCGCTGTTGTCGGCGAAAACACCATTCTCAACTCCGGCTGCGTGGTTGAGCATGAGTGCTCTATCGGATCGCACGTTCATGTGGCGCCCGGTGCGAAACTGGCTGGTCGCGTTATCGTGGAGAGTGGTGCATGTGTAGGCATCGGCGCGTGCATTCTCCAATGTTTGACTGTCGGTTCGAATAGTGTGGTTGGAGCAGGGGCCGTGGTTATTGATGACGTTGTTCCCAATGCCGTCGTCTTCGGTGTTCCCGCACGGGAAAAAAAGACTGATAAACTCCATTTTTAGCATTAGTCGTCTACAATGGTTGAACAAATTGGTTTAAGACTGTGTAACTTGTTGTAATTATACGTCTAAAAAAATCAAACATGTATTTCAACAGGTTGTGCGAAACAACCGTCCGTTTTTCCAGAAGAATTCTAGACTGACCGCTAGCCCTTGCTGTGCAAGGCTTTCTACAAAAAACGCGAACAAACTTGATTTAACTGGATATCCCGGGTATAAAAGCGGGTAACTGTCAAAAATTCTCCGGTGAAACGGAACGGGCTCATGTCATTGAAAGGCTTGAAGTTCGGATACGAAGACTGGAGAGAAGGAATGGCTCACGTGGATTCTGACTGTATTTTTTGTAAGATCGTGGCAGGAGAAATACCCTGCGCCAAGGTGTTTGAGTCGGACACCTGTTTGGCCTTTCTGGACATCGCACCTGTGAACGCGGGGCACGCTCTGGTGCTACCCAAGGGGCATTACCCCACGCTCATGGACATTCCCGTCGAATTGGGAAGCGATTTGCTCCAGGCTTTGTCCGCAGTGGGCAAAGCAGTCATGGAGGCAACAGGAGCCGACGGCCTGAACCTTATGCAGAATAATTACGAAGCTGCCGGACAGTTGGTGCATCATGCACATTATCATCTCATTCCGAGATTCTCGGACGACGGACTGCGTCTTTGGGAGCAGACCCCGTATAAAGATCCTGACGAGATGAAGCGGCTTGCGGCTGAAATCGTGAAAATCGTGAAGTAATTTCTGAAAACCTTTTCTGGAGGCGATCAATGGGCACCCTCACCAAAGCTGGTATCGTAGATTACATCTATGAACGCACTGACAAGAATCGCGCTGAAATCAAGGACCTGGTTGAATCCATTCTTGAGATCATGAAGACAGCCGTCAAGAAGGACCACGCTCTTCTGATCAGCGGCTTCGGCAAGTTTGAAGCGTACGACAAGCGGGCACGCAAGGGGCGCAATCCCCAGACCACCCAGACGATTACACTGCCGCCGCGCAAAGTGGTTGTCTTCAGGTTGTCCCGCAAGTTCCGCGCAGAACTGAATCGCTAGAACCGGTTCGCAAGGCCCGAATACCATCGGGCCTCATGAACCGCTGTATCTATTGATTGTCGGTTGACTTTTTGAATACGAACCCTTCGGGGTAGTCCGCCTTGAGCGTGGCAAGCGCGTTTCCGGCCGAAGCTTCATCCGGGAATGAGCCAGCCTGAACGCGGTACAACCCCGTATCCGTTTTGGACAATACAGAGTCCTTGTACCCGTCTGAAAGGACGCGTGCGAGGGCTTTGTTTGCGTTTTCAAGGTCGGAAAATGCACCGATCTGTATGTAGTACATTCCAGCTTCGGCCTGAGTCGAGGATGTCAGTTCTTCTGTGACAACCACTTCCTCTGTGATGGTAATCTCTTCGGCCACGACCTGTTTTTCAGCGGTCTGACTTTCAACGGTCCCGGGCTTATCTTGCGCGGACTTGGTCTGGGGCAGCGGTTCTTCAGCCAGATTGCCTTCGTCTATGTCAGCGGGCTGAACTGCGGCTTCTGCCGGAGCATCAACAATGTATGTTTCTTCAATGATTCCAGATTGCTCATCGACCTTGACTGGGGCCGGTGTCGGTGCCGTGGTAGGTGCTGTCGTTGCCTGTCGCGCCGGTTGTTTGGCCGGAGGTGCGGATTCAATGTGCTTGCGGAAACAGCCGCTGAGCAGCAGAGTGGAAACAGTCAAAATACTCAGGATCAATATGCTTTTTTTCATGGGATAACTCCCCCCTTCCTTCAATCTTGTGAATAGTGGATCAGTTCTAGAGATAATCTAAACCATATCCAAGTGCAAGAGTGAAGGGTCCACGGCCAACAGAGGGTGTGTGCGGGCCGGGCCGTTCTCTTTTGGTCAGGGGGAGGTCTTGAATCGGCTGAGTGCCAGCGCCAGTGCCGTGGAGAGCTTGACGAGTTCCGTATTGTTTTTGCGGATGGTGGCAGTCATGCGCTTGGCCAGGGTCATGAAGAGCTTGTTGCCAATAGCCGGTTCCCTGTCGAGAAAATCGAAGAATTTCTGGCGGTCAGTGACAAGGAAATGGGACTGATCCAGAGTCTGGATGGTCGCGGACCGGGTGTCTGTGTCGATGAGCGCTATTTCACCGAAGAGGGGGTATTCCGTCTCATCCATTGTGGCGAGTACCTTGCGGGGGTTGTCCACTTCAAGAATAGGCATATTCATCCCCTTGAGGAACATCGATTTGGTAATGCGCACACGTCCCCGGATGAGGATGAACATTTCGTCACCCACGTCTCCTTCAGTAATCAGATTTTCACCGGCTTCGTATGACCGAACATCGAAGAGAGGCTTTATTTTCTCCAGGGCTGCAGACGGGAACGTCTTGAACAGGGTGATGGCAGGCCAGTCAACGTGTTCGATGTTCATTTGCAGTCTCCCGGCTTGAGGAACAGAACGGCATCATAATCGGTGAGAAATATTGAATCCGGTGGATTGGCCACGACTCGGGGGCCTGAATTGCCGATTCCGGTTTCCTGCCCCGATGATTCAAAGAGTTCCAAAATGAATTTGTCCAGAGCCAGGGTGTCGTCGAGTATGTCGTTGAGCGAGATGTTTTTGGATATCTGACATATTGCCAGAGGGAGTAAGCCTTTGCTCCTGAAGAGGGTCATGAGTTGGCCCCAGGTCAGGGACTTGTCTTCCGTGCTCAGATTTTCGACACCGAGGAGGGGGTTGCCGTGCATGCCGAGAAGTTCCTGGATGAAAGTCCACATGGAGGGATTGTTTCCCATGAGGCCGAGGACCATGCTGGTGAGTTGTCCATGGATCAGGATTTCGTTGACGCCTGCCCGCAAAAGGTGCTTGCGGTTTTCCGGCAGTGCAACCTCGCCGTATAGCGGAACCTGGGGAGCCATTTCCCTAATGGCTAAGGCACAATAGAGTGTTTGTTGGTCTGCTTCCTTGGGGTTTTGTTTCCGGTGCTCGGAAAGCATGTAGATGATCCGGGCCTGATCAGGCTGGGATTTGTGGAGTACGCTTTCCTGAGTGATGGCCCCCCATACGAAATGGAGCCTGTCACCCATGCCCAGCTGCAAGGCCAGGGTTTCCCGTTCGTCCTGTGTCAGCGCATTGACCAGTACGAGATCCGAGCCGCCGCCATCTTTTGAGCCAAGAACGCCATTGTCACGTAATGCCGTGATCAGTTCCATTCCGAAGTCGTTCCAGCCAATGATGATGACGTGGTTTGTCAGGTTCACCTTGAGCAGCCCCTTTCGTTTTTTGGCCTTTTGCTCCACGAGCATGGAGGCCAGATTGCCGGTCAGGGCGGAAACCAGCCCGATACCGCAGACCATCACGAAGACACCCATGATTTTACCGCCCACGGTGCCGGGCACCATGTCTCCGTATCCTACGGTGGTCAGAGTGACCACAGCCCACCAGAGCGCTCCGAAGAAGTCGTGAATTTCTCCGTTGGGATAACGCTCAAAAAACCAGAATCCTACGGTGCTGCCGGTCAGCATGACAAGGATGAGCAGGGTGAGCTTTCCGAATGGTGTGCGATACCACCCGGAGAACGATCCGAACATGGTCAAGAGTGTCTGCAAGTCATCCACCTTTTTTTACATTCTATTTTTCTATGACGAAAGTTGCACCTGGAGTCAAATCTTGCCGGGTGTGGACGGACTGGTGTGGGTTGGGATACTGTCCACCAATGCGAATGGGACGGTATGAAATACAAGGTCTTCTGGGCCGGGGTGGCATGGGTGCGGTATATAAGGCAGCTATGCCGGTGACTGGACGGATTGTTGCGCTGAAGGTTTTGAAGCCTGCTGAAATACTTGAGGACATTGTGGGCGAAGATGCGCTCCGGAAAATGTTTTTCAAGGAAGCAGCCACGATGGCGAGTATCAATCATGTGAACGTGGCCTCCATTCTGGATGTGGGCATGGGGGATGCCGTGACGCCGCCCCATTTCACCATGGAATATTTTTGCGGCAATCTCGGGGTGCTCATGGGCGAGACGTACGAGGTTGAGCTGGAATCTCGCCGTCTCGGGATTGAGGCCTCACTTCATATCGCGCGCGGCATGCTGCATGGTCTGGACAGATTGCATTACGAGGGCATCATCCATCGGGACGTCAAACCGTTCAACGTCATGCTGGCGGAGGATCAGGGCGGGCCTGGTCAGGTCAAACTCATAGATTTCGGCCTGAGCAAACTGCGGGGCGAGAAGCCTGCGGGGCACAAAGGCATGGTGGTCGGTTCCCCATATTATACCGCTCCCGAACAGGAATCCGACCCCGAAAGCGCGGACGCCCGTTCCGATATTTATTCCGTGGGCGTGACGTTATATCGAATGCTCACAGGTTCCCTGCCAGAAGAGCGTGGCAGCGGGAAAAGGCTGTGCGACATTCATGCCGACCTGGATTGTGCCTGGGATGAGTTTTTTGATGAGGCATTGGCTCTTGAACCGGACAAGCGGTTTCAGGATGCCATGGGTATGATAGACGCTTTGAATAGTCTGGAGGCGGCATGGCAGTCGCAAAAAGACGCTACCTGCACGGTCTCTGATCTGCTGTTTGAACCAGAACGCCATGAGCCAGAATGGTTGCCGCGTCATGAATCCGTGAAAGTGGGGATCAAGGGAGCCAGAGCCTTTTTTGATCTTGATGAATTGTGGCGGCCCAACGAATACGGTCCTGGAGAATTCAAGGATTCGGGAGATGGGACAGTTTTGGATAGTGTCTCTGGTCGGGTTTGGGAAAAGGACGGTTCGCGGTATCCCCTGACCTGGGAGCGCGCCCATGCGCATGTGGAACGGCTGAACCGCAACGGTTTTGCCGGTCACAACGATTGGCGCCTGCCGACGGTAGACGAGCTGACCACGCTGTTTACGGGACGGACCGAGCCGGGAGAATTCTGTTTGGAATCCGTATTTGATGCCCAAAAGGCCAGACTGTGGTCCGCTGACACCAAGGCGTTTACCGCTGCATGGTACGCTGACGCCGAGATGGGGTTCGTCTGGTGGCAGGACCGCACCTGTCGGTTCTTTGTCCGGGCGGTGTGCGGAGAGTGATCTATCGCAGACGTGAAGAATCTCCGGCCCACTCGTCGGGTTGTTTGTGGCCTCTTGGTACCTTGACTCGTTAACCCTTCGGGGGCCTTCTTTCGACCGCTTACCGTAAGTTGTGGGCAGTCTTTCAAGTGTTTCACCGTTCACCGGGCGTATTTGAACCGTTCACCTAAAAAAGAACGCGGTTGCGCGTTTCTTTGAATAAATGATAACGTGTCCAGCGTGGTTCACCCCGCAATGGGAACGACATTTCAGAAGGTTGCGGTCCATTCCGACGAAGACCTTGAAGACACAACCATAGATCAGGAGAACACCAGAATGAGCGAAGAAAAGAAAATCGAGAGTCTGCAAAAAGATGGGCAGATATTCGAACCCGACTCCTCCATGCAGGCCCAGGCGTGGATTCAGAACATGGAAGCCTACGACGCGGCCAATGAAAAGGCGCTCAACGATCCTGAAGGATACTGGGGCGATCGGGCCAAGGATCTCCTGACCTGGTTTTCCGATTTTGATTCCGTACTGGAAGCGGATTACGACAAACCCGAATTCAAATGGTTCTCCGGCGGCACGACCAACGTTTCCTACAACTGTCTGGATCGCCACCTGACCGATGGTCGTCGTAACAAGGCCGCGCTCATCTGGCAGGGCGAACCCGAGGAGGATACCCGGGTTTACACTTATCAGATGCTGCACACCGAGGTCTGCCGATTTGCCAATGTCCTGAAAAAGAAGGGCGTTAAACGCGGTGACCGTGTTGCTCTGTACATGCCCATGATTCCTGAACTGGCCATCGCCATGCTCGCATGTACCCGCCTTGGTGCGCTGCACTCCATCGTTTTCGCAGGGTTTTCTTCCATCGCGCTTCAGTCTCGTATCGACGATTGCCAGGCCAGAGTGTTAGTCACGTCTGATGCGGTTCTGCGTGCAGGCAAAACGATTCCGCTCAAGCCCAATGCCGACGAAGCCCTCAAGGACTGTCCGACGATCGAGCAGTGCGTTGTGGTTCAGCGCGGTGGTAATGAAGTCAACATGGTCGAAGGTCGTGACTCCTGGTGGCATGACGAGATCAATGCCGAGGATATTTCTTCCGAATGCGATTTCGAGAAGATGGAAGCTGAAGACCCGTTGTTCATTCTCTATACCTCCGGTTCCACAGGCAAGCCCAAGGGCGTGCTGCACACCACCGGCGGGTATCTGACCTACGCAGCCCATACCACCCAGTATGTGTTCGATGTGAAAGACGACGATGTTTATTGGTGTACGGCTGACATCGGCTGGATCACCGGGCATTCTTACATCGTGTATGGTCCGTTGGCCCTGGGTGCCACGTCCGTCATGTTCGAAGGAGTGCCGAGCTATCCCAAACCGGATCGTTTCTGGCAGATCGTGGACAAGTTCAAGGTCAATATCTTTTACACCGCGCCCACCGTTATCCGTGCGCTCATGCGTGAAGGTGAAGAGTGGACTAAGAAATATGATATCTCCTCCCTGCGCCTGCTCGGGTCCGTGGGCGAGCCTATCAACCCGGAAGCGTGGCTCTGGTATCATAAGAATATCGGTGGCGGGAAGCTGCCCATCGTGGATACATGGTGGCAGACTGAAACCGGCGGCATCATGATTTCCGCCATGCCGTATGCCACGCCGCTCAAGCCCGGTTCCGCCACCAAGGCTCTGCCCGGTATCTCTGCAAAGATTGTACGTCGCGACGGAACTCCCGCCGAGCCAAACGAAGGGGGCCACCTCATCATCGACAAGCCGTGGCCCGGTATGCTCCGTAATGTCTGGGGTGATTCGGAACGCTATAAATCCACGTATTTTGCCGGATTCCCCGGAGCTTACGAGGCCGGTGACGGTGCTCGTGTGGATGAGGACGGCTACTTCTGGATCATGGGTCGTCTGGATGACGTTATCAACGTGTCCGGGCATCGTATGGGGACCGCTGAGATTGAGTCCGCTCTGGTCGCACACAAAGATGTCTCCGAAGCCGCAGTCGTTGGTATGCCCCACGAGATCAAGGGTGAGACCATCTATGCCTATGTCACTCTCAGGGCCGGTCTTGAACCGGATGACGATATGGTCAAGGACTTGAAAGCCTGGGTGCGCAAGGAAATCGGCCCCATTGCCACGCCCGAGTTCATCCAGTTTGCGGACGGCCTGCCTAAGACCCGTTCAGGTAAGATCATGCGGAGGGTTCTGCGGAAGATCGTTGAAGGTTCGAATGAATTTGGTGATACGTCCACACTCGCCGATCCGGGTGTTGTTACTGATCTGGTCGAAGGGAATAAAGATCTCGTCAGTTAAATATTACGAAAAGTATAATGAAAAGACCCTGCACGGTGTGCGGGGTCTTTTTTTTGGATTGCGTGCGTTCGCAGTGGGGTTGCAAGCGGTATTGTTTCAAAGGTTTCGCCTTGACGACGACCTGTTTTTTGCTGGGCGGCAAAAAAGAGGCAAAAAGCGCCTTTTGGGCTGTGAGCCTGATACCGGACCCAAGAGCCTGTACGCGGCTTCACTGCCCGACAGATGTGTCAGTTGAAACAGACTGCGGTCGGGCCACGCTGCGCCGCGTGGGACAGGCTCTAAGGTCCGGTATCAATTGATCGTCGTTGTAAGGTGTTGTTCAGTGTAGGTGGAAGATGTTGATTTTTTGGCTCTTCGATAACCATAAAGGTCTTTGGGAGGCTTTAGCACTCCCAACACCGCTCTCCCTTCGAAGACGAGATCTTCTCCCCCTCTCAGACGAAGACCGGACTCAGCCCTTGATCAGCTTCTTGCCGCCGATCACAAGGCGGCCAAGATCGTAAGGGGCTTTTTTTCAGCCCTTTTTTTGCCCCAACAACAAAAAGGCCCCCGCTGGGAGGGCATGGAGAACGTTGGGTGCTCCAACACCCAACAACGGCTCTCGCCAAAGGCGGCTTCTTCAAAAAAAACGCCTCACCAGCTTGATGGTGAGGCGTTTTATTTGCCAGGGTGTTCTGTGGAGGTCTTACAGAGACAGCCCCAGCGGCCCGAGATAGAGCTCGCCTTGGAAGGTTAATTCGGCGGCTCCTTGCAGAAAGACGTTACCGTTTTCCAGAAAAATGGTCAGCACTTCATTGCCGGTGGTAGTCAGGTTGGCGAAACTGTCGGTCAGGCCGAGTGTGTTGGCCAACAGCTGCGTCGCGGCCGCGCCGGTCCCGCATGCGTAAGTTTCGGCTTCTACACCACGCTCATATGTACGCAGTAGCATGGTATTCCTGTCGACCACCTGAGCGAAGTTGACATTGGTCCCTGCCGGGGAAAAATAGTCGTGGTAGCGGACTTTGGGACCAAGATCCATGATGTCGAGTGCCTTGACGTCGTCCACAAAAACCACGGCATGGGGGACGCCGGTGTCGGAAAAGTGGACGGTCAACGGTTCGCCGTCTATGTCCAGAATGATGTCGGCTTTCGTTTCTTTCGGCGGTGTGAGCTGTACCTTCACGCGCCCGGCATCAGGTCCGTCGAGAAGGACCGAAGCCTTGATGGGACCTGCGTCCGTTCCGAAGGTGTGATCGGCAGGGGCCAGGCCGATAGCGTGGGCCAGTTTGCCCGCACAGCGGGAGGCATTGCCGCACATCTCGGCGCGGGAACCGTCGGAGTTGTAGAAATGCCACCGGTAGTCCAGGGCCGCGTCGTCGGAATTTTCAAGAAAGAAAAGACCGTCGGCGTAGACGCCAAAAGCTCGGGCGCAGATAGCTTTTGCCCATGCTTCCATAGCTGATTCGGGTACGCCAAGTTCCCGGTTGTCGATGATGACGAAATCATTGCCGCAACCCTGCATCTTGTAGAAGGGGACGGACTTGGTGAATATGGTCATGGTGTGTAACTCCATTTTTACCACAGGTAGGCCGTGATTGACATATGGTCCAATTCTTTTTGGATATGGATGCGGCGTAGATCAGGATGTGAGCCACTGTATGGCTTGTTCCTTATCCGTGAACGTCTTGCAGTTCAGTGATCTGTTGAACAATGCATTCTCATATATAACCGCAATGCTGTACCCTTTTTGGCTGACGAGATTGGCTACACGTATACCCAAAATTGCGGCTTTATCAACCTCGGCAGATTGAGCGAGCAGGCTCGCATCAAGAGATGTTGTAAGATTTGTCAGATTCCTTTCATCCAGTAGTACACGTTTCGTGTTGTATTCAATGGCCTTTTCCAGAATGGTGACAGCGTAGTGTTGCATTTTTTCGACTGTATCCACTGTACCTGTTGTGGTGACGTGCAGACAGTCATTCTCGAGCCTCAGTGTGAGTTGCATGAAGGGGTAACCTCAATAAGTGTCTCAAATTCTAGATACTTAATGATTGATAGTAACCGGGAAAAAAGTCAAGTGTCCTTTCTTGCCATTTGCGGCGGCCACAGGTATCGCTGGAGCATATCAATCAGGAGAACGGAAAAACATGTCCAAACCGTGTATAGGGTGTGGGTGGTGCTGTCTGCAGGACCCCTGCATGGAATCTCATAGGCGATACGGCTATATGCGCCGTTGCCCGGATCTTTTCTGGGATGAGGAAAAGGCGCGGTATATGTGCGGTCTCATGCTTGATCCTGAAATGAGCGAACAGGTGCGAAAATCACAGCATGAAGGACAGGGATGTTATGCTCCGCTCAACGCATGGCGTGAAGAGGTTAGAAACAGAGACAGCGAAAAATAGGATTCCCCCCTATTGCCCTCATTCGTTTTTCAGACAATAATCATTCGCATGTTCTAAATTTCAGCTATGGAGTTTTCCTTATGCGCGTGACCTTTGCCGGTGTCGGTGAAGCTTTTGATGACAAGCTGCCCAATACCTCTCTGTTGGTGCACTCCGGTTCTTCCTCAATTCTGCTTGATTGCGGTTTTACGGCTTCCTGTGTCTTTTGGGGAATGGCTTCAAATCCGCTTGATCTCGATGCGGTTTATATCTCACATTTTCACGGTGATCATTATTTTGGCTTGCCCGCACTGCTAGTCCGCTCCATTGAGGAGGGACGTACAAAACGGCTGACCATTCTCGGGCCGTCCGGCATAGAATCCCGGGTCACCCGTCTGATGGAGATGGCATATTCCAACGCCCTGGCCCGGGCAAAATTCGGGATATTCTTTATTGAATGCGATCCCGGTCAGGACTTGAAACATGCAGGTTTTCGGTTCCGATTTGCCATGAGTGATCATGCCATGCCCTGTCAGGCCATACGGCTCGACACTGCGGACAAATCCTTGTTCTACTCAGGTGATGGGCATCCTACTGACGAGACCCTGGAGCTGGCTCTTGGATGCAATCTCGTGGTGCATGAATCCTATTCTCTGGATCGGGAAAATACGGGGCACGGAAGTGTCGAGTCTTCGATTGATTTCGCACGCAAGGCAGGGGCAAAGGCCTGCGCTCTGGTCCATGTGAAGCGAACGGTTCGGCGTGAAAGGAAAGACGTGATTCTTGCCCGGGCAAATGCTGTTTCAGATCTGAAGGTTTTTCTTCCAAATCCGGGCGATATCCATATTTTATAGAGTGTTGTTTCTCGATTTATCATTCCAAACGATGTTTTTTTGTGACAGAGTCAGCGTTGGTTAAACGTGTGAAGCAGGCGGTTTTTTTTTATTACTTTTGAGTATTTGTTTCCGAGGGACTCATGGCGGGTAAATACGATTCAATAGTTTACGACTATTTTGAGAAATCAAACGGTAGCGTTGTTCTTATAAGCGAAGATATGATCTTCAAGAAAACGCTCGCTACGACCATTCTCAAGGTCCTTGGCATCAAACGGAATTGTTTTTTTGCTTTTGAGAATATTCGGCAGGGACTGAAAAAGATTCAGGAGTTGGAAAAGAAGTCAGTGGAGACCGTCGTCTTTATCGAACGAATTCTTGCGGGGTACCCGAGTACTGACACTATTATTACTCTCAAGCGGCTGTTGCCGGAATTGAAAATAGTCGTTCTTGCAGGTGAAACTAAGCGCGAAAATATCGCCTATTTTTATGAGCTTGGCGTGAACAATGTCATCTCCAAGCCCGCCTCCATAAACAATATCATCGAAAAAATGGCATTTACTGTGCAACCGCAGGGCAAGCTCAGTGAATACATGTCCATAGGCAAGCGGTGCATGGCCGCTGGCAAACTCATGGATGCCATGCAGATCGCGGATAAGATACTGCGGCTCAAACCGGAAAGCCCGGCAGGGCTCATGCTCAAGGGCGATATTTTTTCATTGCAGGGTGACCTGACCAAGGCTTTGGATTGTTATCACCGAGCTCACGACAGTTCCAAGCTCTACCTGGAACCCATCAAGAAGCTGGTGGGGGCATACAGGGAGGTGGATGCGGACAAGGCGCTCGTCTATATGAAGAAGCTTGACAAATTGAGCCCGCTCAATGCCGAACGCAAGACGGATATCGGCAAGATCTATGTCCACCGAAAGGAAATGGACATGGCGGAAAAGTATTTCGATCAAGCCCTTGATGCCGCAACGCAAGAAGCCATGAGTCTGATCAGCTCGGTTGCCGAAAATATTTCTGAAGCGGTAGAACAGACGTCGCCCCGCATGGCCGAGAAGTATCTGAGCAGGGTGCTGGAAGCCAAAGGCAAGCGCCTTGGACCGGGTGATATTACACTTTTCAACAAACTCGGTATTGCCTTGCGTGGACAGGGAAAGTGGAAGGAAGCCATTGAGAACTATACCCAGGCACTGCGGATATCTCCTGATGACGAGGGGCTGCACTACAATATGGGCCTGGCGTATATTGATGGTGGAGAGCGGCGTCTGGCAGGCAAATGCTTTGAAAACGCGTTGAAGAGGAATCCTGTTTTCTATAAGGACAGCGAAGCTGTCTCCATGAACGTCGGAACTCTCTTCAGTGAACTCAGAGAGTATGAGAAAGCCATACCGTGTTTTCAAAGCGCGATTGAAATAAATCCGAACAATGCAGCGGCTCATCGCAAGCTGGCCGCAATGGAAGACAGTTTGTAAACGCGTTCCCTTTTTTTCAGATCATGCATCCCCGACTGTCACTCAAGACAGCCGGGGATTCTTGTTCCCGGTTGACCCGTTTCACTGACATCACGTAGTGTGGAGATAGCCAGGACTGTCTCGCAGTGTGTTGTACGAAAAACGGGAGAGATCATGTTTGGAGAATCAACTGATACCATTGTTCATGATTTCATCAAGAAAGATGGAGGCGTCATCGTCTATCTGTCTGATGACTTTGTCTTTACCCGTGCTCTGAGAAATATTGTTTCACGGGTTATCGGTCTCAGCGGCGACTCTTTGCTTGCTTTTTCTTCCATGAACGCTGCCATGAAAAAATGTCTCGAATTGCAGGATCAGAGTATCCCGTGCGTTATCTTTATCGAACGCATGATTGAAAATAAACCGTCCACTGATTTTATCATCAACCTCAAACGCGAGTTTCCGGACATCAAGATGGTTGTTCTGACATGGGAGGCCACCCAGGAGACCGTAGCCTATTTCTTTGAGCTTGGTGTGAGCCGGGTTTTGATCAAACCTGCGTCTGCCAATATGGTCATTGATGCTCTTGCCGAGGTTATCTCGCCGACCATGGAGCTCAAGCAACAGATCGAGCTTTGCGAAGAACTGCTTGAGAAACAGCAATATGATGCGGCGTTGGAAGCGGCCGATCGTATCCTCATGAACCGTCCGGACAGCGCGCGTGCGTTGGTCCTCCGTGGCAATGCCCTCATGGGTGTCGGTGAGACCGACAGGGCCGTGCAGTGCTACATGGCGGCTCACGAAGCCAAGCCCATTTTCATGGCCCCGCTCATCAAGCTCGCGGAAGCCTTCAAGGAAATGGAAGATGAACGTGCTCTGGCGTACATGAAAGAACTGGACGACATCAGTCCGTTGAATCCGGAACGCAAAATCGACATAGCCGAAGAACATTTGCGCAAAGGCGAGCATGAAGAAGCGGAGAAATACCTTGATCGTGGGATAACGGTTGCCGAAAAGGAGGTCAGCAGCATGGTCGGTGACCTGACTCAGCGTATAGTGGATGCTGTGACGGCTATTGCTCCCAATCTGGCGGTCAAATACTTGAATCGGGTAATTGACACCAAGCGTGTGCTGGGACGGGATGATCTTGTCCATTTCAATCGTCTTGGGATTATCCTGCGTGGCGAAGGACGGTGGGCTGAGGCTGTAGAGGTCTATGGCAAGGCCGTAACCATCGCTCCGGAAGATCCGGTCATTCATTACAACATGGGGTTGGCCCACTGGGAAGGCAAGCAACGCATGGTTGCTCTGGATTGTTTTGATCGCGCTTTGAGTATTGATCCGAATTTTTATGCAGGGAGCGTGGGAGCAGCGCTGAACATTGGGCTGCTTCATCTGGAGTTGCGTCGATACCGTGATTCCATACCATTTTTCGAGCATGTCCTTGATCTTGATCCCGAGAACTCCTTGGCACAGGTAAAACTTGTCGAGGCACGGAGCAAAGCTGAAAACGAACCTGATCCTGTTCGCAAGGCCAGCGAATCAGCGGGTGACACAGTTTTCGACTTGACCATGTCCGACTCAAAAAAGAGCAAGAAAAAGCGCAAGCCTTTTACCAATCTGGAATTGTAAGAGAGTGGGGAGACACTGTCTGACGACGTATCTGTCGTTGGCAGAAAGGCTCCCGGTACTTTGATAGGATATATCTATCCTGCGTGAATCTTTCCGTGGAGAAGATTCCTCAAAGCGAAGGCAGTCAGAAGCCGGCGTGTTTATCGGATAACGGAAGTTCATCAGCGCGAGATGAGAACAATGCCGCCGAGGACACATCCACATCCAGTCAGTTGCTGCCAACCAAGTGGCTCGTTCAGGATCAGGGCGGATAATGCCAGGGCGGATACCGGCATGATGGCTGTGAATATTCCAGCCGTGGAGGCCGCAACTCTGGTGATGCCGGCAAACCAGAACAGGTAGGCCAGAACTGTCACGAATACACCGTAGTAAATGACGGTCAGCCAGCCAGTCAGGCTGATGGCTGAGAAATTCGTATCCCATGCCTCGACCAGACCCGCAGGCAGGAACCAGACCAGCCCGAAGAGTGAGATGAGCGTTGACACTGCCAGTGGGGAAAGCGGTTCAGGCACGGTTTTGCGAATGAGCAGAAACAGGGATTCAAAGATGACCGCTCCGAGCACAAGCAGGTTTCCGAAGACCGGGCTGTTTCCTGATATGCTTCCCGATTCCTGCATCATGTTGATGACCAGCACGCCGAGTATGGATAACCCGATGCCGAGAGCTGTCCGGCCGGTTGGGCGGTCCCGCAGGAACAGCCACGCGATGAGTCCCATGCAGGCCGGAGTTGTGGAAGTGATGATTCCGGCAGAGGCCGGACTGGTCAATGTCAGGCCGTAAAGCAGAAAGACCGTGAACAGGAAGGAGCCGCACAGTGACTGCAATCCGATCATGAACCAGGAACGGCGGGAAATGCGTGGCAGGCCGCCCTCGCGGTATGCGAGGAGGGGCAGGAGAATGCAGAGCGCCAGGATGAATCGAAGCGCGGATGCGAGAAAAACCGGCAGTTCCGTGACCATGATTTTTCCGGCAACGACAGAGCTGCCCACCAGGATCATGGCGAGACTGAGATTGATGTATGCGGTAAGGTTGTGTGGCATGGGTGAAACATGCCCGAGTTCGTATCAGTTGTTTTGAAGAATATTGCGGTATTTGCCCGGGGTGACCCCCGTTTGCTTTTTGAACAGGCGAGTCAGATGGGACTGGTCGGAAAAACCGCAGTCCAGGGCTATATCAGCGATACGGTCAGTCCTGCTCAGGCGTTCCCTGGCACGTTTGATACGTGTCTGGGTCAGATAGGTGTGCGGGGAGATACCGAGCCGTTTCTCGAAGACCCGTGTCAGGTGATAGGGTGAGAGCCCAGCCAACCGAGCCAGTTCTGTCAGGGAAATGTCCTCGGCAAATCGGTCTTCAATGATGTCTCTGGCCCGATTTACGGCATTGTGCTCTGTGCCATGTTTTGGGTGATATCCATGGTCGTCAGCATACTGGTTAACCCATCTGGTCAGCAGTGAGAGGAGCTGTGTTTCCTTTTCCAGGGCCGGTACATCTGGGCTTTCCATAAGTCGGTGGGTTTGTGCAATGACTCCGGCGAATTCAGGGTCGGCGATGACGCCCATGCGGAAATTTGGCAGGGCAGGTCGTTTCATCAAACTCCGGGCAACGGTCATGAGTGCTTCGGGTTGCAGGTAGAACATCCGGTAGGCCCATCCGTCTCGGTCGGCGCCGTGACCGTCATGAACCTCGCCGGGTACCACAAGGTTGACCTGTCCCTTGCTGGCAACCACACACTCTCCGAGATAGTTGAAGCGCATGGCACCGGATTCGATACAGCCTATGGCAAACCCTTCGTGAAAGTGTCTGGAGAAACTCTGGGTCACGAATCGTGCATGCAACAGTTCCACCCCGCCCAGAAAAGGGAGTGTGGAAACATGTGAATGTTCTTTGATCGTGCAACTCATGGACACATCATGCCAAGTGTGGGAGAAATTGTAAATGTGTATATCGTGGCGGGATTGGCGTACTATTCTCTGAAGGGTATTCATCTGAAAGGAGTGCCATGAGGTTTACGAAAAAAGATCTTGATTGGGCTGCAGAAACACGTGTCATAACGCCTGAAGTGCGTGATTCGTTAGTCGATGCCTTCCAGCAGAAATATGCGGACAAACCTTCATTGTCCTTTGCCAATGTCCTGTATTATCTGGGTGGACTCATCGTTATCGGCTCAATGACATTGTACGTTTCCACCGCATGGAAAGATCTCGGGGGAATCGGACATCTGGCCGTGGCACTGCTTTATGCCGGTGCGTTCCTGTTGGCTGGCCGGTGGCTCTGGAAAGGCAAGGGGCAGATCATCCCCGGCGGCATTTTGGTTACGGCGGCGGTCTGTATGACGCCTATGGCTGTCTACGGGGTTCAGGAAGTAACCGGCTGGTGGGTTTGGAATGAGCCTGGGGCGTATTCTGATTTTTATCGCTGGATCAAGAGTGGCTGGTTCATAATGGAAGTAAGCACCATCGTGGCAGGGCTTGCTGCTCTTCGTTGGTGTCGATTCCCGTTTATCATGCTGCCTGTGGCGTTCAGCCTCTGGTTCATGTCCATGGATGTGACGGCAGTACTGTATGGGCCGGAGTTCTCATGGGAACAGCGAAAACTCGTTTCTGTGTGGTTCGGTCTGGTCATGCTGGTGGGCAGCTTTCTTGTGGACCGGCGAACTGAACAGGATTTCGCTTTTTGGGGATATCTGTTCGGGATGTTCGCCTTTTGGGGAGGCTTGACGAGCATGGATAGTGATACGGAACTTGGGAAATTCATGTATTGCTGTATCAATCTTCTATTGATCGGCGTGTCTGTGCTGGTGCAGCGTCGGGTCTTTATCGTTTTTGGCGGTATTGGCGTCAGCATATATATCGGACATCTGGCGTATGATGTTTTCGAGAGTGAGCTGCTTTTCGCGTTTGCCTTGAGCTGTGTCGGACTGGCTGTTATCGCGCTGGGACTTCAATATCATCGGCACAAGGAGAGTATTGAAAGCAAGGTCGTGAACCTGCTCCCAGAAGCGATGAAACGGTCATTGCCTCAGTTCAGAAGGTAGAGAGGGGCGGTATTTCAGCCGGAATTGGTCGCTTTTCTCCTCTTGGATTGCGGCACCAAACGTGCTAGTGGCACCCCCACAAGCTTTGTTTAAGGAGAATATATACTCATGAGAGCGAAAATACATTTGGAAGAGGCACTGAAAAACGTGCTGAATGGGTTTGGCTGGGAATGGCCGGAGAAAACGGTTATCGAGCCGCCCAAGGACAAGAAGTTCGGCGACATGTCGGTCAACGTGGCCATGATGCTGGCCAAGGAAGCCAAGAAGGCTCCTCGTGCAATCGCCGAAGATATTCAGGCGGCCTTTGCGGACGATGTCCTGATCGAGAAGGTCGAGATTGCCGGACCGGGGTTCTTGAATTTCACGTTTGCGCCGAGCTTCTGGCAGGATACCGTGGGTGTCATCACTGAAGCTGGTGAAGCGTACGGCACGTCCACCATGGGCAACGGTACCAGAGTGCAGGTGGAGTATGTTTCCGCCAACCCCACAGGCCCACTGCATATCGGCCACGGTCGTGGCGCGGCTCTTGGCGATTCCCTGACCCGTATTCTGGAAAAAGCCGGGTATGATGTCGAAGCCGAATACTACATCAACGACGCTGGTCGCCAGATGCTCATTCTCGGCGGGTCCATCCTGTATCGCGCCCGTGAGCTCGCCGGTCAGGACGTGTCCGAACCTGAAGATTTTTATAAGGGTGATTACATCACCGACATTGCCAGAGATGTCATGGCAAAATACCCGGACCTGTTGGAGATGGACGAAGCCGAAGCTACCGAGCTGTGCAAAGTGTATGGCAAGGACGAAATCCTTGAAGGCATCAAGGTTGACCTGGCCGCCTTTGGCGTGCGTCATGATGTCTGGTTCTCGGAAAAGTCTCTGGTCACGGACGGCAAGGTTGATGAAACCTTTGCGGACCTGACCGCATCCGGCATGGGGTATGAGTCCGATGGCGCGTACTGGTTCAAGTCAACGGAGCTGGGCGACGACAAGGATCGTGTCCTGCGCAAGTCCAACGGCGACACCACCTATTTTGCCTCCGACATTGCCTACCATGACAATAAATTCAAGCGCGGTTTCGACCTCGTGGTCGATATCTGGGGTGCTGACCATCACGGATACATTCCCCGCATGATGGCTGCCTGTGAAGCGCTTGGAAAGAAGGGCGGGCTGCATGTCATTCTGGTCAATCTGGTCAACCTGCTCCGGGACGGTCAGCCCATTGCCATGTCCACCCGCGCCGGTCAGTTTGAGACGCTCAAGGACGTGGTGGATGAAGTCGGTTCCGACGCTGCCCGGTTTATGTTCCTGTCGCGCAAATCCGACTCCAAGCTCGATTTCGATCTGGAGCTGGTCAAGCAGAAGTCCATGGACAACCCTGTGTACTATGTCCAGTACGCCCACGCCCGCATCTGTTCGCTGAAAGCCAAGGCGGCTGAGGCTGGCAAGAGTGCGGCCGCTGTTGGACCGGACTCTCTGGCTCTACTCGACACCGTGTATGATATGGAAATTTTGCAACATCTTGATCTGTACCCGGACTTTGTGGAAGTGGCTGCACGCACGCAGAGCCCGAACCTGATCTCGATGTATTTGCAGGAGCTTGCTTCAAAGCTCCATAGATACTATACCAATTGTCATGTACTCTCTGCCGAAGACGATATTGCTTCGGCCAGGCTCATGCTGCTGAATTGTGTGGCTGTTGTGGTCAAGAACGGCTTGGGTCTGCTCGGAGTGAACGCACCGGAATCGATGTAGGATCATGGCGGAAAAAAAAGAACCGAAATACAAGATTAAAGTCCCTAAGCTCAATGTGAGCAAGAAGACGTATGACTTCTCTCTGTCTCTGCCGGGCATGATCAGTTCGGTTGGGGCGTGTGTACTCGCACTGACTTTCTTCTTTATCATGGGCATCCTCATTGGCCGAGGATATCGGCCCGAGGCTGACGTGCCACCTCTTGAGCAGATCATGCCCTTCAATGAACATGGGCAGATTGCTGAGCAGGCCAAGCCGGAGATTCTCAAACTTGAGGAATTGGAATACGCGGATCGCCTGTCTGCGCCGACTCAGCAGGTCATGGATCAGCCGGAATCTGACAAACCTGTTGTGAAGAAGCTTGCTGCTCCCAAGCAGGAAACCAAGGCCAAGCCCAGTCCGATAAAGCCAGAAGTGTTTGATCCCGTGAAGGTCGCTTCTGGTGAGCCTGTGTTTGATTATGTCTATCAGGTGGCTTCGTTTAAAAAGGCTGATATGGCCGAGGCCCTGCGCGACAAACTGGCTGCTTCAGGCTTGCGCGCTCAAGTGGCATCAGGTGAAGCCAAAGGGTCGACTTGGCATCGTGTCCAGGTGCTCTATCACGGCACACCGGCTTCCACCGATGAGATGAAGGCCGTGCTCGCAAAACACGGTATTCAGAAGCCGCTCTTGAAGAAAAAAACGGCTGTTCAATAAGACGAATGAAAAAGGCAGACCAGATGGTCTGCCTTTTTTTTGTAATGTCAGCCGGGAAGAGATGGTCTGGATTTGATCAGTCTTTTCATAAAAAGAAAGCCCCTGCCATGGCAGGGGCTTGATACGTTTGAATACGTATTACGATGGTGCCTATTTGGGGGCATGTACGTGAGCATGAGCCTGATGGGCGTTAACGCGATCAGCGAAAATGCGTTTAGCGAGATAAATGAAGGGAGTATCCAAACCTGCGACCACTATCTTGATGATGTAAGTGGAAAGCAGGATTTCCATGAAGACTTCCATGGGAAACATACCCCAGAAGGCTATGAAACAGAAAATTGCTGAGTCCAGCAGTTGGCTGATCATGGTGGAGGCGTTGTTTCGCAACCACAGGAACTTTTCGCCGGTACGCTGCTTGATGGCGTGGAATGCCCAGACATCATGGAGTTGGGAAACAAGGTAGGCCATCATGCTTGCCAGGGCAATGCGCGGCATGAAACCGAACAGGGCGGAGAGGTGGGGCTGGGCAAAGTCGCCTTCGGCTGGCTGGAAATAGAGCGCGATCTGCATATACGCAACCATCATGACCAGAGCGACAAATCCGAGCAGTACGCCCTTGCGCGCTTCTTTCTTGCCATAAAATTCACTGAGCAGATCCGTGGCCAGAAAGACGCTGGCATACAGTACGTTGCCAAGAGTTGTTGTCAGGCCGAAAAGTTCAACAGTTTTGAGTACCTGAATATTGCACAGCAGCAGATTGAAGACCATGAGGCCGAAAAGCCCCACGCGTCCAAAGAGTCGGTACACTACCAGGACCATGCACAGGTCCACCAAAGCGAAGAGTATCCATAGCGTTTCGTTCATGCGCGTGGGTGTGCCTTTTATCAAGGGTGAGGTCAAGTATTAAGGCCATAGGCTGTCCAGAGGGCATTCTGAGGGCTGTACACACAAAAAAGGCCGCCTATGAGGCGGCCTTGGTCGTGTCGTTACAAGGGGAATTATCCCTTGGTGATCAAACCGTAATTCTTCTTGCCCTTGCGGATAACCAGCAGTTCGCCAGCGATAAAATCTGAATCCGAGACGACATGGTCTTCTTCTACACGCTCGCCATTAATGTAGATACCGCCGGCTTTGAGGTCCTTGCGGGCCTGGCCTTTGGATTTGACCATTCCGAGGTCTACGAACATCTGCGGCAGGTCCGGGACGTCGCCGGGGGCATAGCGGAAGGTCGGAGCCGATTCCAGAGCGGATCTCAGGGTGACCGGGTCGATGGACTTGAGATCGCCCTTGCCGAACAGCGCTTCGGTAGCGGCCAAAACACGATCCAGTTCCATTTGGCCGTGAATCATACGGGTGACTTCTTCAGCAAGTTTTTTCTGGGCAGCACGTTCGTGCGGTGCTTCTTCGAGCTGTTTCTCTATCGCCGCGATTTCATCCTGATCGAGGAATGTGAATATCTTGAGGAACTTGATAACGTCTGCGTCATCAGTGTTTACAAAATACTGGTAGAATGCGTAGGGCGAAGTCATGTCCGCATTCATGTAAACCGCATTGCCTTCGGATTTGCCGAACTTCTTGCCGGATGCCGTGGTAATCAGGGGGAAGGTCAGGGCAAAGACCTCAGCGGGTTCGCCTTCGTGGGCAGTACGGCGCCGTGTGAATTCACACCCCGAGGTGATGTTGCCCCATTGGTCGCCGCCACCGATCTGCAACCTGCAGTTGCGGGTCTTGTACAAGTGGTAAAAATCGTAGCTCTGAAGGATCATGTACGAAAATTCGGTGTAGGAAATGCCGGTATCCTCGCGGTCGATGCGGCCCTTGACCGATTCTTTCTGCAACATCCAGTTGATGGTGAAGTGTTTACCCACATCACGCAGCAGCTCAATGGCAGTCATGTCCTTGGTCCAGTCATAGTTGTTGACGATATCCGGACGATCACCTGTGTTACGTTCCACAAAGCGGCGTACCTGGCCCTTGATTTTTTCAAGGCGTTCTTCCATGACGTCGGTATTGGACAGTTCACGTTCCTTGTCCTTGCCGGAGGGGTCGCCGATGCGACCTGTGGCCCCACCCATGAGATACAGGGGGTTGTGGCCTGCGCGCTTCATTCGCACGAGACAGAGTAGGGGGACTAGGTTGCCGATATGCAGGGATTCCGCAGTGGGGTCGAAGCCGCAATACATGGAGGCTCCGGGGGTAGCGAGATACTCGCGCACCTTGTCTTCGTCGGAAACCTGATTGATAAGCCCTCGCCACTTTAATTCATCGAAAATATTCACTTCTTTCCCCATTATTGCCGTACGTTTTGTTTCGTTACGGTCTGTCATTTTGCTTGAACGTGGTTATGGAAACCGCGTTGCCGGTGGTATCCTCTATGTCAAAAATCGCGCCTTGTAAAACCCCCGGACCCGAAGCGGCTTCAAGCTGTCTTGGCAACCCGGTTAAGTATCTATCCAGTATTATTTCCGGTTTCATGCCGAGGCAGGAGTCGACGGCTCCGCACATGCCCAGATCGGTCAGATATGCCGTGCCGCCTGGCAGGACTTTGGCATCGTTGGTTTGAACGTGGGTATGCGTGCCGACGACGGCTGAAACCTTGCCCTCCAGAAAATATCCCATGGCGATTTTCTCTCCGGTGGCCTCGGCGTGGAAGTCCACGATCTGGACCGGAATATCTGCTGGAAGGGCGTCCAGCGCGGATTCCATGGCTGCAAAGGGGCAGTCGATGGGCGGCATGAAAGTCCGTCCGATAATGTTGAATACCGCGATTGGCGGAAGTCCTTTTTTTTCAAATATACGCAGTCCGGTCCCTGGAAGGTGGTCGGCGTAATTGAGCGGTCGCAGAATCCGTTTGTCGGATTCGAGCAGGGAATACAGATCCTTATACTTCCATATATGATTACCGCCGGTGATACCGTCAACTCCGGCCTTGAAGAATTCCTTGGCGTGCTTGGCTTTTAACCCATACCCGCCGCTGGCGTTTTCGCCGTTGGCAAAAACGAGATCAATGCATTCCTTTTCCCTGATGCGAGCAAGGTTATCCTTGATCGCCTTGCGACCGGGAATGCCGACGATATCGCCGAGAAACAGAATACGCATGCTACTCCTGTGAATAAAAAGCCGTCAAAAAACGGCGAATGTGATTGTGGACGTGGTGAATCGGCCTGCTGCGGATTACAACCGTTGGAAAACTGTCGGTGCCACCTGTCTGATGGGAAGAGTCAGGCCGGACAGGCTCTCGGAGTGGCCGATGAACAGATAGCCGCCCGTCTTGAGATTGTTGCAGAACTTGCTGAACAGTGTGGCCTGGGTCGCCCTGTCAAAATAGATTACCACGTTGCGGCAGAAGATGATGTCCTGCTGATGGGGGAGTTTGAAGTCCTCCATGAAATTAAGCCGCTGGAACGATACCTTGTTGCGAAGGATCGAATCCATTTTGACCAGTTTCTTGTCCTTGGATTTGAGCATGTACTTTTTCTTGTACTGCATGGGCACGTCATCCACCTTCTCAATGGAATAGACGGCGTTGCTGGCTTCCGAGAGGATCTTCTGGGAAATGTCGGTGGCAAGGATGGAAAATTTGAAGCCGTGGTGCGTGGTGGACCATTCGTGGAGGACCATGCCCAGCGTGTACGGTTCTTCTCCGCTGGAACACCCTGCAGACCATATTCGCAGATCGCCGTTTCTCCCGATGCCACGACTCCAGAGTTCCGGCAGAACCGAATTGTTCATGATATCCCAATGCTTGGGCTCACGGAAAAAATGTGTGGTGTTGGTTGTGACGACGTCGATGAGGTGGGATCGTTCCTGTTCTCGACCCTTGTCGGAAAAAACGTAGTCGCAATACTCTTTGTAAGAGGACATTCCCAGAACACGGAGGCGTTTCTGAAAGCGGCTTTGCAGGAGCACGCGTTTGGTCGGCGGCATCTTGATGCCGAATTCGGTGTGGATGAGTTCGCTGAAACGTTTGAATTCGGTATCGCCCATCTGGGACTGATTGACCTGCATGGCTTTATTCATTCTCTGCCTGGTGTCGACCCCGTTTTTGGCGCGGCGTTCCGACGTACCGTCGCCTTGTTGACTTCGTACTCCCCGTGCGTTCGTGAAGCGTGCTGTTCTTAATCGGTAACGGCATAATACGATAATTACCTTATAATGCCATGATAATCTGCACTTCTATAAAAAAAATATCAATAGTGTGACCTCTATACATGTACACCCGGAGTTCGCGTGAACTCCGGGTGTACAGTGAAGTGTCTTATTTCGCGTAGCCGACCGCTCGTTTTTCCCGGATGACCGTTACTCGGATCTGACCGGGGTATGTCATGTTGTTCTCGATCTTTTCGGCAATATCCTTACAGAGAACATATGTGTTCTCGTCGCCGACCTTGTCCGAGTCGACCATGACGCGTATTTCGCGTCCGGCCTGGATGGCATAGGCTTTTTGAACGCCTTCAAATCCGGTTGCCAGTCCTTCCAGTTCCTCAAGGCGCTTGACGTAGTTCTCAAGCAGTTCCTTGCGTGCGCCGGGACGTGCTCCGGACAGGGAATCAGCAGCCTGGACCAGATTGGCCAGGATGGACATGGGCGGAGTGTCTTCGTGGTGAGCCGCGATGGCGTGAATGATTTCTTTGGATTCGCCATGCTTCTTGGCCAGGTCGGCGCCGATAATGGCGTGCGGACCTTCGATCTCGTGGTCCACGGCCTTGCCTATGTCGTGCAGCAGTCCTGCGCGCTTGGCTTCTTTCTCGTTGAGTCCCAGTTCGGCGGCCATGACACCACACAGGAAGGCGACTTCCATGGAGTGCTGGAGGACGTTCTGAGAGAAACTGGTGCGGTAGTGCAAGCGACCCAGAAGGTTGATGACCTCAGGGTGAATGCCGTGGACACCGACGTCAAAGGTGGCCTGTTCGCCGATTTCCTTGAGCTTGGTGTCCATTTCTCCTTCAACTTTGCGCACGATTTCTTCAATGCGGGCCGGATGAATGCGACCGTCGTGGATGAGGCGTTCAAGTGCCTGCTTGGCGACTTCGCGTTTGAGCGGACTGAACGCGGACAGGACGACGGTTTCAGGAGTATCATCGATGATGAGATCAACGCCGGTTGCCGCTTCCAGAGCACGAATGTTGCGCCCTTCACGGCCGATGATACGCCCCTTCATGTCTTCGGAAGGCAGGGCTACAGCGGTGACCGTCTGCTCACCCGCATAATCTCCTGCATAGCGCTGCAGGGCAAGGGAGAGAATTTCCTTGGCCTTCTTGCTGGCAGCCTCTTTGGCTTCCATCTCTATGTTGCGGATCATTTTTGCGGCTTCATGGCGGGTGCGGGATTCAATCTCGTTGAGGAGGTTTTCTCGTGCTTCTTCGACAGTCAGGCCGGAGATTTCCTGAAGCTTGCGTTCGTGTTCGTCCGCTTTGCGCTCCAGGTCTTCCTCAAGCTCTACGAGCTGTTTTTCCTGTTTGATGAGCTGCTTCTCCAGCTCCATGGCCTGCGCTTCCTTGTCTGCGACCTTTTCACGTTTTGTGTCCAGCCGTTCTTCTTTGGAATGGAGTCGTTTCTCTTCGTTTTTGAGTTGGTTTTCACGGTCTTTGAATTCCCGCTCCAACTCTTTTTTCTGACTAAAAATTTCATCCTGAGCCTGGAGACGAGTTTCCTTTTTCAGAGCCTCGCTCTCTTTTCTGGCTTCGGAGATAATGCGTTCCGCGAGGCCTCTGGAGTCTGAAACCTGCTTGTCGGATATATATTTGAAGAGGATGAAGCCGGTTCCAAGACCAACTGCCAGCCCTCCACCGATCATGGCGATTTCGGTTAACATGAGGTTACTCCTTATCTTGTATGTTGACAGACTTAGGCGGTCTGTTGACGCCGTAGTGCACCTATAAGAGTACGAGAAAAGGTACTCTCTACGTGAAGAGAAGGAGGGGAAGGGATATATTGGACGGAAGGGTAGTGTGAATATATTCCCATCTGAAAATGCCGATCTGTGTCGGTCAGATGGTTGTATTAATCCCCGGGATGCCGTGTTGCCTGTTTGTTTTGAACCTGGCATTTCCAGGTGGGCATGACTCGTGAACCTTTAGGCTTCCCGGTTGTACCGGGCTTGCTCACCAGCTCACTGGAGTCGTCGCCCTTTTACAGAGTATTGGCTCAATAACACTCCAGACAATCACGCACGTCCCAGGGGTAATTCCTTTCCGACCCCCGGTTTCGCCCAAGTATCGGTACGAACGCCTATGAGGTCTTTTCCAAAATCTCTTCAATCTTCTCTTCCAGCCGCTGCAGTTTGTCTGTGGCGACTAGGTAGTCGTCCGCCAAGCTGAGGAGCAGATAGGTCAGCAGTTTTTCTTTGCTGATGTCACCGGCTCCGGCAACAAGCTCCTTGTGCTTGTTTTCAATAAACGCCTGGGCGGCCTCAATGCGGGGGTTATCCGCATCTGTCTTGAAGGATATTTCGAGTCCCAGCAGAGTCAACGTGTATCGTGGCATCGTAACGCACTATCATTCCAGCTCGTTCTGAATCTTCTCGAGCAAAGTGTCGATGCGAGATTCGATGTCGTGACGCGTTTGTCTTTCGGCCTCGACTTCCTCCCTCAAGCGCTGATTATCTTCTTTCAATTCATTGATCTTGTTCAACAATTTGTTGAATTTTTCTTCAAGTTGGGTAACAAGTTCCATATATTACATCTAGTCCTTTTTTTTTAACAAATCAAGACTTCTTGAGTCTGCGTTTTATGTTTACCTGTCTGCCTCGGGCGACAGCTCCCTGACCTTCCGGCACGTCTTTCGTGATAGTTGATCCGGCGCCTACAAGAGCGTCTTTTCCGATGGTGACCGGAGCTACCAGAGCGGTGTTGGAACCGATGAACGCCCCTTCTCCGATAGTGGTAGTGAATTTGTTCTTGCCGTCGTAATTGCAGGTGATGGTTCCGGCCCCGATGTTGGCTTTGGCACCGACTTCGGTATCACCCAAATATGTCAGATGGTTGGCCTTGGCACCTTCGCCCAGAGTGGCCTTTTTCATCTCGACGAAATTGCCTATGCGAGCGTCCTTCTTCATGATCGCTCCGGGCCGCAGTCGGGCGTATGGTCCCACCCAGCATCCTTCGCCAACAGTCGCACCTTCGATGTGGTTGAACTGACGTACATCGCATCCGTCTTCGAAGGTTGAGTCGAGGATGTAGTTGTATGATCCCAGCCGCGCTCCTGCCTTGACTGTGGACGTGCCATAAATTTCGCAGTGTCCGAAGATCTCCGCTCCAGGTTCAACTGTCACCTTGGGGCCGAGGATCACGGTGTCAGGGTTGTGAATAAGCACGCCGGAGTCCAGGTGGTCGTCCACTATCTGGCGGCGCAGGGTGTTTTCTGCGGTTATCAGTTCCCGAGGCGAATTGATGCCCATGAGGCTGATGTCATCACCGCATTGGACTCCGTCGACGGTCAACCCTTCACTTACAGCCAGTTTGACCAGATCGGTGATGTAGTATTCGCCTGAATTGTTGGTGTTTTCCAATCGAGATATCAACGGTCCGATTGTGTCCACCTTGAGCAAATAGACTCCGGCGTTGACTTCGCCCGTAACCGAGCCGTGGACATTCAAATCATAATCCTTGGCTTCCACGATAGCTATAATCCTGCGCTCGGTGTCACGTACTACGCGACCAAATGCGCCGGTATCGCGTGGAGTGATGGTCATGAATGCGATATCGCAGCACCCGACAACATTGGTCAGTCGGTCCAATGCCTCGACTGTGACCAACGGCGTATCGCCGTTGATGACGAGGCAGTGAGTGGCTCCAGTCTTTTTGACCGCATCCCAGGATACTTGCAGCGCATGACCTGTCCCAAGCTGATTGTCCTGTGTGATGAATCGGTCGGCTCTGTCCGGGAATGCGGCTTCCACACCTTGTGCGTCGTGTCCGACCACAGTCAGGATGTTTTCCTGCATGATCGGTTTGAGCGCGGCATAGACATAGTAGAGCATCGGCTCGTTCAAAAGCGTCTGCAGCACTTTGGCCTTGGCCGAATGCATGCGCGTTCCCTTGCCTGCGGCCAGGACCAGAGCGGTTATTTTTGTATTCGGCATTCTGTTCTCCGTGTCTTTCGTTTCAGGCACGATCAATTTCAGTGCATTCGTCGGAAGATAATTTACCCGCTTGAAGTGAAAAGGACAAGAACCGTTTGTGAAATCCCGTCACGTTGTTTTTATATATTTATCAGACGGTTTGAGTAGGTATTCGTTGAGTTGTTTTATGAAAATGTATGCACAATGGAAATACTACCGAAACGCTTCAATTTGTTTGAGTGGCGAAGAGCGCTATCGCATACGGCTGAAGGAACGCAATGCCATATCCTGTTCACGAAGCGGCATCCAAAGGTTTCGGCAGGCGGAGGAGGCGAAAGCATGCCTAATATGCCAGTCGTCCCAGTGATTTCATGATGAGTGTGCAGCCCATGGCGAACATTCCCGTGAGGCCCATGCCGCAGGAAAAACCGGCCAGCAGGACCGGAGCGTATTGCCTCCATTCCTTGCCGTACTTCTTCAGAAAATAGAATCGGCCGAGCAGCGCTCCCACCACTTCGAGCAACATGCCGTGGGGCGTGGACTGTCCTAGACCGCGCACCACACCATAGACCAGCAGGACCGGTAATCCGAGCACGTTCAGCACCGAATACATGATAAGCCCCAATCCAAGTCCGGATAAGACGATGGGCCCGGATAGTGCCTCAAAAAAGAGTGAATTGCCTTCAAGCGTGGAGGTTTGCATGAGCAGGGTGTTGAGTGCCTGCAAATGCCACAATTCCTGCGCAAAGGGATATTCCGGGGAAGGAATGGGTGCAAGTTGCCACAGGAATTGCGAAAACAGCAGCGACGAGATCATGACAATGGGGAAGACGATGATCTCGGCCTTGATGATGCCGCGCAGAGATGTTCCGGTCAGTTCGATCTGACGGAACTGGACAGTGGCTTCGCCATAGTTGTGGATGGGAATGGGGGCGTACCAGATTTCCAACCCCTGATATCCGAAGAACTTGGCGCCGGCGATAAATGAAAATTCACGTACCATGGGCAGCGAAATGAATTGGCCGGCTACACCTTCCATTCGTGCGGTTATATACGAGATTACTGGTGTATATATGAAACCGTACAGCACGAAGAAAATCCATGGGAACGATGGTACCAGCCAGACGCAGAACGCTATGTAGCAAAGCGTGGAGAATACATAGATGCCGATGGACACCCAGAAATTGATGTCTCCGCGACCTTCAGGCGGGTTGAACAGGACAGAAAAATCAAGTCCCTTGCCGTCTGTGTTGCGGAAGGATTTGACCACGTAGTAGATACCCACCGCGCCGATAGCCAGACCCAGACCTATGCCGAAGCTCATGTAAAAATCAAAGTTGTTGGCAAAGACGGTTTCAACTGTCGCCATGCCGGGATGCCAGCGGTGCAGAATGCCTTCAGCATACAGAATCGGGTTGGCGATAATGGTGATAATCAGACCCACCAGGCCGCCGATGACCGCCCAGAACGGCAGGACCATGCCGATGAAAACCAGCCCGAGATCGAACTGCAAGCCTGTGGCAACCGCGGGCAGCACGTCTTCGGTGTGCATGGTCAATTCGATCCACGGGATGGGGATCAGTCTGATCGGTTCACTGAACAGCAGCCCGGACAGCGCCGGCAGTAATACATAGAAAAATCCGAACAGCAGCCCGATAACGCCGCCGATGGAGAACACGCGCCATTTCCAGCCGGTCTTCTTGTCCTCGGTGGACTCTGCCAGTGCCATGGTTCCCAGTGCGCCCACGGGAGCCATGGGGAACGGGAGCTTTTCCACATCCGAAGTGATGCGGTATAGTGAATAGCCCAGTCCGAAGTGGTCGATGCGCTGGACCAGTTGTGCGCCAACCAACAGCATGATCGGCACCAGCCAGTCCGGGTGCATGAATGTGCGTTCCAGGTACGATCCCGATCCGAGTGCCGGAGCTATCCAGTGCGGGATGAATTCGGTCAATCCCAACATCCTCGCAGCGTCCGACTGCACAAGATACTGGTTCCACAAAAGCCCCTGGAACGGCGAAGCCAGTGCTGCGCCAGCCATATAGTAAAGGAGGAAGATCTCCTGTTGTTTCAGGTGTGTATATGAGCGTTTGGCAATCTCGGCAAAGAGGATGATCGTAACCCAGCGGGCAGCCGGACCAATGCCCTGACCAATGACCAGCTGCAAATACATAGACCCCGGCATCATCAGGAAGCCTATGAAAATGGCACCGACTATCGTCTTCCAATCAAACCCCTCCTCGAACTTATCGGGGGGCTTCATCAAGTCGCGATACTCTTTCAGTTCTTTGTCGTCATACATCCGAGATGCCTCCGGCGGCCGGGTGAAAGGGAGAGAAAAACCCTTTGGAAAGGGGGCGTTGTCTCCTTTTTACCCGGACCCCCCATGCCTTTGATCTTCCAAACTTTATTTCTGCGCAGTCGCGCGGTTTGGCGAGACGGGGAGCCGTGCTTTTATCGTTTCAGTGAGCGAGTTTGTTAAATGTAACTGTTTGCAAGATTGTTGACGTCTTCCGGTGTTACAACGGGAATACGTTGTAACTTTGTTCGTTGAACAATCCGATCAGCGACCAGATGCCACCCATCAAAAAGTCGCCGAGTATCAGGCCAATGAACAGATATCGGACTCTGTTGAAAAGTCTGGTTCCGCCGTAATGCAAGATCAGATGGTTGCATAGCCAGCCGAGGAAGAACGGAAACCAGAGAATCTTCATGCCAGCCGAATAGGCGGCGAGATAGCCGAGCGGATGCAGCGGCCACCATGGAAATTTGTAATAACAGAAAATGAGAACAAACATGGCGAGCGCACCGAATCCGGCATAGGTGATGAGCCATTCATTGGGGCCGGTGGGCTGATCCACAAGTCGTTGTGCGTTTTCGTAGTTGGCGAGCACGGTCTGGGTGGCCCAGTCGAGATTGAGTTCGCGCAGGCCGTATTTGTATCCGAGATAGAGCATGGTCACGAAGGCAGTAGCGAGTGCGAGGACCAGGGAGAGGCCGATGGCCACAAGGACAAGATTGCGATGTGGGGTCTGTTCCCGGATTTTGGAGCCATGGAAAAGTGTGGGCGCAATGGCTTCGCGTACATCGAGAAATAGGACTTTCTGCATGACTGCGGTGGCAGCAAGGCCGACTGAACCGAAAAATCCGGTGCCGAACAATCCCATGAGACCGTCGGATGGTGCGGCAGTGAGCGTGAAATAGGGCAACCCGCCCTGACAGACTAGGCGACTGGTTACCAGTGTGACGATAAGAAACGCACAGGGCAGGAGTACGGCAGCCAGCAGCGGCAGGCCGAACCACCAACACCAGACCATGAGGAAAATCATACCGGAAAAGAGTCCCCAGAGCGGCCATATGGGCGGCCCCCATTCGTCGGGGATGGTGTCGAATTTTCCTTTTCCTTCAATTTCAGTGCTGTGGCATATCGGGTGTAGAAAACAGGTCAGGGTTTCCTTGAGATGATGCCGCGCCAGCCAGATAAGGAAGATGAAGAAAACGGCGTATGCTCCGATAACCTGTGCGCCTTCGGGGCGGGCAAGATCTGGGCCGAAAGTCGTGCCGAGTGCGGCTTCGGGAAGTTGCCACCCGAGGATATAAAGCAGTCCGAACAGCAGACCGGCCATGAGGTGAAAGGTCCACATGGAAAAGGAAATCTGTCGGGTGGTCAGGAAGGCGAAACCGATGAAAGCCGGGACGAGGTAGAGTTTGAGTTTGTAGAAACCGGAAAAGAGTCCGAATTTCGGGAAATATGATCCTGCGAGAACCAGTGTCGGTATTTGGGGAACGGAAGGATAATAGAAGTGGAGTCCGTTGATGAGATGCAGTGCTCCGGCCATGGTCAGTCCGATGAGCAGGTAGTTGTTGGACCACCATGAGATGAACTGCTTTTGATCCAAAGCTTCTCCCATAACTATGGGGGCACTCATCAAAGGGAAATGGACTCGTTCGTTCACTACCCATTGTCGGCCGAAAAGCGCCATCAGACAGATCATGACAAAGAAAGAACCGAGGATGAACAGTGACCAGACAGCCAGTGTTGGCAGCCAGACTCCCCAGGGGATGGCTGACAGGACCGCAATAACGCCCATTTCGTTACCGCCTTCCAATCCCTGGAAAAACAGTCGCACAGCGTCGGCTGATTGCGGAAACCATGATTGCGGAAGAAGCGGGGTTAAAACCTCGGTCCAGCGGTAAGCATCTTTGGCGAATCGTTCCGGCGCCGTTATGTTGATGAAGAATGTTTCGGTCAGTCCCGCAAAACCGATTGCCGTGAACAGGACCATCATCAGCCAGATGACGAGCAACTCAACCCCGGAAAAGAACGGTGGGCGTTTGCTGAGTCTGGAGGAAAATGCGTCTATAACGAACATCCATGCGATAATGAAAAACGGAGCCATGGGAAAGTGGCCACCGCCCATGGGCGTGTTGTGCAGGACAGTGTTGTTTAGCGGCGTGAAAATGCACAGGGTCATGCCAAGAAGCAGGCCGGTCAGGAGTGCGCGGAGTCGGAGTCGCCCGTTCATGCTGCACTCTCTTTGTCTTTCAGGTGTTTTTCGATGGTGCGGTTCATATCGTTGGAGTAGCTTTCAACGGCTTTGTCGTCCAGAGACCGCCAAGCCAGGAGTTGTTTGCGCAGGTCGTTGAGGAAATTTCTGTTCAGATTTTCCCATGCGTTGAGTTCACCGGCTTCGCGATGAAGGATGACCTTGATCTGTCGGAACCCGGTATAGAGATCAGACGGACAGAACACGAGTTTCACTTTTTGGCGCACACCGAAATCGAATGGGGCCAGCCAGACGCGCAGGTCCATGGAAAAGCAAAGGTCATCGGGGATTGGAATGCTCTCAGGCAGGCCGCTGACAAGGCCTGTGTCTATCTCGACCTGTTCGAGGTCAAGGAAATGGCATTTCATATCGTCGGTGCAGAATGCGCCGTGCGATATGTCGTGATGGGCCATGTAATATTGATGCAGGAAACCGCCTGCCGAATTGATTTCACGCAGTTTGATAAGAAACGGCAGCACCACGACGAGTTCATTGCCTGTGGCTTTGGGCATGGTCCATGATTTGTTGACGTCCGGGATGGCTATGTTTGCCGCGACTTTGGCCGGATAAATGGCTGAGATAAGTACCACGCCGATGACCAGGATCATGGCGGCGACGCCTGCGGTGGAAGAGTAATTGGCGGTCATGCCTGCCCAGAGTGGCGTCCCGGCCAGGAACGCCGAAGATATTTGGGCCAGAAGATACCCTACCACCACGGAAATGACGGCAAAGGCCAATGCTTCGGCAATGAAGAGGAATGCGACGTGCGGAGGGGCTAGGCCGACCGATGTATATACCGCAATCTCCGGTTTTCGCTCATAGACTGATCCTATCATGGTGTTGAGCACAATCAGGATGGAAATACCGAGCGGAATCAGAATATTGGCCATGCCGGAGTAGTTGACGGCATCGGATGCAAAATACAGGGATGTGCCAGTGGGGCCGCCCCGGAACAGGAGCATGCCGAACCGATCGCCCATGGAGTCTGTTTTGGACAGGGACTCGTTGTCAGGCTTGACGGCAATGCCTTTGAGTCTGCCGGCCCGAAGGGAAAGAAGCATCTCGGCGGGCACGAGGAGTGTTTCCGAGCCGGGGATGTGCTGGTAACGGGATTCTGTGGTGACCACGTCTTCGCCGTTTTCAATGGCTTCGGCCTCAACCTCGGACAACTGGGTTGCTGCCTGATTGGGGAAGATGATGGGCGTTATTGGCTCGCCATCGAGGTCCGGGTGTTCCTGCAGCCCTTCGTCGCTGAATACGCCGACGAGTGTGCTTTCGATCCCCCAGGTCATGAGGGTGTTGCGCTGGGGATCAAGAGGATCTGCGCCCAGTTGATCGGCCATGCGCTGGGACAGCATGAGGACGTTGCGTTCTCCTTTCTTGAACCAGCGGCCCTTGACCAGAATGCGATCAAGCCCGCTGACCTGCGGTTCCCTATATGAGAGGCCCACCAGACCTCGCGCCTGGGCCGTCTTGTCACCGAGAGAAACCGGGATGAGCGGAGCACGGGATTTATCTGAGGTGAAGCCTGTATCATACCATACACGGGGAGCGACAACACCTTTGCCGGCAAAGGCTGTCTCCACCACGGACAGTGCTTCTACCGGGACATCCTGCCAGTTGAGATATTTGAGCATCAGGCCTGTGTAGGACGCCTTGTCACTGAATTGTGCCCATCCGGCCTGCCGTACGGATTTGACCGTGGTGAAGTTCATGATGGTAAAGGTCAAAATGACCAGTGTGGCAAAGGTCAGAAACGTTCTCACCGGGCGACGCTTCAGGTTGCCAACACCGAGCACGAAAGCCGCGCTGAATGCGGCGGCCGGACTGATGCCCGTGAGTTTTATGTGGGCGGATCGTTTCTGCAGTTCCACCATTTCCCGCTCGAATCGGAAGAATATGATGAGCGATACCAAAAGTGATAATGCGAGAATGAAAAATGCGAGTATGACCACCATTGGCGAATAGGTGAGTTGGAAAGCGGGATGGACAAAATAGACCACGCTGATGATCAGGGTAAGGAAACCGAGGAAGGCGACGATGCGCTTCTTGATATCCACGAACGAGAAAAAGAGCCGCTCCATGCAGTAAGCAAACGGAACGAACAGTGCCACGTAAAAAAGCACGCCTATGAGCACATCTTTTTGGGTCTTGTCCACGTCGTTGTACACCCGGCTTGCCTTGGACAGGGAGGCCCGGGATGCCTCGACGAACTTGTCCCACTGCTTTTTGGCCATGAATGTCATGGCCTGGGCCAGTTCCTCGTCACCCTGCTTGCGCAGGTCGCGAATACGTTCGTTGATGATCCCTTTCTGTTCCAGGTTGTCAATGCGCGGTCCGATCAATCCCCACATGTCTTTGGCGGCCTGAAACTCGGTCATGGGGATGACCGGCCATTGCCGTGCTATGAAACCGAGTCCCTGCGGATGGTCCTCGTCGGTGTTCAGGAGCAGGACTTTCTTGTCCAGAACCGTGTCGGACAGGGTGAGTTTGATGGGAGTATCCGGTTCAAGGAACAGGGTCCCCAGCGTGGATGAGCGCGTGTCCAGACGGCTGTACCAGTAACTGACCGGCGGGGCTTCCGTGCGACCGTCAATAAGCGTGGGGCGATAGAGGAATTTGAAGGTTCGCGGATCAAACATGTTGAACAGCGTGGTTTGGGTGCAGTTGAAAAGAATGAGGTCCGTTGCCTGGATGGCTCGAGTCAGTTTGATGCGATAGGCGTTTTTACCGGTTTTTGGCTTGTCGATGGCCCAGTCGGCCAGCCCGGTCAGCGGGTTGAATTTGAACGCTTCGACAACGGCCTTGTGATAACTGACCTTTTTGCTGGCGAGTCCGGGGATGCGGAAATTCCCCTGTGTATCGACCATGCCGTAATTGCGTGTCTGCCATTGAAAGGCGAGTACGACCAGATCAGTGCCGGGGCGATCAGGGAATATTTCACCTTTTCTGAGCAGGTTGGCCCGGCCTTCGATGGTGACGAATTGATCTTTGCTTCGATTGCCCACGTCGGCAATAGGTTCATTTGCCAATGCCTTGAGCAATGTCATGACCAGTTCGGTCTGTCTGGTCAGAAAATCGAAATCCACGCGATCAAGCGTGTCATAGGGTGTGCCCCAGGCTGGTCGGACATCGTGCACCGTGGCCAGGGTGAACCCGGGGAATCCTGCCAGAGCCATCGGCTCTCCACCCAGTTCCGGGCTGTCTGGCAGGTAGCTTTGCCATGCCCGTTTTCCTGGACGCAGGGTGTCGGCGAACAATTCCGCGATATCGCTGTTTGACACTTGAAGTGAAGTGACGGCCTCTTTCATGACCGTGTCTAGAGGACGGAAAAATGCTGTACGGTTGATTGTCGGCTTGAGATCAACGAGCCATCCCTTGTCAAAACCGCCAACACCGTTGCCATGACTGGACAGGAACAGTGAAACATGGGCGGCAATGGCGGATTCGCCAAGGGTTTCGCGCAGAGTCAGGGCGGAGTCGATATCCTTGAGCTGGCCTGTGGCATCTTCGAGAATGGCTGTTTCGTGAATGACGGCCATTCGAATGAAGTCGCCCAGAGTCGTCCGCTCTGTGTCGGTCAGCGGAAAGTCGGTGGCACTGGAGTTGATCCAGTTGAGCCGCTTCAACACCATTCGTTCCCCGGCAAGATGCTTGATGCGTTGCTGTCGTTCCTTTTCGGAACCGGGTTTGCCGGTGTCCTGTCGGGCGAGCAGTCGCAGTCGCATCAACTCTTTGGTGATATCGTCTTCCTGATTGCGGACCACGGCTTTGAAAGCGGCTTTGAGTAAAGCACGGTTTTCTTCGTTCGCCAGGGTTGTTTCGGACAGGGGTGTGTCGCTATGCAGGAACTGGAGGGTCGTTTTCGTGTCGAGGACCAACTTTGTCAGAGTTTCTTTCCGTTTATCGAGATGATCCTGTTCAGTGGTCAATGCCCATGTGAATTCACGCATGCCAGCCTGGGCGGAAGCCTTGCCAGCGGTGGCGACCAGAAGGACGGATCGTTTGGGCGGTGTTTTGGCGAAGCCTTGTGCCGTATCCATGAGCGTGGCGATGGAGGAACCTTCATCTGCGCCGGGAGCGTGACCGTCCACCAGTGCCGTGGAGTCGTAGAAAGCCTCGATAATGACAGTCTGTTTTGAAAGTTCGGGGTCACTGCCCTGAATACGGCAGTATACTGTGTTGACGGGTTCGTTGCGCCAGGCGGCTTTTGAAGTCAGCCGCGTCGTGCCGAGATGCTTTGGGCCGTTTTGAATGAACCCGTCACCGAACAGTGCGTTTGCCTGTTGACGAGAGAGCCAGAAAGTCGGGAAGTCAATCGGGGTCAATTCGAGTTTGTATTCGAACAAGGGTCTTGGTGCATGGCCTCCATTTCCGCTGCGCCCGACAAAAATCAGTCCGCGCGCTCCAAGCATCGCCGCGTTGTTCCAGTTTTTGCCGGAGTCTATGTCCATGAGGACAATGGAACCTTGCACACGCAGTCCATTAAAATCCGAAACTCTGCCTTGCCCTACATAAATGAGCGGACCGCTGATGCCGGGCGGCATGACTGCACCGGGCGACAGGGCGTTGATCTGCAACTGCTTGAGGTCCACAGTCTGGCCAGAGTTCTCAAACGTCAGTTGCGCTCCCATCTTGACCGGAACTGGCACGTGAAATGATTGCCGGCCTGTGGTTGCGTCCGGCAGGAGTTTTTTGAAATTCGTTTCGACCATGTTCGCTGCCCGGGCTGCTCCGGGCGTACCAATGGATCGGTCGCCAAGTGCAACGAGTCGGCGCAGGAAATCCGTACCGTTTGCATGGGCCGGGAGTGACGCTGCCATCGTCAGGATGAAGCAGAAAAGAAAACGAAGTCCGAAGCGTACCATGGGCTACGCCCTTTCCCCGCCGTTTGTCCGGCCGTTGAGCTTGTCTCCAATGCCGCCGATGGTGATGTCCAGTTCTTCGCGCCGTTCTACACGGTCTACCTGACCGTCGCGCACCCAGACAACGCGGTCTGAAACGTTGAGCATCTTGTAATCATGAGTCGCTGATATGATGGTGACCCCTCGTTCCACCGAGAGCATCTGCAACAGTTCGATAATTTCTTCGCCTGTGGACAGGTCGAGGTTGCCGGTCGGCTCGTCTGCGAGAATGATGGAGGGGTCATTGGCCAGTGAACGCGCAACTGCCACGCGCTGCTGCTGACCGCCCGAAAGCTCCAGCGGTTTGTGCTGGAACCGTTCTCCCAGTCCTACGAGCTTGAGCAGTTCAATGCCCTTATCTTGCGCGTCATCGGCGTTCATACCGGCAAAGGTCATGGGCAGGGTCACGTTTTCGAGTGCCGTCATGACCGGAATGAGATTGAATGTCTGAAATATGTAGCCGATCTTGCGGTTGCGGAGCCACGCCAGCTCGAAGGCATCCAGTTGGGAGATATCCACTTCGTCGATGAAAACCTTGCCGTCCGTTGGTTTGTCCAACCCGCCGATCATGTTGAACAGGGTGGATTTTCCCGATCCGGACGGTCCCATGATGGAGATGTATTCTCCGGCGAATATCTCCAGATCCACGCCCTTAAGCGCCTGTAATTCGACGTTGCCCATAGTGAAGGTCTTTGTGACGCCGACGACGCGGACAATGGTGCGTTTCTCTTCGCTCATACTCTACCTTTAATGTTCTGCGCGTATGGCATTGATCGGATCCATGCGTGCTGCCAGCAGAGCCGGGTACAATACCCCGAGCAGGCTCAGGAAACACCCTGCCAGAGTGGCCATTCCCATCGAACCGAGCATGGAAAGAATGGAAAGGTCGGAAATGGCGGTGAATCCGAAGCGGATGATGCCAGTCAGCAGGGAAACTATGCCGCCAAGCAATGCGCCGACACTGGCTCCGGCCAGCCCCTGCATGGCTGCCTCCAGCATGAAGATGCGTAGGATCATGGAATCGAGTGCACCAAGGCATTTCATGACGCCGATTTCTGAAAAACGTTCGGTGACGGACATGAGCTGCGCATTGATAATGCCCACGGTGCAGACCAGAAGTGACAGGATGACGATCCACCGTTCCTTGGCTGCCATGGTCACCATGTTTTGCGCGGCGTCAACATCATATCCTGCCTGGAGCAGTGCACGAGCCGCGTCTTTCCCCCCGTGTTCAAGCAAACCTGAAGCGATGTTGAGATTGACCAGCACGAAGCTCAGAAACGATACGGCCAGGACCAGACTTGAAATAGTGATCATGGAACGGAAGAACCGAACCTTCAGGCTCTTGAAGCTGATCTCCACCGATTTGGAGAAGGGAAGCGAGATAAGGCGGTCGACCTTTTCTGCAGGCATGTTCATGCATATCCTTCGAATTTGCTGATAAATATCCAATTCCCACCATACTAGGCTCAACCTGTAATCATTACAAGGATAAATGGACTGCAGGAGGGTGATTTTGTGGAAAAAATCACCTTTTATGGCAAATCGAACCTGATGTGTTTCATTTTCGGGTGAATTGCCACGCGTGAAAGGCAGGTGTCGAGAAAGTTGATTGCCACCGGATTCATGCGCTGATGGTGGAGCATGATCCCGATGCGCCCGGTCTGGACGGCTGATTCAAATTCTTGGGCGAGAGCATCCCACCCGTGGTCGGGGTCGGTCTCGTTTCGAGTATGCAAATCCACATTGATGGGGATATCCGGCATGGTGTCGGGAAGTGGTACCTTGCGCTGTTCTCCAACAGAACGGGAAACGCATGCATACCCGAGTTCCGCTAGCGCCTCGCCTGTCTGCGCATCGAATCGGTTCCATGGCGGGGTGAACGCAGGGAAAAAGTCCGCCCCCATGATTGTGGAGAGCCGCTGATGTCCTTTTGCAAGATCAGCTTTCTTTTCAGCGGCTGGTCGCTGATCGCCGAATTCCGAATTCTTGCCCGAAGTTTGGTGGCTGCGATGTTGCCATCCGTGCTGGTGCCAGCAGAACAGAGTATTCTCCCCGGCCCACTGTCTGAGCACTTCCCATCGACCCTGTGTGAGCCATGCCGGGGTTACGGCCATGTGCAGGGGGATATTGTGCTTGATGAACAGGTCCATCATTCGGCGGCAGTTGTTGCCGGGAACCCCTACGTCATCAGCCCGGAAAAAAATTTCTGTTTCGGCTGGTGCGGTGTCGAGAATATGGCTGATCCGCTTTACGCCGTCCTCAAACGGAGCAAGCCAGAGCGATGATATGTGTGTTTTGACGATCATGTGAGATCAGGACTCCACGCCTTTGATGACCACCAGTGTCAGGTCGTCCTCGCGGAACTTCGAGCCGGAGAACTCCAGGACCGCCTCGCAGAGTGCCTTCATGATGGCTTGTGCATTCTTGTCACGGTTCTTTCGAATGATTTCCCGGATACGGGTTCCGCCGAACATCTCTCCTGTGGGGCTGTGCGCCTCCCATATGCCGTCAGTGCAGATGAAGAGGATTTCACCCGGACCGGGCAGGTCCATGGTTTTTTCGTGGAATTCCCATTCACGTTCCACACCCAGAGGGATGTCCTGCCCCCTGAGTTCGGTGAAACTATCGTTTTTCGGGGTGTAAACCAATGGTTGCTGATGCCCGGCGTTGATCCATGTCGCGGTGTGTGAGGCCGGGTCCATGACCATGAAAAAGAGGGTCATGAATCGGCCTGTTTCGCCGATGTCGTGGGTCAGATGCTTGTTGGTCCGGGCTATGTTTTCCGTGGCTGATCCCGGTGTGGCGGCGTTTTGTCGGATGACAGCCCGTCCCGCGGTCATGAGCAGGGCTGCGCCTATGCCGTGTCCGGACACGTCTCCCACGGCAATAGCCAATTGCCCGCATGAATCGAGGTCGCATTGAATGAAATCGTAAAAGTCACCGCCGGTTTCATCGGAAAAAAGGCTGATGCCGACAATATCCAGGCCGGGGAATTCCGGCTGGTTCGTCGGCATGAAATGTTGCTGTATTTCCTTGGCAATGAGCAGTCCTTCGCGCATGCGGACGCCTTCGCGCAGCGCATTGATCATGTTATTGGTATGCCCAGCGATAACCCCCAGCTCGTCTGATGTGGTCACCGGCACACGTCTGGTCAGGTCACCCCGTGCGATGTTTTCAAGGATCATGGTTTCCGTGCTGAACAGAAGCCGGAGGTTCTTGGTGTAGGAAAAGATCAGGTTGATCACCATGATGAGTAGAAAGGTCATGATAAAGAGAATTTCAAGCAGGACCGAGCGATTCAGGAAGCCGACGGCTGACAGAGTCAGTTCCTGATTGGTCAGCCACTGTACGTCACGGATGATGACCAAAAGAATAATGGACGTGATCAGACAGATGGTCAGGGAGGCTACAAAGGAGAACTTGCGTGTCATGGGGGTTAGTTTTTTAGGTGGATTATATTCGGCCTGCCCTGTCAGGGCTGTATGGATAATGGTTCTCTCCCGTTCCAATCCGAGGTCCAGTCCTGCGAAAAATCCGATGGTAAAGAGACCGAGTGCGAGTTTGAGACCGCTTTGCAGGATCGGGAAGTTGTAGCCGAATTGCAGAATAAGGGCCGCCACCAGTCCCGCACCCAGAAAGAGGAGCAGATCCAGTCGAAACTGGAGAAAAGCCTGCCTGACCTGTGGTGCCGCTTCGATCAGTCTTTTTTGAACCAGTCCACGCACGAGATAGGCCGCTGCCATGGGAATCAGAATGATCAAGCCGAGCTCCCAGACCGGGAGCCGTATCATGAAAGGTCAGACTCGACCGCTGTATATGGCCCCGCCCAACACGGCGAGTAGATAATAGGCCAGAGGCCTGGTGGCGGACATAGTCGTTTCCTTTTTCATCCGATCAGATCCTTATTTTGTCGTCTATCCCTTTGCCAAGTTGCACGATCTTGTTTAATCATAGGGCAGTGCCCACCTTGTGGACAAGTCTTAATTCTGAAAAAGGCAGCGTCAAACCGATGAAGAAAATGTATGTGATTATTATGGCGGCAATAGTTTGTTCCGTAATGGTATCGGGAGCGCCGGCCGTGGCCGGGGATGGCTTCCCTACATCTCTTGCGGGTTTTTCGTTAGGTGATGATGTCAATGGTTACTCCGAGTATTGTCATCTGGAAAAGGCAGTCCCCGGTTCGGATGCCCCGTTTTTATCCGAAGCGGTTATCAAACCGGACGTGCTGCCCGGAGTGCGTGGCGGCAGTCTTATTTACGGAAATTGTGCTCATAAGGACGAGCTTGTCGGTATCAAGCTGAAGTTCAATGACCGGGGTAAAGGGCTTTTCGAGAAGTTGTATAAGCAATACACCAGAAAATTCGGTGAGCCTGACAAGTATGAAGGCGACGCTTTCAAGAACGTTATTGCCTGGCAGTGGGTGTTCAAGAATGACGATGCTCAGGAAGTTTCTCTGGTGCTTATGTGGAGCCGCAGCCAGCAGATGCGCCCTGGTGTTTCCATCAAGATGATGCACGACACTCGCGTGAAGCAGGAGTTGAACTGTTATCTGACTGAGGACAAGGACGATGCAAGGGAATCGGGCGGCGGCAAAAGCCGGATTGAGTCCTTGGATCAGTATATTCCCCGTTAGACATGGCTGAATATGCCTGGAACGGTCTCGGCGTTGTCGCGCCTGACACATGGGAACCCGCCGCCATCGAGCGGGACGGGCTGACCTTTGCCGAGAGTGGGAAGCCTGTGTGTGAACTCAAGTGGAACCGTGTCCGCGGTTCCTTTTCCTTTGAGAAGCATATCAGGAAGCTTACCAAGACGCACAAGGGCGCGGCTGTGAGCAGTGTGACCGATGAAGAAACGCCTTCTGCCTGGAGTGCTGCCCTCAAGTCACTGGCCGAATCCGGGCTTCGTTCTCGGAGTTTCATCTGGCAGGCTCCTGGTGTACGTGGTATTGGTGCGGCTTTGCACAATCCCGGTACAGGGCTGGCCGTGCTGGTGCAGTTTTTTATTCATGCTGAGCCAGATGAAGACCGGGCCGCGGATATCCTGGCTTCACTCCGTGATTATTCGGGCGGCAAAAGTCTGCCATGGACCATGTTCGGTGTGACCGCGCGGGTTCCTTCAGAATTTGTTCTTGATACGTTTTCCTTCCAGCCCGGACATTATCGAGTCCTGTATTGGCGACCAAAATCAGGCACGATGTCAGAGCGTGTTCCCCCCGGAAAAGGGCCGGGAACTCAGCTCACGTTTGAACGGTTCGCACCAGCTTCGGTCTTGTTGAGACAGACGAGTCTGGCCGAATGGATCGCAAAAACGGTCAAGGAAACACCGGATATCGAGGCTTTCGCAAGTCAGCAGTCGAGAGCCGCCTGGAATACGGCCCTCAAGACATCGTTACTGCGCAAAACCCTGCGGCGTGAGGTCTATTCGCAAGGGCGTGCCTGGGTCACGGATACGGGAAACGCCATCCTTTCGGTGTGCGTATCTGGGACAGTCCCGGCGCCTGAAATTATATTTGCCGACATCTGCGGGAGCTATGCCCTTGTTCAAGAAGAAATCGCCTGAGCCTGTCATATCGCGCGCTGAGGCTCTGAGTATGGTCCCTGTAAAAAACAGGGCCGTGGAAGAGATTCTGCTTCCAGATGGCATGGTTCGCCTGGCGTATCCTTTGGCGATAAAGCCGTGGTTCGGGCATCTGGCAGAGAAGGTCGGTATGTGGGACAAGAAGCCCATGGTCAAGCAGGTCGAGCTGGATGAACTCGGGACATTTGTCTGGGAACGGATTGATGGTATGCGATCTGTCCAGCAGATTGCCGCTGAACTTGCGGTGTTTTACGAGGTACAGCTTCGTGAGGCGGAGTTGAGTGTGACGGCGTTTATTAAAACTATCGGGCAGCGTGGGATTATCGGGTTGAAATAGGTTTTTTTGTGGACAACGACCATCCGGCCTTTGGCGGGATGGTCGTCTTTTTTTTGGATTGTGTGCATTCGCAGTGGGGATGCAAGCGGCATTGTTGCAAAGGTTTCGCCTTTACGGCGACCTGCTTTTTGCGGGGCGGCAAAAAGGAGGCAAAAAGCGCCTTTTGGGCTGTGATCCTGATACCGGACCCAAGATCCTGTACGCGGCTCCACTGCCCGACAGATTTGTCTGTTGAAACAGACTGCGGTCGGGCTGCGCTGCGCCGCGGGGGACAGGCTCTAAGGTCCGCTATCAATTGGTCGTCGTTGTAAAATGCGCTCCGGTGTAGGTGGAAGACTTTGATTCTCAGCTCTTCGCTCATCATAAAGGGCTTTGGGGTGCACCGCACCCCAACACCGCTCTTCCTTCGAAGACGAGTTCTTCCTTCTCTCAGACAAGGACCGGATTCAGCCCTTGATCGGAAGGCTTAGAAGCTGACAGTGCGCAGTGGCAGCGTCTTGTTCGGAATTGCACTGGAGCGGAGCGGAAGAACGCGATTCCGAAAGCTGCGCGCGATGATCAGCTTCTTACCGCCGATCACAAGGCGGGCAAGCTAGTAAGGGGCTTTTTTTCGGCCCTTTTTTTGCCCCAACAAAAAAGCGGCCCCCGCTGGGAGGGCATGGAGAACGTTGGGGTGCTCCAGCACCCAACAACGGCTCTCGCCGAAGGCGTCATCTTCCAATAAAAAAGGCCGCTTGCAAAGCGGCCCTTCCTTATATCTTCATTTCCATCGGGGTTGAACCCCGACCTCTTCAGGTTTACTGCTCAAAGTGTCCCTTTAATAATTCGGTAAAATCTCCAACTCCATTTCAGTGGCAGCCGCTTTCAAAAAAGCCTTTGCCTCGCGCTTGAGGTGCGGACTGTACCGCAACATCAATATCCCCTTGAATTTGTTCACTACCGTGAATATTCCAAGGTTGTCATACCCTTCCAACAGAAATCGGAACATGCCGATATCAGCGGTGTTAACACGGATATAGGTACGGGCCGAGGTCTGCGGCGGGGGAGGGCAGATTCTTTTTCTGGGGTTGTTGCGTGAACTTTTCTTCATGCGCGTTGTCTAGCGTCACCCTGCGGAAAAGGCAATGTCTCTATGCTATGTCAGCTCTGGCAAGTACCGAGATCAGCCGTTTGAGCATTTCCTGGTCAAAGGCGCTGCGCATGGAACGGATATGTGTCAGGGCTTCGAAAGGCGTTTTCTTTCTGCCGTATTTCCCGGTGACCAGGTTGTCATACAGGTTGCACATAGCCAGAACCTTGACGTAGGGCGGAAGAAAGTTGCCTGTGGAACCGGATGGATAGCCTGTGCCGTCTTCCCGTTCGTGGTGGAACAGAATGCACTGGAGTGTTTCCTGCGGCAGCGGGAGCGACGAGCAGTACCCGACGCCGAGGGCGGGGTGAGACTTGACGAGATCTTTTCCTTCGCGATTCAGGGTCTCGTACTTGTTGATGAAGATATTCTGGGGGAGTTCCAGCTTGCCTATGTCATGAAGCATGGCTCCCAAACCCACGGCAACGAGTGTGTCGTGTTCATCTTTCATGAATGTGGCGAGGGTGACGATGGTCAGGACCATGACGGCAATGCCGTGGCGGTAAAGGCTTTCCCCCTCCCTGATGAATCGGGACAGCTCCGCAGTGCGTCGTCGCGTGTCAGAAATTTGAGGGAGTTGGAAATGAGAGACTTGATCCGCTTGAATTGTCGCTTGTCCACAGGGGAGGGCAGGGATCGGTCAAAGGCTGACTTGGCAATGGCCACGGTGGCGTCATTCCACGCTCTGGCCCGCTCTGTCAGGGGAATAGCCTCGTCTTCCAGCACCTCCATGATATTGTCCTGAAGGTAACTTGTGTAGAAGGCGTAATCCGCTGCTTTGACGTAAAGATGCTTCACGTCAAGCATGGTAAGGCGTTTGGTATGCTCTTCCGTGAACAGGACGCCCTTTTCCGCATACAGTACGAAATTATCATCCTGTTTCAGGTACAACGAAAACCCGCCGACCCTGGAAGGGATGACCATATATGGCGACACTTTGAATACATTGTTCGCTGAAATTTTTGGAGAATCGTCGTTCGCGATTCCTACCGCTGTTGCGTCCCGCATTGTTTCTTCCTTCAAAAAGGTGGGGTTGCCAAAGCAGTCAGAAACCTCATTTTGTTGATTCATGAGGTGTGGCTGTGGCAACCCGGCGGTCTCAGTGAGACCCGTGGCTTTCCGTCCCCGTCTCGCAACGGGTTTGGTTTTTTCTTCGGGAAATAGATACACACCAATGGTATTGCTGTAAACCTATGATTCCCTGTGGAAGCCTTGAGGGTATTGTTTTGCTCGAATAAGAAGGGTACGACTTGATCATTTCCATCATTTTTTCGTTCCCGCTTGCCTTCTATTCAGGAATGGTTACTCTCGGTCAATGACCCAAACAACAGACAAGAAATCCATTCATATAGAAGGCGCCCGTCACCATAATCTCAAGGACCTGACGCTGGATATCCCCCGCGATCAACTGGTCGTCGTGTGCGGTCCTTCCGGTTCGGGCAAGTCCACCCTCGCGTTTGACATCGTCTATGCTGAAGGCCAGAGGCGCTACGTTGAATCCCTGTCGGCGTATGCCCGCCAGTTCCTTCCACAGATGGACAAACCGGACGTGGACAAGGTCGAGGGGCTGTCGCCTGCCATATCTTTGGAACAGCAGACCGCTACGCGTAATCCTCGTTCCACGGTCGGCACCGTGACGGAAGTGTATGACTTCCTGCGTGTCTTTTACGCTCGGCTCGGCAAATTTTACTGTCCCAAATGCGGGCAAGCTATCGCGGCCCAGACCATTGACGAGATCGTGCACACCATTCTCGGCATGGAGCAGGGGACCAAGTTCATGTTGCTGGCTCCGCTGGTTGAGCATCAGAAAGGAACGCACAAGGACTTGTTCGCCAAACTCAAGAAAGAGGGTTTCGTGCGAGTGCGTATCGGCGGACAGATGTATACTCTCGACGACGTGCCGGAGCTTGAAAAACACAAGAAGCACACCATTGAACTGGTGGTGGATCGACTTGTCATCAAGGAAGGCATCAAGAAGCGACTCACTGATTCCGTGGAACTCGCCCTTGAGCGGGGCGACGAGCGTATGATCGTTGCCGTGATCGGTGGCGATACCCCCGGCGACATCTTCATGTCCACGCTGTCCACCTGTCCGTCCTGCAAGATTTCCATGCCGCGTCTGACCCCGCAGCTTTTTTCCTTCAACTCGCCGCAGGGTGCATGTCCCACCTGTAACGGTATCGGCACTGTCGAATATTTCGAGCCTGATCTCATTGCCCCCAACAAGGGGCTTTCCCTGAATGACGGCGGCGTGATCCCATGGAAGTCCGCTTACCGGCAGGAGCAGTACGGACCGAAACTCAAGAAACTGTGCAAGGAGCATGGTGTCACCTTGGACTCCCCGCTGTCCGATTTTTCTGCCGAGGCGTGGGATGATCTGTTCTACGGCAACCCCAAGGTCGGTTGGCAAGGTATTGTCCCTATTCTTGAATATGGACAGATGCAGTCCGGTGTCTGGGATCATTGGACCGCCCGGTTCCAGCAGTCGCGCCCGTGTCCTGATTGTGAGGGTGCGCGCCTCAAGCCCGAGGCTTTGGCTGTGCGTGTTGCTGACAAGAACATGTACGAATTTGCGTCCATGTCCATACAGCGTGCGCTCGACTGGTTGAATGAACTTGAATTCAACGGGCATGACACGCTCATTTCCGAGCCGTTGCTCAAGGAACTCACTCACAAGCTCGGCTTCATGGTCAACGTCGGCCTTGAATATCTGTCTCTGGGCCGCAATATGGGCACCTTGTCCGGCGGCGAGGCGCAGCGTATCCGCCTGGCGTCCCAGCTCGGTTCCGGTCTGGTCGGCGTGACCTACGTTCTTGACGAGCCGTCCATAGGTCTGCACCCCCGCGATAACCAGCGTCTTCTCGACACGCTCCGGTCCCTGCAACGCCGAGGCAACACTGTACTCGTTGTCGAGCATGACGAGGAGACCATCCGTGAGGCTGACCATGTTATCGAGATCGGTCCCAGTTCAGGCTGGCTCGGTGGTGAAATCGTCTTTCAAGGTCCGGTGGACAAACTGCTCAAGGCAGATTCGCTGACTGCCAAATACCTGCGCGGTGACATGTTTATCGAGCCGCCGAAAAACCGCCGCAAAGCCAAGGAGTTTATTACGCTCCGTAACGTGCAGACCAACAACCTCAAGAATCTCGACGTGGAGATCCCCCTCGGGGTCATGACCTGCGTGACCGGCGTGTCCGGCTCCGGCAAGTCCTCGCTCGTCATGGATTCCATGTATAAGCATCTGCTGTTGCATCGTGGACAGAAAGCTAACAACCCCGGCAAGATCGGCGGTATCGACGGACTCGACAAGATTGAAAAGGTCATTTCCATAGACCAGACGCCGATCGGTCGTACACCGCGTTCCAACCCGGCCACCTACACCAAGATTTTTGACGAAATCAGGAAGATATTTACCGGCTCGAAAGAAGCCCGCAAGCGTGGCTATCAGCCCGGTCGATTCTCTTTCAACGTCAAGGGTGGTCGGTGCGAAGCCTGTAAGGGTGACGGACAGATTCGGGTCGAGATGCATTTCCTTCCGGATGTCTATGTCACCTGCGAAGCCTGTAAGGGTAAGCGGTATAACGCCCAGACACTCGAAGTGGAATACAGGGGCAAGAATATCGCCGACGTGCTCAACCTGACCGTGCGGCAGGCTCGTGAGTTCTTTGCTAATCATCCTTCCCTCATGCGGAAACTCGACGTGCTCGCCGAAGTCGGGCTCGAATATCTCCGCCTCGGGCAGCCCGCGACAACCCTTTCCGGCGGTGAGGCCCAGCGCATAAAAATCTCCCGCGAGCTCGGCAAGCGCAAGCTCCCCGGCGCACTCTACATTCTCGACGAGCCGACGACCGGCCTGCACATGCACGAGGTCGGTAAGCTCATCCGCGTCCTGCATGCCTTGGTAGACAAGAATGCCACCGTCATCGTCATCGAGCACAATACGGATGTCATCATGGCCTCCGACCATGTTCTCGATCTCGGTCCCGGCGGCGGTGAACACGGCGGCCAGATAATCGCCAGCGGGACGCCGGAAGAAATACTCGCCAACCCGCAAGTGCGACCGGTCAGTTTCTGAAGTAGGGGAGAGCCTCCGGCGGCCTCGCCGGGGCGCTCCTTCGGAGAGACCAGGGCGCCGCCCTGGACCCGCCTAAGGCCGAAGGCCTTAGGAATCCCATAGCCCGCCTGTCGGCGGGTGCCTCCTGAACTTAAAACACCTCTCAGCTTTTAAGCTGAGAGGTGTTTTAAGTTCAGGAGGCGGGGTGGGCTAGAGGTCGAATTTGTTTAATGCCCATGTTACGTTTTCTTTGTTGTTAAGAAAGATTTTTTCATTTTCAACCTTGAGTGTGATACTCATGGATTCGGCGTCCTTAATGTAGTTTTGAAGGATATACGTTTGTAGTATTACGCTCGAAATAACAATGAATTCACTTCGCCAAAAATCATTAAGATATCGTCTTAAAATAAAGATATAATATGTGGATGCATCATGGTGGGCCGTGAAGCTGTTTTTTGCGACGGTATAAAGAAATTTGTTTGATTTATTTGAGTTGGCTGTTTTCACTTGTATGTGAAAGTATTTATTGTTTTTTGTGGCAACAACATCAATGCCTTCATCGACTGTCATAATTGAGGCGTTATATCCTCTAAAGAGGAGTTCACTCAGTACTCCGAATTCTCCGGCCTTTCCTGTGTATCCCGTTCCGACAGAGGGCAATGGTTGAATACTGTTTGTTTTTCTTTTGCGTTTTGCCCGGTACATCCCTTGCTTGAATGTATCTTTTTTTTTGCCAGGAATTTTTGAAATTTTGGCTTTGTTTTTCTTTGTTCTTATATGGGCGGAAAGCGAAGAGCTAATTTTACCTGCTAATGAATCAATGCTTATATATTGATTTTTATTCAGATTGTATCGGTTAACTATTTCAACAGCGATGTCCTTATAGTGCATAGGTTTTATGTTTTCTCGTAAGACTTCAATGCACATTTCAAGTATATTCATACTCGTCTCCTGTGATTTGATATTCGAATTGTGATATCATAGGTGCATGTAAAATCAAGAAAGCAAAAAACCATTGTGTAAGTATTGATTCTTATGCCCAAGAGGTTAAAAAGAGAGAATGCCCCCCCAGCCCTTGATCGTAAGGCTTAGAAGCTGACAGCGCGCAGTGGCAGCGTCTTGTTCGGAATTGCACTGGAGCGGAGCGGAAGAACGCGATTCCGAAAGCTGCGCGCGGTGATTAGCTTCTTGCCGCCGATCACAAGGCGGCCAAGATAGTAAGGGGCTTTTTTTCGGCCCTTTTTTTGCCCCAACAAAAAAAGGCCCCCGCCGGGAGGGCATGGAATGCCTTGGGTGCTTCAGCACCCAACAATGACTCTCGCCGAAGGCGTCATCTTCCAATAAAAAAGGCCGCATGAAAGCGGCCATCCCTACTTCTTCTCTCCACCGGGGTTTTCCCCCCGCCCTCTTCACGCCCGCTGCTCGAAGCGAACCCACTATCGCCAGTAAATTGTCGCCTTTCGTTTCCCAAATTCCCGAGCGGCCTCAACATCCACCCCAAAGTATATATCCACCCGCCGCTCAAATCGCTTATTCATTTTATCAAGCACGGTATAAGGACCATCAAACCCTTCGATGTGCACCTCTGCCTGGTCTCCCAACCCCAAAGGAATGAGGTCACGCGACACCGCAACACCTTTCATGCCGGGTTTGAGCTTGTTTCCCCAGGCGGCAACAAACGGATTGCCGTCAGTTTGCCTCCTCGTGGAATTGTAGGCTGTCACCGTCACTTCAAGGCTCTTCCAAAACAGTGGATTGGGGATACTCAGTCCCACACCCACAAGAATCACCAGTCCGGCCACGGCCAAAGGAATAATAAAACGTTTCATACCTTGGTCTATTACGTGAGGAAACAACGATCAGCAAGACAATGCCGTCAGGAGTACTGCTCAGGGTACAAGTGCCTCTATGAATTCAGGCAATACGCCGCGAACCGCTTGAGCAGTGAGGTTGATTCCGGCGTCTCGACCACTGTTTCGCGAATGCTGGCTACATCTCCACCCTGATCGGTAATTTTCTCCTGCAATTGTTGCACATAGTAGTGAATAGCTGATGTATCGAATTCCGGGTGAAACTGGACGCCCCAGGCATGTAACCCTATGCGGAAACTCTGGTGCGGGTCATGGTCGCTGGCTGCCAGGAGTGTGGTGTTCGGGGGGAGTTCAAGCGCGGTCTGCGAATGGGTGACGTGCGCTTTGAAGAATGAAGGCAGACTGCCCATGAGTGGGTCGGCCATGCCGTCTTCGGTCAGGGTGATATCAACGGTGCCTATCTCCAAACCATCGGGATGATATCCGGCCTTGCCGCCTAGGGCATGGGCCATGAGCTGGTGGCCGAAACAAATACCGAGCAAAGGCAGATCCGCGTGAAGAGCTTCGCGCAGCCATCGGGCCGTGGTATGTATCCATGGCAGGTCATCAGTAACCATGTCGTGTGACCCTGTTATGACACATCCAGCGATATCGGCTGGATCGGGCAGCGAGGAGCCTGTGCGTACGTCGACACAGAGGCAGTCTTCAAAGGACAATCCCATGCCATTGGCTGTCCAATGTTCGAAATCGTCGTGCTCCCGGGTGAATTCTTCAAAAGAACCGCCGGTTTTGATGATTAAGAGCTTTTTCATTTTTGTCCTACAAAAGTGTAGTTAAGTGAGTGTGTTAACTGCATGATGGGCCAACCTTGGCGCACTGTCAACTGGTGGTGCGCAGACTTGAATTATCAGGCCTTTTTGCGGTATTGTTCGGCAACTACTGGAGAATAAAATGGACCATATTGATATTGTCAGACAGTTGAGCCGACGTGATTTCTTGAAAGCCGGGGGCATGACGGCCCTTGGCATCGCCCTGGGTGGCTGTGCAAAAAATCCTGTTACCGGGAAGAGCCAGTTCATGCTGGTCAGCGAGGAGAAGGAGATCCAGATGGATCGTCAAGCCTCGCCCATGCAGCTGTCCAACGACTATGGTCCGACGCAGGATGGCGCGCTCAATGCGTATGTGACCCGGGTGGGGCGTTCGCTGTCCGACATGTCGCACCGGCCTCAAATGCCGTATGCCTACAACGTGGTCAACGCCAACTATGTCAACGCATATGCTTTCCCCGGCGGGACTATCGCCTGTACGCGCGGCATTCTGCTTGATCTTGATAACGAGGCTGAACTGGCTGCGTTGCTCGGGCATGAAATCGGGCACGTCAATGCCCGGCACACGGCCGCCCGCATGAGTTCACAGATGGTCATTGGCGGTCTGGCCGGAGTCGGCGGTGCTGTTGTGGGAGCCAAATACGGCGGTGCCTGGGGTTCTCTGGCCGGTGGTATCGGCGGTCTGGGGGCTGGTTTGCTGCTGGCGTCATACAGTCGGGATGACGAGCGGCAGGCGGACAGCCTCGGCATGGAATACATGACTCGCGCTCAATACAACCCGGATGGGATGATCGGTTTGATGGAGATGCTCAACGAGCAGCATGACCGTCAGCCGAGTGCTCTGGAAGTCATGTTTTCTACCCATCCCATGAGTGCGGAGCGGCTGACTGCGGCCCGTAACCGTGCAAAGAATCAGTATTATGGCGCCAGGAAATATTCTGTTTATCGAGAACGATACATGGACAATACCGCAGAGCTGCGCAAGCTCGGTCCCGCGGTCAAGGATATGCAGGATGCGGAAAAGCTGGGCGGCGAAAAGAAGTTCGGCGAGGCCGAAGATAAAATGAAGTCCGCCCTGCAAAAGGCTCCGAACGATTATACCGGCCTGCTTATCATGGCGAAGCTGCAAATGGCGCAGAAGCAGTATGACAAAGCCCTGCCTTATGCCATGGAAGCCAAGCGAGTGTATCCCGGCGAAGCGCAGGCAAGTCAGGTCAGCGGTGTGCTGTTACTCCAGTCTGAGAAATATGCCGATGCCTACGACAGTTTCGTACAGTACGACAAGGCATTGCCCGGCAATCCATATGTTCCCTTCTTCAAGGGATACAGTCAGGAAGGTCTGGGGAACCGTGAAGAGGCCGCGCGTGAATATTACAATTTCCTGCAAAAAGTCCGGCAGGGCGATCAAGCCAACCATGCCTATCAGCGCCTTGTCCAATGGGGCTACATAAAGGGCGAGGTCGAACCTGTGCGCGACCCCATGTCTTATCTGGGGTAACGCGGCGTACGATAGCGGCGAATCTTCGTCGCTGTCGGGCTCGATCTGATCTTCAACGGAGTCAGGCTGCGCCTGCGGTCAATTCGCATCTTTTATTGACGAATCTTCGCCATTCTTGAGAGCTGCACGCTGTTGGCGTTTGAAGTCAGGGCACTGCGCTGCTGTCCTTCGGGAAGACGTGGGGAATTCGAAGAGCTGTGATCAGGGAAATATGTCTGTACAGACACGGTGAATTCGATTGAACCAGCAAAAAGAGCACGAACCGTCGGCATGCCACACGCTCGCAAAATACTACATAAGTTCAGGGAAAAAGAGGGGTAGAGAGTCCGGGGTGAAGGGAGAGAAAGAACCCTTTTCAAAGGATTTTCCTCTCCCTTCCCCCCGGCCGTTGGAGACTTCTTAGATTAACCGCCGCACTTGGTGTACGCGCAGGATTTGCAGATGTGGCAGCCTTCTTCGAATACGAGAGGCTCACCGCAATCGGGGCAGAGCTCCTTGTTGAGAGATGCTCCCTGTACGTCCACGCGGTCGCCGCTGAGGTAGCGGGATTCGAAGACATGGGCGATGGCATCGGGGATGGATTTGACCAGATGCTTTTTCATGAACTTGGGGTTTTCGCCGCCGATGCCCTTGAGTTGTTCGACTATCTCACGCACTTCGACGCCGGAGCGCAGGGCGAGGGAGACGAGTCGACCGATGGCTTCGGCTTTCGCGGTGATGGAACCGCCAGATTTGCCGATGGTGGCGAAAACCTCGAAGGGTTTGCCGTCCATCTCGTTGACAGTGAGAAAGAGCATGCCGAGGCCGGTGGGAATCTTTTGGGTGAAACCGTAGATGACGTCCGGGCGATTCTGCACAACGGAAGCTTCTTCTTCCTTTTTCTTCTTGTCGCTGTCGCCGGTGCAGAGAACCTGGGATATTTTGGAGCCGTCGCGGTACACCGTGACGCCCTTGCATCCGTATTCATAGGCCTTCCAATAGATGTCCCAGATATCTTCCTTGGTGGCGTTGCTGGGCAGATTGACGGTCTTGGAGACCGCGTTGTCAGTGTGCTTCTGGAAAGCTGCCTGCATCTTGAGATGCCAGATGGGTTCGATATCCATGGAAGTGACGAACACGCTCCGCAGTTCCTCGGGCAGAATGTCCATTTTTTTGATGGACCCGACCTTGGCAATCTTTTCCATCAGCTTGGCGGAATAGGCGTCTGCTTCCTTGAGCGCCGTTTCAAAAAACGGGTTGGTCTCGACCAGCTTGTCGTTGTCCATGACGTTGCGCACGAAGGACAGTGCGAACAGCGGTTCAACGCCGGAGGAGCAGCCTGCGATGATGGACAGGGTGCCGGTGGGGGCGATGGTCGTCGTCGTCGCGTTACGGTATGGGCCGAGGTTGGCCTCGCCGAAAACCGACTCGGGGTAGGTCGGGAAATGACCGCGTTCGGCGGCAAGTGTCTTGGACGCGCTCCGGGCCTCGTCCTGCACGAATTTCATGAGCCGTTCGCCCATGTCCACGGCAGTCTGCGAATTGTAGGGGATATTGAGTTGGTAGAGCAGGTCTGCCCAACCCATGACGCCAAGACCGATCTTGCGGTTCATCTCGACGGTTTCGGTGATCTGGGGCAGGGGGTACTGTGAGGCGTCGATGACGTTGTCCAGAAACCGGACTGCCAGATGCACGATGCGTTTGAGTTCATCCCAGTCCACTTCGGAGTCGTGACCGTTCTTGCCCTTGGCGAAACATTTGCCGAGGTTGATGGAACCGAGGTTGCAGGCTTCGTAGGGGAGCAGGGGCTGTTCGCCGCACGGGTTGGTGGATTCCATCTCGCCGAGTTTGGGCGTGGGGTTGTCGCGGTTGATACGGTCCAGGAAGACAATGCCCGGATCGCCGGATTCCCAGGCTTTCTGGACAAGGATGTTGAAAACGTCACGCGCGTTGAGGGAACCGACCTTTTTGCCGGTATTGGGTGCGATCAGATCGAAATCGTCTTTTTTCTCGACAGCTTTCATGAACGCTTCGGTCAGGCCGATCGACAGGTTGAAGTTGTTCAACTCGCCGTCACGTTCCTTTGCCTTGATGAAATCCATGATGTCCGGGTGATCGACGCGCAGGATGCCCATGTTCGCACCGCGTCGGGTGCCGCCCTGTTTGATCTGTTCTGTGGCGCAGTTGAAAATCTTGAGGAAGGAGAGTGGGCCGGATGCCACGCCGCCCGTCGAGCCGACCACGGAATCCTTGGCACGCAGACGGGAGAAAGAGAAGCCTGTGCCGCCGCCTGATTTGTGGATCATGGCTGCATGCTTTACTGCGTCGAAAATGCCTTCGATATCATCCTCAATGGGCAGGACGAAACAGGCTGCCAACTGCCCGATGTCTGTCCCTGCATTCATGAGTGTGGGGGAGTTCGGCAGAAAACGGTATGAGGTCATCAGATCGTAAAATTCACGAGCTAATTTTGGAACTTTGAATGATGATTTTGTGTATTTGCCTTCCTCTTCGGCAATGGCGGATGCCACTCTCCAAAACAACTCCTTGGTTGTCTCGTAAGCAACCCCTTCGGTGTCCTTTCGCTGGTATCGCCGTTTCAAAACTATCTTGGCGTTTTCATTGATAATCGGGTCGGGAAGATTGGCTGGCATTTTAAGTTGCGGCATGGACTGACCTTTGTAAGTTGTTGGAATTTATGTCTTTATAGTAAACAAGCAATGCGAGTAATTGTTTGCGTTAGAGATTATCTAGACTACAGAATGCGGGGAAAAAAGGCCAGTCCAAAATGTGTTTTCATGACAATGACCGGAAGTCGTTGGTGAGACTGGCTTGCGTGAGCTAGAGTGTTATCAGGAATGGCTCTCAATTTGTCAACACGCATTTTGAAGGAATTTTGGGGGCTGTTACAAAAAAAAGACTGCACTTTGAGCGCAGTCTCCTGAACTTTTTGATTGTTCCGGGAAGGTGGAAAAATTTATCGAGCTATAGCGTACTGGTATATGCTTGTCTCGGTATGGATTTATGCCATGTCGCGGAGGAATTTTCCCATGTCCTGGTCTGTCCCCATGGTATGGTTGTTGAGCCATTCATTCAGGAAATCGAGCAACTCGAATGTAACCGTGGCACTTCCGTCCTTGAATTGATTTTGCAGTTCGACTGCCTGTGCCGTGAGTTCATCATGTTCTTTCTTGTGGCCTGCGTAGCCTGAGTATTCATGCTTCATCATGTATTGTTCTTCGGTGTCGAAGTGGTCCACCGTGTAGGATATGAGGTCGTCAAAAATCTTTATGATAGCGGCCTGCTCCTGCCCTTCGACCGTGGCCGCGTGCATCATGTTGAGAATTTCAAAGAGTTGATTGTGTTGATTATCGATTTCCGGAACATCAATCATGTTTTTTTTTGTAAATGTGATGAAAGACATTGGGAAACTCCTTTTTTAGAGAGTGCTAATGCCCGTCCAGCCGTCGCCGGGAGGAATTCGCATCATGGTTTTGCATCGTTTGAAAAAAATGGGACTGATGGTGTCTTCAGGACATATCTTCATACATTGATCAAAAATCGCTGAGGCGTTTTCAAAGTCTCCTTTTCTATACAGGGTGAGCGCCTGGGAAAAATCGGAGAGCATCGATTGTTTTTGTGCGATCAGCTCTTCACGGTCGGCATCGAAAACTTCATAGAGCGCCACTGGAGTCTGCTTCCCTTTGACGCGAACCGTATCGATTTCACGCAGGTTGAATATTTCGGGCTGTGGTATTTTTTTGAATACGCTGTCCGAGATGACTATACTGACGCCGAAGGTCTTGGTGCACGATTCGATGCGGGCGGCCAGATTGACGACATCGCCGATCACAGTGGCCTGCAAGCGTTCGTTTGTCCCGAGAGCTCCAAGTGTCACTTCGCCGCAGTGGAGTCCAATACCGGCGGCAACCGTTTTCTCTCCTTTCTCAGCCCTTTCTTCATTGAATTGTTTAATACTGTGCTGCATTGCAATGGCTGCGCGGACAGCTCCTTCTGCATTACCATCTTTGAACAAGGCCAGAAGGGCATCACCGTGAAAGCTGTCCACAAATCCTTCATTGTTCACGATAGGTCCGTTCACTGCCCTGAAATATTCATTGAGGAATTGGATGACCTCTAGATGACTCATGCCTTCGGAGAGCTTTGTGTAGGATCGGATATCACTGAAAAGAACACACATTTGATGATCAGCATGGCTTTCCAGGGCGAGATCCCGGTATCTGCCCTTACCTAGAAGGGCCAGGAATTCTTTGGGAACAAATCGGGCGTATGATGCCTGTTGCGCTATGATGTCCAGTTGAGCCTGTTTGTTGGTCTGACGAAACAAACAAATGAAATAGAGGCTGGCCATGATCAGAATTGCAAGGGGAATAAGTACCGTGGACAGACTCGCCAGGTAGGCTTTTGGAGGGTCTGTCAGTTTCTTCATAGGCGTATGGATCATGATGACCCATTTGCCGGCATCGCTGGTGACCCGAATGTTTGTTAGTTCAGAGATGAATTGTCCGGGATCAATGGTGGCGAAAGTGAAAAGGCCGTTTGGGGTCCTGGTCTGTCCGTTTTCTGTTTGGGTAACGTGTTCCCATTCCTTCGGGAAGCGGGACTGAAAGGTGAGATCCGTCCCCTCTTTGCGCAGGAAGCCCCATTCCTCATCAGCATTGTCTGATCGAAGCCAATATCCCTTGTCGTTGAGCAGCATGGGGTTTTCGCCGGACTCCTCGGACCCGAGTTCCATGATACGGCATATGTGATTGCCGAAGTAATTGAGGATGACCACCCCGTGTCGCGTGCCGTCGAGTGCGAACAAAGGAGCTGCGATACGTATGATGGGTTTGGGAAGCTGGTTTGTGGCATAGGGTTCCGTGTCCAGATCCAGTGCCGAAATATATACTTCGCCGACTTTCAGCTTTTCGGATCCTTTGAAATAGTATGTGTTTCCTTTGTCCTGCAAATCATGCTTCGTCGCCACTGCCGGGCTGCCTTCGAGATAGTCGACGCGGAACAACTCCATGCCCCGTCTGTCCAGATACCGGATATTGTCATACGCCTTCTTGTCCAGAGTGAAGAATAACAGGTTTTTTGCAAGGGGAGCCGTGAGGCGATTGGTGAATACCTGTTGAGACTCTTGCATTTTCGACAGGAGCCGGACATCAGCAACCATGCTTTCGAATTCGAATTTCAGAAGCTGCTGAAGGGAATAAACCGCGTTTGACGCTTTCTCCGCTTCCATTAATTGCGTATGTTCTTTGTTAGATTGGTATAGGGCGTAAGCACAACCAACGACGACAAGGCAAACGATCAGGGAGGCTGCCAGCCATTGGCTCAGGTGGGATTTCAAGAACTTCTCTTTCATGGAGACGCCTGTTTTTGTGAGAATAATTACTATCAGCTATGTTATAATAGTTAGTTTTTTTGTAAATATGGATGTCACTTTTTATAGCCTCTCTCATGGAAATAATAACTCCATCCATAGGCGGGTATGATGTTGGGACAACGAATATCCAATGAAAAAGCCCCGTACACAGAGTGCACGGGGCCGAGGTCTTTAAGATGGAGGAGGTCATTTTTTGAATATGTGGAATTCGTAGCCGTATGTCCCAGGGTAGTTCCGATACAAAGAAATTTCCTTGTGAGTCATATCAATAATCGCTCGCCCGTTTGGCTCGGTTCCGTATGTTTGTTCTATCTTTTCCAGGCGTCGCTCGACATCGTTATAGAATGCGTCCCAACAGGCGGTGTCGATGGTGAAGTTGCCGAGTGGCGTATAGCCTGCAGCTTCACCTGCGCGGTTGTTTTCCTCGGCAGTACGCATGGCAGGATATCCCTCGGCCCAGAAATTCTTGAGTTCGTCAGGAGCGTTGTCTCGGATGTCCTCCGAGAGCCAGACAGCATCGGAAATGCAGAGGCAGCCACCTGGTTTGAGATATTGCTGCCATTGAGCAAACGCCTTGTCCACGCCGAGGATATAGGCGGCTCCTTCACACCAGATAAGATCGAAGGATTCCGGTTCGGCCTGGATATCTCCCATGTCCATGACTGCGGCGATGATTCGATCTTCGACTCCGGCTCTTTTGGCACGTTCGACCATCTTCTCAAGGAAGGGGTGATAGATTTCTGTGGCTGTGACAATGCCGCCGGATATCTGTGCCAGCGGGATGGTGGCGCCGCCTGATCCACAGCCGAGTTCGAGAACTTCCGGCTTTTCCGGCAGGCCGGTGCACATGTCGTAGGCGCGTTTGGTCATTGCAAAATTCCCGGGGCCTTCGCGGTCCAGGCCTTCGTATATCTTGAAGAATATTTCCATGAATTTTCCTGATTCCCTGTTGATGTTGAAGATCTGCTGCGGCGCTGCGGCCATGGCTCTGATGGCTGAAATTTCGCCTTCCGGTATATGCAGGCGACGCAGAAAGTCTGCATGTCTGTCCGGTGCGCTTTTTTCAAACTGGACATGCCAGTGCCTCATGTCATTTTCGCTGAACCCGGCGTCGCGGAGCAGGGAAACCCAAGTGGCCATGTCCATGACCTGTTGTTCGTTCAACAGGTCGGTGCGGCCAAGCAGATCGATGACGAATCGTTGCTGTTCCCGCAAGATGTCCATTTCCCGGTTCAATTCCGTCAGCCTGTTCTCCAGAGTCGCGGCCACGCCGGTGTCTGCCTGATCGTCGAGCATATCGCCGATTGCCTTGAGTGTGATCCCGGCCCTGCGATATTTGCAGATTTTTGTCAGTCGAGTATCATCTTCGCCCGAGTATTGCCGATACTCGCCCTTGGCGTGCCCGCTCGGCCTGAGTAGTCCGATGCGATCATAATAGAGCAAGGTGGAGCGCGAAAGTCCATGTCTTTTGGCGAGTCTTCCAACCGTGTACATATCTCGACGTCCTTCTGTCAGTCCTTGTCGTCTGCTCGCAACATTGTCCCTGTTGCGAGAAAGTGGGCGAGCATCTTTTCCAGTCTGATTATTGTCGCTTTGAATGCATCAGGCCATTGCTTCACGTATTCATTGCCCTCTTCGTTCAGCGCAGTCACATGTTGCGTCCAGATGAGTCGGGTTCCATTTTGGGCTGGTTCCAATTCGATGATGTAGTGCGCAATTCGCCATGCGTTGGTGCGGACGAATTCAATTTGTTCCATCGGGTCGAACCGGCAGGTGAGCCAGATGTCCGGGCCGCCTTCCGTGTGGACATTTGTGCGAAAGACGCAACCTCGTTCATTGAAACCGGATTCAGAGTGCAGCATTTCGCATTCCCAGTCTTCTATCCAGTCATATTCGCGTACCGGGCAGAGCTGTGCCCATATTTTCTCGGCAGGAAAGTCGAGATGCATTTCGTATTGTACCGTAATGTGGTCACCTTTGAATGCAGACATGAATTTCTCCTTGTCGATGGTGTTCATGTCTTTGTGCTTGCACTATGAAGCTATAGACAGGTCAATGCATCTGGCAACTTTTTTTTCGATTGGGAGAAAACCCGATTTACCTCTGAATTGTTTTCGTCTATTGGCAGTCTAGCGGTCAATCAACCCATAGCTAAACAAGAGAGAGTCTTCATATGCGTATTTCCGATCGTCTGGCGCGTATTAAACCTTCCGCGACCTTGGCAGTGAATGCCAAGGCCCTGGAACTCCGCGCTCAGGGACGCGAGGTTATCAGTCTGGCTGTGGGACAGCCTGACTTCGGCACTCCTGCCCATGTTTGTGATGCGGCTAAGGCTGCTTTGGATGAAGGCTTCACCCGGTATACTCCGGTGCCGGGCATTCCGGAACTGCGGGAAGCCGTCGCTGGATATTATACCAAATTTTACGGGGCACAGGCCTGTGCCGACAATACGATTATATCCAACGGCGGCAAGCAGGTGCTCTACAATCTGCTCATGGCCGTGGTGAATCCCGGCGACGAAGTCCTTATCCCGGCTCCTTACTGGGTCAGCTATCCTGCCATGGTGCAGTTGGTTGACGGCGTTTCCGTGTTTGTACCCACCACTGCCGACGAGAACTATCTTGTCACCGTGGAAGCTCTTGAGGCCGCACGCACGGACAGTACCCGCGTACTCATTCTTAATTCACCGTCCAACCCGACCGGTTGCTGTTATACGCAGGAACAACTCGAAGCCATTGCCCAGTGGGCTCGTGACAACGAAATTTTTATCATCTCTGACGAGGTATACGACCGTCTGGTGTACGCCCCGTTCGAGCCCGTTTCGCTTTCCAAGACCTGGGAGACATACCCCGAAACCATTGCCATTGTCGGTGCATTGTCCAAGTCCTTTTGCATGACTGGCTGGCGCGTCGGGTATGCACTGGCGCACGAAGATCTGGTCAAGGCCATGAGCAAGATTCAGGGACAGTCCACATCCAACATCAATTCCATCACTCAGAAAGCTGCACATGCCGCGCTGATCGGGCCGTGGGATATCGTGGATGAGATGAAGGAAGCCTTTGTTCGCCGCCGTGACCTGGCGTATGAGATCATTACCGGATGGGGTGCGAAGTGTCCCAAGCCTGACGGAGCATTTTATCTCTTCCCGGTTTTGGATCAGTTCTACACCGAAGAGGCACCGGATTCCGCGACCATGTGTACCAAGATTTTGGAAGAGGCTGGTGTTGCCCTGGTTCCGGGGGCTGCGTTTGGCGACGACAAGTGTATTCGGTTTTCCTATGCTGTTGACGATGAGACCTTGAAGGAGGCTCTTGCCAGGGTCGGTAAAGTTTTGATGGGGAAATAGGATGTTAGGATGAAGAAGTCGGGGTTTAACCCCGATGGAGAGAAGATATAAGGAAGGGCCGCTTTAAGAGCGGCCTTTTTTATTGGAAGATGCGCCTTCGGCGAGAGCCGTTGTTGGGTGCTGAAGCACCCAACGTTCTCCATGCCCTCCCGGCGGGGGCCGTTTTTTTGTTGGGGCAAAAAAAGGGCCGAAAAAAAGCCCCTTACTATCTTGGCCGCCTTGTGATCGGCGGCAAGAAGCTGATCACCGCGTACAGGCTCTTGGGTCCGGTATCAGGCTCACAGCCCAGAAGGCGCTTTTTGCCTGCTTTTTGCCGCCCCGCAAAAAGCAGGTCGCCGTCAAGGCAAAACCGTTGCAACAATACCGTTTGCACCTCTACTGCGAATGCACGCAGTCGTAACAAAACACGCCTAACTAAAAGCCCCGCTTGAATAAAATTCAAGCGGGGCTTTTTCTTAATCTTGCTTCGCACAAGGCAGCCAGGCTCTAGTCAAAGAGCTTTTCCGCCTCTTCATATACATATCGCATATACATCATCTTGGGAGAACCGCCCATGGCAACGGCCAGAAGGCCCGCATCGATGATTTCATCCTTAGTTGCGCCGTGAGTGGCCGCGTTCTGTACATGCAGGGAAATACACATGTCACACTGGGACAGGATGGAACAGGCGATCAAAATCAAGGACTGGTATTTGTCCTCAATGGCGCTGCCTTTTTTTATGGTGGCGGTAAACCCTTGGTAGGCCTTGAAGACGTCCCGGCGGTTCTTGTTCATCTGTCGGAAGAGGTCCGTTGCTTTTTCAGCTGGTTCTTTCATAGCCGTACTCCTTTAATAATACAGCGCCGGTCCAGGAGAACGTCTCCTGGACCGGGCACTATGAGAGGGAGAGAGTCCCGATTGGGTTAGACGTTGGGTACATCCAAAAAAAAAGCCTGTAAAGCGGAAAATTGACGTTTTTTTTACCGTTTTGGCGAATTTTTTTGCGTTTTTTTTCAAAAACACAACCGATACCACGTTGTAGAGCATAAAAAACTGTTTACGGTTTCTTTTTTGAAAGAACGTCATACAGACGACCTCCTTTCCAGTTTCAATGCATGCCATTTATGTACACCCCGGACGGAGTTGATAAATGCGAGGGTGAAGAAAACAGCGAAGAAACTACTGATGAGAGCTTGGATCGGGGTGAATGAGAATTTCAAGATAAACTGGAGAAGATAGAGAACAAGTCCAGTTATGGCCGAGGCTTTGTATTTCTTGTGTATGCCGATACCAATCAGGCCGAATAAGGCAACATTTACCAGGGGCACCAGGTCAACAGGCCTGTCGGGGTAATCAATCATGAACATGATTGTGTTCAGTACCGTGAATCCGCATATGATGCCGCATGCCCAGACGCCTTGCGATGCCGCATAGTGGGCAACCTCCGGGTTGGTTATGTGGGGCCAGAATTTGTTAAAATTCCTGCTCGGGTTCCTGTTCTCATCAGACATTGGCAATCTCGACCGACTTATTCTTCTTTACCGTGAATAAGTGTGTAAAGTGCGCCTTTCTTTTCCAGTAATTCTTCATAGCCACCCTGCTCGACAATGCGTCCCGCCTTGAGGACCACGACTTTGTCATAGTAGGGGAGCATGTCCAAACGGTGAATGACAGCCATGACCGTGGATTTACCTTTCCAGTTGTTGGTCAGGATATTCTGCACGCGTCCCTGCGACTTGTTATCCAGAGCTGCAGTGGCTTCATCCAGAATAAGGACGGGAGGTACCTTGAGGAAGGTTCGTGCAAGAGCAACCTTCTGTCTTTGACCGCCGGACAGCCTGTCGCCCATGGAGCCGACTTCGAAGTTCAGCCCCATTTCGGCTACGGGTTCCAGCGCGCCTTGCATGATGAGTGCCTGCATGATGCGATGGTTGATCTCGTCCTCGGCACCGTTGGCATCGGTGCGAACGCGACCAAACAGGATGTTATCCTGAATATTCAGGGAGTCGATGTAGTTGTCGTGATCGAAGAAGCAGAATGCGTCTGGATGATCCTGTGACGCCTTGTTCATAAACTCCCGACGCGATCGGACTACGCGGTTGATAAATCCCTTGTCCAGTTCAACCTGCCGGTGAATACCGGGAATGTATGCCAAAGCCAGCTTGGAGATGAGACTCCTCTCTTTTTCAGAAAGGGGTTCTCCAGAGTCGAGTCGGTTTGCGACCTTCTGATATTCGCTGTATTCTGCTTCGGGAATTGGGCAATCGGTGAAGGCTTCGTGAACGGGGGATGGCCCAAGTTCGTCGGTGATCATCCGTGTGAGGGTCTCACCCAGTACGGTCAGGTGCGCCATAAGCCCGTGCTCTTCAATGAATTCGATGAACTGGTGGTGCTCGTGTAAATGTTCCTGGTCGAATTTTTCAGCGATAGCTGCGCCAAAGGCGATATTTTCGGCCACGGTCATGTAGCGGCTGTAGTTGTCTACATCAAAGAACTCAATGTATTCGGCCACATCAGCATACATACCGGCTTCGCCTTCCTGAAATTCCTTGCGTGAGGCGAGGATGGCTTCCTTGAGGCTGTTGTCCGGGTTCTTTGTGTCCAGTTTGGCGCGCAGGGCAAAGGCGAGGACATCAGTGAAGAATCCGACCTGCTGAGATATCTTTATCAAATCATCGAGTGTCGGCTCTTCACCTGAAGGAGTGCATTTCCCTCCTTGCATGGACAGGGATTTACACGAGTAGAGCAGGTTCTCCTTGACCGTGCCATCAAAGATGAACGGGTGCTGGGCCACCATGCCGAGGTTGTAGGAAATGTCCTGTTTTGTCAGTTCCGAAACTTCGTGACCGCCCACGAGTATGCTGCCACCAGTGTATTTGTAGAGCTGGGCCACACAAAGAGCCAAGGTGGATTTTCCCGAGCCGGAGAAGCCGACCAAGGCGACGTGTTCGCCGCCCTTGACCTTCATGGAGACGTTGTCGAGCAGACGGATGTTGCCGCCGATGACAAAGGAAAGGTTGCGGATCTCGATATCATTATCCAGAGCGTATGGTTCGCGACCTTCGGTGAATTGCTTGAATTCAGGGGCATGGTCGAAAGCGCGCATGATCTGGTCGTAGCGGACCGAGCTGTCTTGATATACCTGCCAGAATTCCATCAATTCTTTCCAGGGGTCATAGAGTTTTTCATACGCGGACAGGAAGGCCACGATGGCACCCACGTCGAAATGTCCCTGAATGGCATAGTAACCACCGATGAGAAAGAGGACGAATGGTCCGAGGCTCATGAAAAAATTGTTCACGAACTTGATGCCGAACTTGATGCTGTTCTGTGTGACCGTGGCTTTGTAGAGCTTTTCTATGACAGCGGAAAAGCGAGCTTTTTCCAGCGGGATAGACGCATTGGAGTGGACTTCATGTACGCCGGAGACGGCTTCACCTACCAAACCTGACAGTCGCTGGGTGTGTTCGATGCGTTGACGGTTTGCCCGGCGGAAATATTTCTGGATGCGGGGCAGGATGAACAGTTCGATCGGGTAGATGGATATGGAAATGAGGCCGATGGTCGGGTTCAGGTGGATCATGTATCCGGCCATCGCCAGAAAGGTCAGGACGTTGACCGCAGGCACGGCCACGGCCTGTCCGATGAATGTGGCCACCGGGATGAATTCTGTGATGAGGTAGGAGATGACATTGCCCGGAGAGGTGCGGCGATAGAACTGGACGGGCAGGGAAAGCAGATGCTCATAGAGTCGTTCCCTGACGACTTTGAGTGTCTTTTCGCCGATATAGACCTGCATCAGATTGATACAGTATTTGAGTATGCCCGCCAGGGTCACGGCCCCTATGTATAGGGCGCAATACCGCCACAGGGCCGGGAGATCTTTAAGGCCGATGGCTTCGTTGATGATCCGCTTTTGCATCTCAAGCGGCAGGACACGCATGGCGACCGTGACTACGATGATTGCCACTACAGCAAGTTGGAGAGGGATGTTTTTATAGAGAACCCACGAGTAGAGTGCGGTTTTAGTGATGCGTTTATTGTCGTTGGGGTGCGGCATGCGACCGTCCATTGTGCTGATTGTGAAGATTTTGCTTTGTATAAACGCAATGGGATCTTTTTCCAAGTATTATATGGGGGAGGTGGGGTTTCACGGTGGACAATTGTCCCTGTTCTGTGGTCAAACTGCATGTGGTGCGCAAGCGTGTGGCCGCATGGAGAAGAAATATGAAGATTCCCATTCGCATAAAAATATTCGTTGTGCTCTTGGCGTTCAGTCTGGGGCCGATCTTTCTTTCCCGCGGTCTCATGGGTAAGGCTTCAGGTGAGGCTGTTCGTGATCTGGCAGAAGAATTGCGCAGGGAATTGCTCCTTATTGTTGCATCGGAACTTGAGTATAACGCGTCCTCTTTGCTGACGCTTCTGGAGCGCGGCGGGGAGACCATGAAGTTGGCAGTCCGAGCTCTTTCCATGGATACGAGTCGAGTTTTTGAAAACAACAAATCTGATGCTGTATCCAAAGTATATTACTCCATTGATTTTGCCGACCCTGACGAGGCTCCACCGGATATAATGACCCACACGGGGTATGTGCGAAAGACCATGTCCGGGCGGGAGCGACCCATCAAGGTCAGCTTTGGTTTTCCTTCAGTGCATTTGTCTCACCGTGTGCGGATATCGGATGTGGAAAAGGATGTAGAGCTGTTGCAGCAGTTGACTCCGACTCTGCGCAGTATCATTCAGGATATGACCAAAGCGCCGTTCTGGATAAATATCGGTCTTGAGTCTGGCGTCCTGCTGACCTACCCGGGGCATGGAGGCTTTCCTTCCATGTACGATCACAGGGATCAGGATTGGTATCAGGATTCCAAGGAGTCGCAATCGTGGAAGTTCTACCTGACGGTTGACCCGGTCACGAGGGCGACCGTGACCACAATAGTTTTCCCCATTCGATCCGCTGATGGGACGTTCCTTGGCTGTGCGTCTCTGGATCTCCCCTCTTTTGCCATCATGGGCGAGGAAGGGCTGAAGGAACGGTGGGAAGGAGACATCCTGTCTTTTATGGTCACCCGTGATCCTTCAGGCGATACTCTGGACAAAGGATTGCCGATTCTTGCGCAGAAGGACTCTCAGGAGGGTGGGCGTCGGCATTGGATGTCAGGCGTTGAACAGGAATGGCTCACTTTTGATGATGCGATTGGTACCGAAGTCCTTCTACATGCCATGGATATGCAGAAATCCGGGACGGTTCCGCTCTCTTACAAGGGAGAAGGCTCGCTCTGCGCCTTTGCGTCAAACAACTATTTTTCATTCATTATTATAGCACCCAAACGGGTGGTTTCCCGATTGCCGAATGCCGTGGCTGATTCCCTGGAATATTTGTTTGATGAAATGCGTGATATTTCCATGATAGTTTCCGGTATAATGCTGATCTTCACGGGGCTGATCGCCTGGTTTGGGTCGCGGGCGATCACCAGGCCCATTCTGACCCTGACCGCTGTCGCGAGGCGATTGTCCGGTGGTGATTTTTCGGCACGCATGACGCAACACACCGGGGATGAACGGGATGATCTTGTGGATTCGTTCAATGAGATGGGACCCAAGCTCAAGGAGCTTCTGCAGCTCAATAAAGACATGGCTCTTGCGGAGGAGGTGCAGCGGTTGCTGTTGCCGCATTCCGAGCCGTGTCTGGATGGTTTTGATCTTTCCGGTGGTATTTCCTATTGCGATCAGACAGGTGGGGACTATTACGATTTTTTGAATATTAAATGTCAGGACGGGGAAGCTCTTGGGGTGATTGTCGGTGACGTGGCAGGTCATGGCCTCCCGTCAGCTATGGTCATGGCCGCTACCAGAGGGCAGTTTCATACTCTGGCGAAGATCCCCTTGGGGCCGCATGAGCGGATACAATCCATCAACGAGGTGCTGAGCCGAGATCTTGATGGTTCCGGCCGTTTTTTGACCATGTTCTACCTGCAACTCAAAGAGAACACTCCATCGGTCAAATGGGTAAGGGCGGGCCATGATCCAGCCATCCGGTATAATCCTGCCACCGATACGTTTGGCGAATTGTCCGGCGAAGGACTTCCTCTCGGTGTTCTGGAAGAATACGCGTATGAATCCAACGAAGCCATTATGGAAGATGGGGAGATCCTGGTGTTGTCCACGGACGGTGTCTGGGAAGCCCGAAACAGTGAGGGTATAATGTTTGGCAAGAAGAGAATGCTTGCCATCATCAAGGAGAATGCTCATAAAAACGCAGAGGGAGTCCGTTTGGCATTGATGGACGCAGTGGATCATTACCAAGTGAATGGTCAGGAAGACGATATTGCTGTTGTCGTTATCAAAAAAACTAGTGGGAAATGCATGCCCGGTGATACTGTTTCATTTCGTATGACCAACAAGGAAAACTGCTTTAGGTGTTTTCAGCCTAAGGTGGAATCTTTTGGTAAGTCTAACGGATTGTCGGGCAAGATTGTTTTTCATCTGACGCTGGTGCTGGATGAGCTGATTACGAATATCATCAATTACGGATATGCGGATTTTGATGAACACCCTATCGACGTTTCTCTGTCCATGGACGGAGATCTTTTGACCATTCGGGTTGAAGACGATTCCGAACCTTTCAATATACTGGAAGCTCCGGCGCCAGAGTTGGATGTGCCGCTTGAAGATCGGGATCGCCCCATTGGCGGCATGGGGATTCATTTGATAAAAAACATGGTGCACGGCATCGAATATGTGCGTGAAGGCGGCAAAAACGTTCTCACGCTGAGTAAAGATATCAGCAAGTCCTGTTCTTCTATGAAAGAATAGGCATACGGAGGCATACAATGGCAATGAATCAGGAAAATGAGAATGGGATTATTATTCTTGCGATAGACGGCAATCTTGATGCTGAAGGGACTCAGGCCATGGAAGAGAAAGTTTTGGCTCTGCTCGAAAGTGGTGAGACCAGATTGCTTTTTGATTTTTCCGGACTGGACTACATCAACAGCTCCGGCCTGCGTGTGCTCGTGCTTGCCTATCAGCGACTCAAGAAGGTCTCCGGCATTGTGGCTATCTGCGGTGTCAAAGATTACATTCAGGAAGTCTTTGAAGTTTCCGGCTATGACAAGATCTTTCCGCTCTATACTGTGCGTGCAGACGCTTTGAACGGTATGTAGTTTCGGTCTCCTGACAGACGGCTTCCGCGTCGCTTTCGAGGAGTAATTCAAGCTTCAACGTAACAAGCTTTGTCGCCGGTTGAATTGCGTCTGCCATGGGCACCTGAGTTTTTACCTAAAATTTGGCGTGGTGCTTTGGCAGAGCGTTGTTGCAACGGTCCCTTGGTTGACGCAAGAAAAAAGCCTCACCTTTTCCGGATTATCGGAGAAGGTGAGGCTTTTTTCTTGCGGTTCAATCAATCAGATATAGAGAGTCCTGCCGAAGACTCACAAGAAATCGGAAATGCCCAAGAATTATTGAAAAGGTTCTTGAGTCGTCTAAGGCCTTTTTCTGAACCTGAGTCGTCCGTCGATGAGAATGGCAGCGGTTGAGACGATGAGCATGCCGAGAACAAGGCGCATGGTGAATGGCTCGCCGAGAAAGGTGATGCCAAGCGTTGATGCGCTGAAAGGAATGAGCAGGGTAACAAGGCTGATATTGGTGGCCCCGGAGGACGTGAGCAGTCGGAAGAAGATAATGGACGCTACGGTGGAGCACAGGAGTCCAAGGCCGACAATGGCTGCGATGGCGTCGAGGCCGGGCATGGGCAGTTCCCATGGTTTTGTCATGATGATGACCACGGGCATCATGACAAGTGAGGCTGCGGAAAGCTGGATGCACCCCATGACTGTCGGGGGTATACCGGTAAGTCGTCGGGCATAGGTGGAGGCGCAGGCATAGGAAAGGGCTGCGCCCATGACGGCGAGCTGACCGAGTACATGGTCGCCGAATCCGACCAGTGCGTCAGTGCCTATGAGTGTTGCCACACCGCCGAGCCCAAGGGCAGCACCGGACAGCTTTCGCATGGAAAAGCGTTCATCCATGGTAAAGAAGTGGGCGACTAGTATAGTGAATGCAGGGGTTGTCGCGTTGATGACTGCTGCCAGTCCGCTTTCGATATACTGTTGTCCCCAGACTATGAGGAAAAAAGGGAGGGCCGTGTTGAACACGCCGAGCACGGCAAGTTGTCGCCAACGATGCAAGTGGGGGCGAACCTCCAGGTGTGTCATGGAGACAACGGCGATCAATCCGAGGCTGCCTACGGAGATGCGTCCGAACACGACAAGCATCGGGGGCAGGTCACGAAGCGCGACAGCGTTGAAAAAGAACGCCCCGCCCCAAATCATGGAAAGCGTGATGAGCAGAGTCCAGTCGGTCAGATCCATGCCCCTGATGGCGGGAGTGTGGGGCGAGTCTTTATGCATGTGGGCAGGGTTCCTGGGCATGTTTTTGGAGAAAAAAAATCCGCCTGCCCAAAAAGGACAGGCGGATATGTATGGCAATGAGGCTAGCCTTAGAAGCTGTAGCCGAGAGCCGCACGCATTTCTGCGGGGATCATTGCATCCTGTCCAGGCTCCAGAGCCTTCCAGGGAGCACCGGCTTCCTTGCGGGAGGCCTTGACTTCTTCCAGGTCGAAGCCGTAGCGGGGAACGTCAAACTGCTGACCAGGGTAGATCATGTCAGGATTGTTGATCTTGTCGCGGTTGGCTTTGAAAATCAGGGGCCACATGAAAGGATCATTGTACACATGTTTGTACTCGGAAATCCACCACAGGCATTCACCCTTGGTCACAGTGTGGGTCACCGGCAGAGAGTCGTATTCAGCCTTGTAGACCTGTATTGGGTCAACAATAACGACTTCTTCTTCAACGATGACTTCTTTTTCCTCAACGACAACCACTTCGGGCTCGGTTTGGACTTTTTTGGCGCAGCCCCAGGCAAAGACAAGGCACAGGGCGATTGCGAGTAAAATCAGCTTCTTCATTGTGGGCCTCCTCAAAAAGAACGCATTTTGCAGATTCCAGTATGAAAACTGGGTCAAGTATTTATTCTAGTTGCCCAATTATCAATAATTTTCTTTTCTTGCAACACTATTCTGCTAGTTGGGTTTTCAGCGAGAGCTTTATCCAATGCATTGCAGGCTTCATCCATCCATCCTCCCATGCGCAGGCTTTGACTGGCAAGCACGAACATGCGTTCAGGCCTGTCTTCATAGATGGCGGAGATCAGATGCTCGTACTCATCGCCGAAGACCGCTTTGACCAGCTCATTTTGCGAGAAAATATAGCGGGCCAGAAGGACATTGTCGTTGTACCTGTGCAGGTAATACGGCAGGAGTTGTCGGCACTTGTCGATAATGAACCGGATGCGGTCGATTTCTCGGCGCATGGACTCTTCAGTCTGATTGAGAACTTGAAAAAGCTGATCGGTTATGTCTTTTTCCGATTCATTCAACTCACCTTCATGGAGTTTATGGAACCATGGCGCGTAGTTTTGTTTTTGGTAGGCATCTTCTTTCAGCTTGGTGGCTTCATGGAAAATGTAACCAAGTGCCCAGTCCAGCAGCTTGCCTCCCAGTTGTGAGTGCGGGTCGTTGCGGAAAACGTGATGGGCCGTGTCTTTCATGCGCCAGAGCAGTCCCTTGTTCATCTCGACGCCCACAAGGTCTTTGATTACCTCGAATTGGACGGTTCCGTTCTCATCGAATCCGATGAACTGGAGTTCGAGCTGTTCACAGGCCTGACAAAAGAATTTGAAGAGGTCCCGTACGAACTCGGGATGTTTTGCCTGAATCCACGCTTTTGACATGTATTGCTCCGTATCGGCTCTATGCCGGGAAGATGACATCTACCCGTGCACCGCCGTTTTCGCCGTTGCTCAGGTGCATCTGTATGCCGTGGCTTTCGAAAATGGTGGAGACCAGAGCCAGCCCGAGTCCGGTGCCGGAATCCTTTGTCGTAAAGAAGGGATCGCGGACTTTTTCCAGATGTTCGGGAGAGAACCCGGGGCCGGTATCTTGGAGGATGACATGGAGGCATCCGTGTCCACGTGCCGCGTTGATGGACAATTCGCCGGGGCCGTTCATGGCCTGAAGCGCGTTGGCCACGAGATTGTAAAATGCTCGGTACAGGAGATCCTTATCGCCTTTGGCGGACATGTCACTGCAGTATTCACGATTGATGATGACACCGAGTTTTTCACATTCCGGTTCCATGAAAATTGAGACCTGCTCAAGGATGGAGTCTACTTTGACGGGCATCATGGATGGCTTCTTTGGTCTGGCGTAGTCGAGGAATTCGGTGACCGTCCGTGAAAGTCGCTTGGCTTCTTCGTGCAGGGCTTCAAGAATACGGGTTGACGAACTGCCTTCCTTTTTCGCCCGCTTGAGAATCAGCTCGGAACTGGAGCAGATGATGCCGAGCGGGTTGCGGATTTCGTGGGCAACGCCCGCAACCATACGTCCCATGCCGGCCAGTTTTTCCTGTTGCTGCAATTCGAAGATGAGTTTTTCCTTTTCCTTGAGCTGTTTGTTGCTCAACCGTTCGGCTCGGCGCAGCACTGTCAGCACGAGGAAGAAAAGGACCAGGGAGGTGACAAGGGAAAAGGCGATGACGAGTCGTTCGAAGTTGAGCATGGACATGTAGTCTTCAGTGATGTCCTGTTCGAATTCAAGGATGCCCATAATCGGATTCCGGTCTATATTCGTCAAACTTCGTTCGGCGCGCAATGGATTGTATGCTCTGAGTGTCATGCTGCCCGGTTTGAGGTCGACCATGAACAGGGCTGCGATTTTGGAGAGTCGGGACAGGATCTCGGCGCTGAAATCTTCTGACTCCCAGGTTTTCGTGACCTTGTAGATGGCGTTACCCGGTTTACCGATTTCATTCTTATCCATGGAATAGATGACGGTTCCCTTGGCATCGTAGATACGCAGAGTCGAGACATGAAAACTGTGTATGGTTGACTGGATTACCTTGTTCATGGCCTGATACTGGTCGTCGTTCCGCAACTGGATGTGCCCGAATTTGACCACGGTGGGGATCACGAATCGGGAAAAAAGTTGGTGACTGACGTTCTCGGCCAGAAGCAGGGCAAAAGCCTCCTGTTTTTCAAGGAGGGTCTGCTCGGCATATTTTGATATGAACAGAGACAGCAGCAGGCTGAAACTCACAATGATGACCAGTAGTGTCCAGGATATGACCTTGACGAACTGGAGCGGCCTGTTGCCGTCGGCGTCGATTATCTGCAACGGTTTAAAACTCCCGTAAATCTCTGTCTGCGGTAAGGAAAGCGTTCAAATCCGCTTTTTCACCTTCGAGGCCGTCCGCGTTCATGCGCGCCTTGGCCAGTCGTTTGCCGAGTTCCACTGCGGGCTGATCCAGTGGGTTGATGCCCATGAACCAGCCGGTCAGGATGGTGGCTGCTCCGAGCAGAGCAATGAGCTTGCCTGCCTGTCTCGGGCTGTCAGCTCCCATTCGCAATTCTACAAGCGGTACGCCGTTGGCCGATAGCGCCATGCGCGTTCCGAGGCCTTCGGCCTGAATCAGTTTGCCGAAATCCTTGCCCCGGACATAACTGAACTGGTCCGGCAGGTCAGCAGGAAATTTCGGTCCTGCGGGCAGGTTGGGGCAGGTCAGGAACAGGCACGCCTTGTTGCGTACACCATCCATGAACATCTGGTTCACTGAGTGTTGATCCGTAACGCCGATGGCCGGAACAGGCTGGCTGCCCTTACCGTCCTTGCCAAGGGACTCGGCCCAGAGCTGCGCAAACCAGTCTCCGAAACTTGCCCACAAGGGGATATAGGCGAAAAAGATCATCTCATCAAACCCCTTGTCCATAAGCGCTGCGCCCCAAGCGGCCAGTTGAAACGATCCGTGTTCAGTCAGGGCTTCTCCGGTCAGATTCGGATCGGTCAACAGAGCCGCCACGTCTTGTGCGCCGGCCATGAGCGAGTCGATGTCCATGCCCAGAAACAGGGCGGGGACCATGCCGACAGCCGACAGAACGGAATACCGGCCGCCGAGGTTGTCGGGCACTGGCAGAGCTGTGATGCCGTATGTTTCGGCTTCGCCGCGCAGGAAGCCTTGTTTCTCGTCGGTCACGAGCAGCATGTGTTCATGCCATGCATCACCCAGATGCTGTTGCATCCACTCCTTGAAAATGAAGTATTGGCCCACAGTTTCAATGGTGCCACCGGATTTGGAGACCGTCACGACCACGGTTTTTTCAGGCGGAAGTTTGGCGAGATAGGCTTCGAGGGCGTAGGCATCCACGTTGTCAGCGATCCAGAGACTCGGTCCGGTATGTCCCGGTTGATCCTGCTGGGGAAAGAACGCTTGCTGCAACGCTCGTGCACCAAGAGCGGAGCCGCCGATGCCGAGAAGGAGCATGTGGTCGAATCTCTGGAGAAACGGTTTGAGCTTTTCCAACTGTTTCTTCAAGGCGGAAGCATAGGGCATGGTCAGGAAGGGAAGCCTGCCCGCTCCGGTTTCTTCGCGAAGGCGTGCTGCCATTTCATCGGCACGCGCTTCGAAGCTTTCCATATTCAGATTTTCCAGGCTCGAATTGGTCCAATCAAGAATATCTGCCATGATGTCCTCCCTGTGAGTGCCGGCAATCTGCCGAATACCGTATACCTTTTGGCCTTCTGTTGTGTCGTGCAGAAACTATCATTTCCCTGCAATATGACAGGGATCAGTAGAATACCATGATTTCCAGAAAAGGAAAGTCATGGGCTCTTATCAATTCCGTTTGCCGAACAGGATCCGTTGCAGGTCTGCCAGGGTCGAAGCAGTCCCGGAATGGCAGACAGGTTCATGTCCCAGTCGGTCCGCCTGTTTGAGCCTGACATCGTGGGCGGCAACTGGACGCACCTGCCCATTGAGGTCGATTTCTCCCCAGAACACGGCTGACTCCGGGAGAGGTTGGTCGTAAAATGACGACATTATCGCTGCAACCACCGCCAGATCCAGGCCGGGATCCTTGTAGGCCAGACCGCCGGTTATTTTCGCATAAATGTCGTGACCGCTCAGATTGAGCCGCAGCCGCTTTTCAAGCACGGCCAGCAAGAGGTTGAGCCGGTTGGTGTCAAAGCCCAAAGCCGTGCGTCGGGGAATGGTTAGGAAAGACTTGCAGACCAGAGCCTGTACTTCCACGGCAAAAGGCCGTTGACCGTCCACCGCCAAAGCCATGGCCGTGCCGGATAGGGACGGGTCTCGTGCGCCAAGGAAAAACGTGGCCGGGTCCGCTACCACTTCCAGTCCCTTTTCCTTCATGGTGAAGACCACGAGTTCGTCGCTGGGGCCGAATCTGTTTTTGAGAACGCGAAGGATGCGCGAGAAATGTTTGCGGTCGCCTTCCAAGTATAGGACCGTGTCCACCATGTGTTCCAACAGCTTCGGTCCGGCTATCTGACCGTCCTTGGTCACATGGCCCACCAGAATGAGCGTGGTGCCGGTTTTCTTGGTCTTTTCCACAAGTTCAGCAGCGACAGCGCGTACTTGGCTGACTGAACCGGGGATGCCGTCAGCCAGCGGGGAAGCCAGGGTCTGCACCGAATCCACTATGAGCAGTTCCGGTGGGTTGGGATCATCGAGTACGGCCAGAGCGTCTTCCACTTTGTTGGACGCCATGGCGAGCAGCCCCGGACCCAGCAGGTCGAGTCGTTCCGCACGTCCACGGAGTTGTGGCAGGGATTCTTCACCCGAAAGATATACCGCCGTATGCCCGAGTCTGGCCTGACTTCCAGCCAGTTGCAGGAGCAGGGTGGATTTGCCGATGCCCGGTTCTCCGCCAAGCAGGATGGCTGCACCCGGTACGAGTCCGGAGCCGAGCAGTTCGTCCAGTGACTCCATACCCGAAGTGCGCGAGGTATACTGTTCGCTGTGCAGGTCTTCCAGTGGCTGCGGTCTGTCCTGAACAGCGGCCGCTCCTATGGATTGCGCACGTTTCTTGTTCACAGTGAACGATTCCAGAGTGTTCCATTCCTTACACGACGGGCACTGCCCTTGCCAGCGGGGTGACTGTGCACCACAGGCTGCGCATCTAAAGACGTCTTTGGTTTTCATAGGAATGAGTATCCCGCGTTTTACCGGAGAAAGTCCAGTCCGGAAAATGTATGGCAAACAATATAAATGTTGACGATGTACGCGGGGCGTCAGTACCCATGCAGTACAGGAAAAATCATGACTGATCGAAAATTGGCATTTATGCAAGGCGCTCGAGATATCAGCCCCATACTGGCGGGTGTTATGCCGTTCGGGCTTATCTGTGGAGCTGTCGGGGTCTCCGCTGGAATGCCTGAATGGGCCACCTCGATGATGTCCGTCATCGTTTTTGCCGGTGCATCCCAGTTGGCTGCCATTCAGCTCATGGGAGAACACGCGTCTATTGCCGTGGTCATCTTTACCGGGTTGATCATCAATGCCCGTTTTTTCATGTATTCTGCGTCGATCGGGCCGCATTTCAAGGGAGTGCCGCCGTTGCAAAAGGCAGGCTTGGCTTATTTGCTGACAGATGGAGGGTACGCTGTCTCCATGGCCCACTTCCTCAGTAAAGAATCAAGTACCGCCAACAGGGTCTGGTATTATTTAGGCACCAATGTCGTCATATGGGTGGGGTACGTCGCTTCCACTGTGTTTGGTGCGTATATTGGTGCGGTCATTCCCCCGGAGTGGCGACTTGATTTTGCCATTCCACTGACGTTCACTGCTGTTGTCATGCCGGTCATCATCGACAGACCCATGGTGCTGGCAGCACTGGTTTCCGGCGGTGTGGCCGTTGCTGCGGCCTCGCTTCCATATAACCTCGGGTTGATGGTCGGTGCCGTCAGTGGCATGGTGGTCGGCTACCTTGCCGAGAGGAGGCTTGCCGGTGCTTGATATGAATGTCTACTGGCCTGTCGTGCTGGGAATTGGCGTGGGTGCGTTTTTTATCCGCTATTCCTTTATCCTGATTATCGACAAGGTGACGTTGCCGAAAATGGTGGAGCGGATGCTTCGCTATATCCCCGCCTCGGTGCTTCCAGCCCTTATTGTTCCGGCTGTGCTTCTGCACAAGGAAGGGGGCGTGACAACCTTTGCCGGGTGGGATCAACTGGTCGCCGGTATAGTTGCCGTTTTGGTAGCGTGGAAGGTGCGGAATATGTTGGCGACAATTGCGTCCGGCATGATTGTCTTGTGGGGGATTCAGTTCTTTTTATAAGTGACGTTTCTCAATCTGCCTTTGATTGATCATCGTCTCCTCTTTTTCCTGCACGTGCGGCGGGACTTTCTTCATTATCATTATTTATGGCTCGCTGTAACGAAGGCTGGCTTGTGTTGTGAAAGCTCTTGAGGTGGAGATACTGGGGTGCGATTGCGGAAAAATGTGTCATTTTTGGTGCTTCAGCGACCTTTCTGTCGTTAGAATTTATGTGAAATTATTAACGCTTGACTCTTATTGAACAGGGGTATTTAGTCTGCTCCTTTTCGCGTGACCATCCAGCCCCTGGCCTCCTCTTTCATAGACCGACCACTGACTGTGACCACGAAGAAACCACCAACCAAGGGAGGTCTCTCAATGGCTTTTTCATTGCGTGCGCAATTTGAAGCGTACGCTCCCAAAAGTATTACCTATTTGAAATCCTATTCGCTGACTGCGCTGCAAAGGGATCTAGGTGCAGGTGTCACGGTCGGTATAGTGGCTCTGCCGCTGGCAATGGCGTTTGCCATCGCATCCGGGGCAAGCCCGCAAAGTGGTCTGTTTACTGCCATAATCGCCGGGTTCGTAATTTCAGCTTTCGGAGGCACTCGTTTTCAGATCGGCGGTCCGACCGGGGCTTTCGTCGTCATTATTTCCGGGGTGATAGCCCGGAATGGATTCGAGGGTTTGATGCTCGCCACGATTCTGGCGGGTCTCCTGCTTGTGGTCATGGGACTGCTTCGACTCGGACGATTGCTGCAATATATCCCTTATCCGGTCACCGCAGGATTCACTTCCGGTATTGGTCTCTTGATTTTTTCATCCCAATTGAAGGACTTCCTGGGGTTGCAGGTCAGTGCGATGCCGTCTGCCTTTGCAGACCAGATAATGGCCTGCGCACATGCTTTGTCCACAGCAGTCCCAGAGACACTCGGCATCGGTGCGTTGACATTGACAACGATGCTGCTTGTCCGCCGTTTCGTTCCACGAATTCCCGCGCCGTTTGCCGGAATTGTTGTCGGCTCACTCGCGGCGTGGTTTTTGAACCTGCCAGTTGAGACCATCGGGAGCAAATTCGGGGGTATTCCTTCGACCATGCCTGATTTTGTACCCCTGACAGAAATCAGTATTGCCACCATCCGCAATATCCTGCCCGATGCGCTGACCATTGCAGTGCTGGCGGGCATGGAATCACTGTTGAGTGCCACGGTGGCAGACGGCATGAGTGGTGATCGGCATAATTCCTCCACGGAACTGGTCGCTCAGGGCATAGCGAATATAGCCTCTCCGCTGTTTGGCGGACTGCCTGCCACGGGTGCCATCGCCAGGACAGCCACCAATATCCGGGCTGGAGCGTTTTCGCCTATGGCCGGTGTCTTTCACGTTCTAACATTGGTGATTTTCATCAAATTCATGGCACCGGTTGCATCGGTCATTCCACTGTCCAGTCTTGCCGCCGTCTTGATGGTCGTGGCCTGGGATATGAGTGAACCACATCGTCTCAAACGGCTTTTTCTGGCGCCGAAATCCGATTCCATGGTCATGCTGAGCACGTTCCTGTTGACGGTTTTTGTTGGCCTGACAGTGGCTGTGGAAATTGGTGTCGTGCTGGCGGCTATTCTGTTCATGAAGCGTATGAGTGAACTTGTGGATATTCACAGCCTTGATACGGGGCTACCGGAGGAAGCTATCATCAGCCGACGAACCGGAAACCCCAGAGTGGTGGTCTATGAGATCGCAGGGCCACTTTTTTTCGGTATGACCCAGCGGTTCATCGACGTCATGCGGTTTACCCGTAAAAAACCGGAAATCCTCGTGCTCTGCATGCGCCTTGTCCCGATCATCGACGCCACAGGTCTCGAAGGGTTGGAGACGGTCATTCGCAAGGGCCAGGCTCGTGGCATTCGTGTCATTCTGTCAGGAGTCAATCCGAGAATTATGAAAATCATGACCAGGCTCGGCACGGACAAGATTATTGGCAGCGAAAATATCTTTCAGGACTTTTCAACGGCTGTCGCTGCAACTTTGCCCTACTTTGAAGAAAAGGCGAATGCTGTGGAAGATGTGAAGAAAGCTACACACATGGTGTAAGCATCCGTTCTGTGGAGAGCGGAAAAGGGGCGCCTCAGGGCGTCCCTTTTTTTATACGTCGAGACCTTCTTTCTTGTATTCGTTGAGCTTGTTGCGAAGAGTGCGGACCGAGATACCGAGAAGTTCTGCTGCGCGGGTGCGGTTGCCGGTAGTCTCTTCGAGGCTTTTAAGAATGAGTCTTTTTTCCATCTCGTGGATGGGCATGACTGACAGAGCTTCGTCCGGGGTGGACGGGGGCGCCGCTTCGGAAGCGGCCTGTTGGTCGGCATCAATGGAAGACAGGTCGTCGGGTGTCCATTGTTCGTCGCCCATGAGGAAATGTCTGGTCTGGATAGGGCCTTGTCCGGCGAGGAGCACGGCCCGTTCCATGAGATTCTGCAATTCGCGGACGTTGCCGGGCCAGTCGTAGGACATGAGCCACTTCTTGGCATCCTCTGAAAAGGTGAGTCGTTCAAGCCCGTAGGTGGCCGTGAACTTATTGGTAAAATATTCCGCGAGTAGAAGAACGTCGTCGCCCCGTTCCCTGAGAGCGGGCAGGGCCAGTGGAATGACGTTCAGACGATAGAACAGATCCTGACGGAATTTGCCTTCCTTGACCGTGGTTTCGATGTCGCGGTTGGTGGTTGCCAGCACGCGCACGTCGATGTTGACCGTTTCAACGCCGCCTACGCGGTCGAATTCGGATTCCTGCAATACGCGCAACAGCTTGGCCTGGAGGCCGAGGTCCATTTCCGTGATTTCGTCGAGCAGTATGGTGCCGCCGTCAGCCAGTTCGAACTTGCCGAGCTTGCGGTTGATGGCCCCGGTGAACGCGCCTTTCTCGTGACCAAAAAGTTCGGATTCAAGAAGATGTTCTGGCAGGGCCGCGCAGTTGATAGCCACGAACGGTTTGTCGGTGCGGGTCGAATTGTGATGCAGGTAACGGGCGAACATTTCCTTACCTGTACCGGACTCGCCGGAGATGAGCACGGTGGCTTTTGAACCTGCCACCTGTCGGGCAAGGGCGAGTACGCGCAGAACCGCATTGTGGCGGCCTATGATCTGAAATTTGCTGGGCGCGGACGGTGCGGAGGCTGTTGCCCTGTGGGTGGGGACTGGCGCAGGTTCCGGTTCCGGCTCGGGTTCAGGGTCGGGCAGGACGAGCTTGATCTTTTCCCAGACAAGCGGTTCGATCCAGTAATCGCGGGCTCCGAGCGACAGATACTCCGTAGCCTGCTCGGCAGAACCGGATGCGGAGAAAATGACCACAGGCGGGAATCCTTCGATGGACTGAGCCTGCGTCAGGAAACCCTTTGCATCAAATCCCTGAAGCTCTGGTCGGCAGAATACGAGGCACGGGTTGGACTTTTTGATGAAGCCGAGTGCGCCGGTGAGGTTGTCAGCCAGTCCGGCCTGCAACCCCGCCTTCTGCAAGGTTGGGAAGATGCCTGTGACGGACTGCGGTTCCGCGATGAAAAGTACTGTTCTAGCCGACATGATCTCTTCTATTAGCCGTAAGTGGAACAGTTTACAAGAGGTTCACTCTTTTCAAGGGGTGAACGGTGTTTTCGGAAACCAGTCAAGTTGATTATTCATACCATTTGGACGCTTTTACACGGCATTCACCGACATTTTGACGTTTGGTCGAGAACCCGTGTTAGGTTTTTCGCAAAATTTATAAAGTCGTTTTATACGGTCTGAAAAGAAGAAAGGTATGCCGAAACAGTGGAGACAATATATTGGGGACGATCAGCTTGTGAGCGGGTTGCCAAAACACACATCCGCACAAGCAACAGGAGAGCCTGTCCCCGGCGATCCTCCATATCGTCCGAAACCCGATGCTGAGGATACACCGAAAAAGGTTTTCTGGGTGGTCTATCTCAAGGAAAAGGTTTGCGAAAAATGTAAGGCAACCTATCAATTTTTTTGTTTGGGGTGTGTAAATGTTGATGTCACAAATCGAGGGAGTGGAGCTTTGCTTCCTGACGTTAACGTACACAGTAACTGGACAGGGTGGTATGAGAGTCTTGTCCCGCCGACTAAAACTGTTCATTTTGATCGTAACGCTCTGGCAGATACCCATGTGTTCTGGAGTATACAGGTGATGTCGGGAGTCGCGGACAATTCGCCTTTGGAGTCTGTGATTCAGTATGAGGTGTAGTAAATTTGTTCATGCCGTGATGGCGTTTATGACGGTGATTTTGCTTGTGCCTCACGCGTTTGTAGGTGACTGTATCCCGTTTCAGGTTTCATGTGAAAAAGTGGATTCAATGTATATTGATCTCGCTTCCGACTTGAGATCGGATTTTGGCAAAGAAGAAAAGAAGCTCGTCGTTGCGTGTGTCGTCTCTTTTACTCCTGAAGTGCATCAAAAAATGATTCATTTAATGGGGACTCTGTGGAGAGTCTCGGTTTCCGATTACGGTTGGTTTCATGCTTTTGACACAGTGGAATTTGGCAGTTCGATTGAATAATGGCTTTTATTTTACAGGCGAAACCTGGCCCGAAGTGCGCGAAAAAAGTGCTCGCTATCTGCCCTGAAAAGATGCCGAAAGATATCCCCCAACGAGTGCTTGGGCACACGCTGAAAAATAAGAAAAGCCGCCCGCCATTGGTGGGCTGTTTTAACGTCCCTCTTTCTCTTTCCCTTGCCCCGGTCTGCCCCATCTGGTACTTCTCGGTTGCTTAGCCGCAAACGAGAAAATAATGATCAGAACATCCATACCTGTCCTTTGTTATCATAATGTCAGCGACATTGACGGTCATACGCCGGAACTATTTCGTGAACACCTGGACGCCATCGTCGACGATGGCTGGCACACCATTTCCTCCCGCGACCTGCTGGCCGTGACGCGGGGGCAGATGAAGGCTCCGAAAAAGTCCGTGGTCCTGACCTTTGACGACGGTCATTTGTCCAACTGGCTGACCGTGGTTCCGGAGTTGGAAAAGCGGAACATGATCGGCACTTTTTTCGGTCTTGCTGATTTTACCGTGGACGGCCCGGTGCGCTCGCTCGAAACCGCTCCCGATATGATGACCATGCCTGAAACATTCAAGGCCGCCCATCTGCACGGAGATTTTTCCCAATTCATTAATAAGAGCGAATTCAAGGCCATGCTTGACAAAGGTATGGAAATATTTTCGCACGGCTGCCGTCATCAGGGCGCATTCCTTGATCTCAAACCGCTCCAGCCCATGGGACAGAATGCCCACTGGGGTGCATGGTCCATTTATCCCGGTTTCAATGCCCACTGGCCGACTTTCAAGGTTGCCAGTGCCTATGTCTACGGCGGTTTTCAGCCTGTCTTCAATGGCTCGGGGGAGCCGTGTTTTGTCCAACGACCCGTTGCCGAACGGCTTGAATTCTGCCGCAGGGAATTTCGCAAGAGTATTGACTGGATTCGTGAACTGAACGGCTTTGACGAGCAACTTTTCTGTTGGCCGTGGGGGCAGTTCTGCGACGATGCGCAGGATGAATTACGTAAGGCAGGGTACGTCGGAGCCTTTACTCTGGAGCGGTGGGTCAATGCCAGGGGGACGGACCCGTTCCGATTGAATCGTATCGGCGTTGGCAAGAAGAAAACCGGCAAATGGATTCAGTCCCGTTTGCGCATGTACGGTTCTGATCCGGCGGCGCGAGTGTTTTTCAAGCTGCACACCAAGCGACCCGAAGTGCGGAGCGTACTCTATGCCACGGATTCCGACAAACTTTCCGGCGGCAGTCGGCAGATGGTCAACAACATCAAGGCCATGTCCGACATGGGCATCAAGACTTATGCCGTGATCCCCAGCGATACGCCCATCAATGGCGCACTCGAAGGGTTGGACGTGGAGGTCATTCACTTCGACGACTTCAAGAAATATACGAAGGCTGGAAAGTTCCTCAAGAAACTGGTGCAGGATAATTCCATCGATGTGGTGCACACCTTCCACAATCGTGCATACAAGATGGGCGTACTGGCTCGGCTCATGGGAGCACAATTCAAGCTGTTCATCAACCGCGGGGTCATATCCAAGCCCAATTCGATATTTTTCCTGTGGACTGCACTGTCAGACGGCGTGATCGCCAATTCGCAGCAATGCGCGGAGGTCATGCGCAAACACCATGTGCTGAAAAAACGGTTGAATGTGGTTTACAACGCCTATGTGGGGCCGGACTTCGGCGATCCCAAGCCGCGCAAGAAGCGTGGAGTTCGTTTTATCTACATCGGCAATACCGTGGATATCAAAGGCTATGACGTGTTTCTCGACGCGGCGTCCACCCTCTGTGAAAACGGTGGCTGCCGGGACATGGAGTTCGTGGCCGTGGGTGTTCCCGAAGATCGTCGGGAGTGGTTCGCTGACCACATGACACAGGCTGTCAGAGAGCGGCTCCATTTGCCGGGCGTCATTCCCCATGAACAGGTGCTTGAGGAATTGACCTTTGCGGACGTGCAGGTCATGACCTCCCGCAAGGAAAGTCTGCCCAATGCGCTGCTTGAAGGGTTTGATTTTGGCGTTCCTGCCATTTGTACCCGAGTGGGAGGGGTGCCGGAGATTGTCCGTGATTCCGTCAACGGTTTTCTGTGCGAGAGTGAAGACAGCGTGTGCCTAGCTGACAAGATGCGGTTTATGGCCGACAATCCAGCCGCACGGTTCTCCATGGGGTGTGCCGGACGCGCCTTGGTGCGTACCCTGTTGACCCCGGAAGCCAAGGGGCGGAACCTCATGCGCGTATATATGGGTGAAACTCTGTTTGAGCCGTTGGATATGGAAAGTCTGCCCAAGGCACAGAGCGAGGAGCAAATTTATGGAAAGAGCGACCACTGATGGGTTGACTGGATTCTGGCTGTCGCTACCTGAGGAACTCAAGGCCAAACTGCGCCTCGGGTTTGTCGGCAAGCGTCATCTGCTTGAAATTGCCGGATGGTGCCTGCGGTCTGGTGATTCTGCCCTGATACCCATTGCCGTGGATGCGCTTGAAACCGTTGTTCGCGAAAATCCGCTTGATGGCCGCATGGCCGCCGAACTGCTTGTTCTGGATATGGTTAAGAATGTTTTGCCGCCGGAAACAATAACCAAGCTGACATTGGTGGCAGACCACTATCGCGCTCCCGGTTCGTCTGATCCATACCTGAAGCTTCGTGATGGTCGTGACTTTCCGGCAATCAAAAAACATATTCGCAGCCAGATCGGAAAAGAGCCGGGTAACCTGTATTGGCGAGAGCAGTCGCTGATTGTCGGTTTTTTTGAAAACGATATGGATTTTTGTGTCGAATGTATTTCTTTCGACACTGTTAACGGTGTCGAAAGTGTAGCTAATAGTACTTTAAAGCATGTTTGCTCGTTGTCTTGCTCTGAAAAAACGATTGAAAACGATCTTCTTTTGAAAAGTGTGGTCGCTGCCCCGTGGAACATTGGGTTGGCCTTGCGTACGTATGATGCGCTGACCGGAGTCGCCGACATGCGGACCGCACTGCCTGGCTCCGTCGCCGTGCTGCTTTATTCATGGAATAAGGCGGACGAGCTGGACGCGACCCTGGCATCGCTGCTTGAATCCGAACTGCTCGGGGTGTCGATTTTCGTGCTGGATAATGGTTCGACAGATCGGACCGTTGAAGTCCTTGCCAAGTGGGAGCCGCGTTTTGCGACTAAGCTCGGCGCGGATCGGTTTACGGTGATCTCACTGCCCGTGAACGTGGGGGCGGCTTCAGCGCGCAACTGGCTGCTTCATATGGACGCGGTGCAGCAGCACGCATTCATCTGTTATCTCGATGATGATGTTGGGCTGCCGACGGATTGGTTGTCCCGACTCGGAGCGGCGGTGCAGCAATACCCGGAAGCGGGTGTCTGGGGCTGCAAGGTTGTTGATCATGCCAATCAGTTGCGACTCCAAAGTGCGGATAGTCATTTACTGGCAGAGCCGGATACGATCGTGAATCTCGCAAAGCTTGCGCCCAATCCGTTCAGGTTGTCGGACCTGCATGTTCAGACGTTGGATACCGGCGTTTTCGATTTCATGCGTCCGTGTGCTTCGGTGACAGGGTGTTGTCATCTTTTTCGTACCGAGACCCTGCTTGAGTCCGGGGATTTTGCGATTCAGCTTTCACCGTCCCAGTATGATGATATGGAACATGACATTCGTCTGTGCGAGGCCGGATTGTTCCCGGTGTATCAGGGGCATCTGGCTGTGCGTCACAAGAAACGTACGGGGATGGCTTCTCATGGTTCTATGCAGGAAGAAGGAAATGCGCTTGGCAATAAGTACAAGATGCAGACCATGCATGGGGTTGGGGAGGTGTGTGCTGCCGCACGGGCTGAACAGGCGGTTCTTGAAGCTGATATATTGATGAAATTGAAATTTCTTGAAGAGATGAAGAAGTAAGGAAGGGCCGCTTTGAGAGCAAGACGTTTTCCATATATGTTGACAAAAACGCCTAAAATCAAACGTAACCCCCTGTTCATTTTGGTGAACAGGAAGTTCTTCTTATGGGTAAAATATTTTCCCAGGTTGCTAGTCTACAGTGTCTTCGTCAAAAACGGCTCAACCTATGCCGAGTAGTACGGCCTACGCGGCCAAACCTGTTAACAATTCCGCTGTATCCAAACCAACATACTGAAAAATTTGTTTTTCTAATTCACATCCACGTTGGAGCACTTCACCATGGCAAATGAAAAACATGTCGCAATCTTGAAGCAAGGCGTCGAAGTTTGGAATAAATGGAGAAAAGATAATCCGGACGAAATGCCGAACCTCAGCCATACTGACCTGAGTGGCACAGACCTTAAAGAAATAAATTTTGAAGGGGCCTTTCTCTTTAATGTAAACTTTAAAAAAACGAACCTTACACTTGCAACTTTCACAGAGGCGTACCTCGAAAAAGCAATGCTTCAAGGAGCAAATATTTCGTGGACATGGTTCACCAACACCCAAGTTAATGACGTAAAATTTGATACTAGTATGGTTTGCAGAGGTGCAACTTTCAATGGCTGTCATGGTAGCCAGCGTTTTGTCCGGCACGTTATGGATTTGGATTATCTTGAAGAATTCGAGGAAAACCACCCAAATTGGTATTTCTGGTGGCATCTGACATCCAAATGTGGTCGGTCGTGGGCTAGGTTTAGCTGCTGCTGTATGATCATAATTGCTTTTTTTGGGGCGGTTCTTTACCACTTTGACAACGTTGACCATCCTTTTCTTACTAGCGTTTTCTCCTTCTCTTCTTTTGGATTTATTGATTCTACCAATAGAGACTTTTTGGAACTTTTCGTATTGGCACTTGAATCCCTCGTAGGCTTCATAATGTTTGGATGCCTGGTGTCTTTGGTCGCCACTAAAATGGCCCGAAGGAGTGGTTAAATTCATTGCTCTACTCTCTGCTGATTCTCGGGGATTGTTCATCTTCAACCTAGCTAGTGAAGTAAAAAATGGCCCCGACTTAGTCGGGGCCATTTTATCAACATTTATGGAAAACGCCTTGCTTTGAGAGCGGCCTTTTTTTATTGGAAGATGCCGCCTTCGGCGAGAGCTGTTGTTGGGTGCTGGAGCACCCGACGTTCTCCATGCCCTCCCGGCGGGGGCCGTTTTTTTGTTGGGGCAAAAAAGGGCCGAAAAAAAGCCCCTTGCTATCTTGGCCGCCTTGTGATCGGCGGCAAGAAGCTGATCACCGCGCGCAGCTTTCGGAATCGTGTTCTTCCGCTCCGCTCCAGTGCAATTTCGAACAAGACGCTGCCAGTGCGCGCTGTCAGCTTCTAAGCCTTCCGATCAAGGGCTGAGTCCGGTCTTCGTCTGATAAGGCGAAGAACTCGTCTTCGAAGGAAGAGCGGTGTTGGGGGGGGCTAAAGTTCCCCCAAGGCCCTCTATGGTTATCGAAGAGCCAAGAATCAAAGTTTCTCACCTACACCGAAGGGTATCGGACAACGACGGACAATTGATAACGGACCTTAGAGCCTGTCCTGCGCGGCGTAGCGTGGCCCGACCGCAGTCTGTTTCAACAGACAGATTCTGTCGGGCAGTGAAGCCGCGTACAGGCTCTTGGGGCCGGTATCAGGCTCACAGCCCAGAAGGCGCTTTTTGCCTGCTTTTTGCCGCCCCGCAAAAAGCAGGTCGCCGTAAAGGCGAAACCTTTGCAACAATACCGTTTGCACCTTCATTGCGAAGGCACGCAGTGACTCCAAAAGGAAGAACATCAACCGTTATCGAATGAGAAGCCTCTGCGCAGCAGAAAAGCACCGGCGACGGACAAGCCCTGAAACGATAAGTGTCCCCAGCGACGTTGACGCAACCAACATCAACATGACCACGATCTGATAACGTATCGCTATCAGCGGGTCAGTCCCTGAAAGAATCTGTCCGGTCATCATTCCCGGCAGGGATACCAGCCCGACGGCCATGAGCGAGTTGATGGATGGAATCATTCCGGCCTTGATCGCGTTGCGAAGGATATCCTGTGAGGCCTCACGATAATCCGCGCCAAGGGCGAGCTTCATCTCTACCTCGTGCCGATGCGCTTTGAGATCCGAAAAAAGCCGGTCCAGGCAAATTGAAATCGCTGTCATGGAGTTTCCGACGATCATGCCCGCCAGTGGTATGAAATATTGCGGTGTCCACCACGGTTTGGCACCGACAATCACGCCGGTAACAAGTATGGTGACGAGTGAGTAAGTGATGATCATGGAGAGGAAAGTGGGCACGACAAAGGGGATGGTTTTTTCAGATACCCGGCCTCGGATGATGTGCACCGCGGCTGTGACCATGCCGGTGAACATGAGTAGTACCAGCCAACTGATATTTGCACCGAAAACGAATTTGAGTACGTAGCCCATGAGAAAGAGCTGGGCGAATGTGCGGATGGTGCCGATGAACAGATCTCGTCCCAGTCCGAGCTTGTACTTGAAGGACGTCATGCCTGCCAAAAGCACGAATCCGAGACAGAGAGACAGTTGAAATGGACTTATTTCGATGATGGACTGAGTCATTGCCGCTCCAGTTTCTTGTCGCGGATTGAGACGATCCGTGTGACCCCGTCGGGCGTTTTTTCAGAGTGGGAAATCATGATTACCGTGATGCCCTGACTGCTCAGTTCGGCGGCTTTTGCCAACACGACCTCTGCGCTTTCATGGTCGAGTGATGCGGTTGGTTCGTCCAGCAGGATGACTTCCGGGCGGAGCAGCAGGCTGCGAATGAGACATATTCGCTGGGATTGGCCGACCGAGAGCCTGTCCGCTTCGCTGTCAAGCGTCATGTCCGTGAGCAGAAAGGAATTCATATAGCCGACAAGCTCCAGATCCGAAGGCGGAGTTATTCCCTTATTGGACTGGAAAGAGAAGGGGAGCAGCAGATTCTCCCGTACGGTTCCGGGAAGCAGCGTGGGAATCTGTTGAACATAAGCCACACAGCGTCGCAGGGATGCCGGAGGAATGTCCGTGATGTCGCATTCCTTGTAGTGAATACTGCCGGACTGAATCTCTTCAAGTCGACAGAGAAGGCGGAGCAGGGTGGATTTTCCTGAGCCGGATGGCCCGCGAACAAGATAATACGCTCCCTGCTCGAAAGTCTGGCTGGCATCATTCAGAATGGCAGGCCCATTCGGGTATGCAAAGGATACAGATTCGAGCGTCAAGCACATGTGCTATTCCGTTTTGTTGATGTATTCCAAGAATTTGCCAGCCTCTTTAAAGGACGGGTTCAACTCCAGTGCCTTGGTGAGATTGCTTATGCATTCGTCCTTGTCTCCCTGTTCAAAATAGGCGCGGGCTATGTTGTAGTAGAGATTCTCGTCGTTGTCGGTGATTTCAAGAGCGCGGGTGTAATATTCCACAGCCTGGTCAGTCAGCTTAGATTTACGCAGACTGATGCCGAATTCGTTGAACAGGTGTTTGTGTTCCGGGGCGAAGGCTGCGTCCAGACCAACCACTCGTTCGAAAATGTCGCCCGCCTTTTCCGTCTCGCCTCGTTCCATATAGGTCAGGCCAAGACCGAAGTTGGCGCGCACGTTCTGTTCGTCAAAATCCAGCGTGGCTTCATATTCGAATTGGGCAGAATACAGTGCCCCCTGATCGCGTTGTTGTTCGGCTCGTTTCAAGGTGGAATTCATCTCCTGTATCCTGGGATAGACTTCTGTCTGGTAGTATTCCAATTCAGGATCGAATTTCTCCAAAAAGTCTGGCAGGGGAAATTCTTCCTTGGGGCCGGACGGGATGTTGTGGTTGTTCAGAGGTTGGACCATGACCACACGGCCGTTTTCGTCAGGGGCGGCTTCTTCGGCAAACCAGTATGATTTCTGGATGGCTTTGCGCAATGTCGTGCCCGTGCCGACCCTGTTGATGGTTTGAGAAGAGAATACGCCAATAATCATTTGGACTTCAATGTCTTCTGGTATGGAGACAGCCTTCATGGAGTCATCCTGGGCGACCTTGTTCTTATCTTGGCTCACAACATATCCTCAACTCGTTTCAAGTGATCGTGCATCGCTAAAAATTACACGCCAGGGACACGAAAGGCAACCGGCTGAGGTGTCGATTGAACGACAAAATAACATGTTTACAGGATGTGTGGATCTGTGCAGCAAATGCTGTTTGACGAACGTACGTTTGGCTCTCGGAGGCAAAGCTGGGTATATCCATTTTGAAAATATGGATCATCGAGACACGAGCTCGTCAAGGTGACAATCCGGTTTGTTTCGGGTACACGCAAAGACGGCGAATTACTGTCTTCCGAATCGCATGATTCCAGAAGATTTTACATATTGTAGATAATTGTTGATGTTTCAAGGAGACACCACTGATGGACAATATCGGCAAAAGGATTCAGTCCTACCGAGAAAAACAGAATTTGACCATTGAGGATTTGGCCAACCGCACAACTTTGAGCGAAGAATTCATTCGCGCCGTTGAAGATGAGGACATGTATCCTTCGTTGCAGCCGCTGGTGAAACTGGCCCGCGCCCTGGGCGTCCGGCTTGGCACCTTTTTGGACGACCATGTGTCCAGCGACCCGCTGACCACGCGCTTTGGCGAGCGCAAAGAAGAATTGGTCATGCATCCCGACGGAAAGGAACCGGGGTTGAAGTTTCATTCCCTCGGCAAAGGCAAGACCGACCGTCATATGGAACCCTTTTTTATTGAGTTGATGCCTGAATCCGCCAAGGACGAACATCTTTCCTCTCACGAGGGCGAAGAATTCATCATTGTCCAGTCCGGCAGGGTCCGCATCAAGTACGGCCAGGAAGAGACAATCCTTGAAAAAGGAGACTCGACCTATTTTAACTCCGTGGTCCCGCACAATGTTGCGTGTGCCGGTGACGAGATGGCCGAAATCTATGCTGTTCTCTACTTCCCCGAATAGGAAGGCGTCATGACAGCACTTCGCGAAATAACCCTCGGACAGCTTTTGGACGAGGCGGTTGAAAAGTGGCCGGACAAGGAAGCCGTGGTCTATGTGGACCGCGATTTTCGTTTGACCTACAAGGAGTTCGGCGAACTGGTTGACACCCTTGCCAAAGGCCTCATGGGGCTGGGCGTGCAAAAGGGCGAAAAAGTGGCCATATGGGCCAACAATGTGCCTTACTGGGTCGCCTTGCAGTTTGCCACTGCCAAGATCGGAGCCATCCTGCTCACGGTCAACACCCATTATCGTTCACACGAGCTGAAATACCTGCTTGAGCATTCCGAGGCTGAAAACCTGTTCATCATCGGTGAGTACCGGGGGCACGATTATCTTGCCTCGGTGTACGAGCAGGTGCCCGAACTCAAGGTGCAGGAACGTGGTCAGCTCCATACCGACACGTTCCCCCACCTTAAGCGGGTGTTCTACCTCGGTCATGAAAAACACCGCGGTATGTATTCCATTCCTGAATTACAGGCCATGTCCGCCATGGTTTCCGATCAGGATTACGAGGCCCGTCAGGCTGAACTTGATCCGCATGACGTGGTCAACATGCAGTACACCTCCGGGACCACAGGGTTCCCCAAGGGTGTGCAGCTTACCCATTACAATATAGCCAACAACGGCTACTGGATCGGCAAGAACCAGAACTTTCAGCCTGGCGAGCGACTTGCTCTGACCGTGCCGCTGTTTCATTGCTTCGGCTGTGTGCTCGGCGTACTTGCCTGCGTCAATCACGGCGTGGCCATGATTATCCTTGAGGATTTTGTGCCCACTGATGTCATGCTTGCCATTGATCAGGAAAAATGTACGGCTGTATATGGCGTGCCGACGATGTTTATCGCCATGCTCGATCATCCCCTGTTCGACCGCTTCGACTACTCCTCCCTGCGTACCGGCATCATGGCCGGATCGCCGTGTCCTGTGGAAGTCATGAAGCGGGTCATGGATAAAATGAACATGACGGAGATAACCATTTGTTATGGTCTTACCGAGTCCAGTCCGGTCATGAGTCAGACAACTATCGGTGACACCATTGAACACATGACCGAGACGGTTGGTCCGGCCATGCCCGAGGTCGAGATCTGTATTATCGATCCGGAAACCGGGGAACAGTGTGCTCCCGGCGTCCAGGGTGAGGTCTGCTGCCGTGGCTATAACGTCATGAAAGGGTATTACAACAACGAGAAAGCTACTCTTGCAGCCATTGATGATGACGGTTGGCTGCATTCCGGCGATCTTGGTGTGCTGGACAAAGACGGATATCTCTCTATCACCGGGCGTCTCAAAGACATGATTATTCGTGGCGGAGAGAATATCTATCCGCGTGAGATCGAGGAATTCCTCTATACGATGGAAGGCATTCTCGATGTACAGGTGGCAGGTGTTCCCAGTGAAAAGTTCGGTGAACAGGTCGGTGCCTTTGTCATCCTCAAGGAAGACGTTGAACTGGAACCTGAAGATGTCATCGACTATTGCCGTGGCAAGATAGCCCGTTACAAGATCCCAAAATTTGTTACGTTTATGACGGAATATCCCATGACTGCGTCCGGGAAGATCCAGAAATACAAACTTCGCGACCACGCAGCCACTCTGTGGCCGGACGCGTAGAATAAGATGAAGACTGGGGGAAACTTTTTGAAAAGGTTTCCCCCAGATCCCTTCCCCAATTTTTTTGGCGCGCTGCCGGAGAGAGAATGGGGACATAATGACACGCTGGTGGCGTGTTGGGGAACGAATCCAAGGGATTCTTGGCTTCATTAAAGAAAATCCTCCACCCCGCAGGGGTGGCGAGACAGAGTTTTGGAGGATTCTCAAGGAGCCTTTTCAAAAGGTCCTTTGAGCCGTCGGAGGCATTTCTTACAGGAGGAATATATGGAACAGTACAAGGAAATTGCGCCCCGTTTGGTGGGGTTGCGTGAAGGAATCGGCTGGACTGTTGCAGAGATGGCAGACCTTTTGGGGCTGCCTGAAGACAAGGTTGCCGCCTACGAATCCGGGACGATCGAGATCCCGGTTGGGTACATGCTGGATGTTTCCCGGCTGTGCCGAGTTGATTTGACCACGCTTATTTCCGGTCGTGAACCGCACCTGAAATCATATTCTGTCGTCCGTAAAGACGAAGGATATGCCGTGGATCGCCGCAAGGATTACGACTACAAGTCCTTGGGTTACAAGTTTGCCGGGCGCGAAATGGAACCATTTTTGATTACTGTGCCGCCCAAGTCCGGGGAAGAAATGGTTGAGACTGCACATCGCGGTCAGGAATTCATGTATGTCCTTGAGGGCCGTCTTGAGGTCCGTCTAGGTGGCGAATCAATTATTGTCGAGCCAGGTGACTCTCTATATTTCAGTTCGGAAACGCCCCATGCTTTGCGTGGTATGGATGGCAAAGAAGTAAAATTCCTTGATGTGATTCTGTAGGGTTGGCCGGTTTCTCGGTCCGCCCGGAACAAGGTTTGTCATGTTTGCTATGTGCGAAAAATCGCAAAATTGAATCAGAATCACGGAGTTTTTATCATGTTTACTAAGGAAGAATACGCCGATTACGCAGATTTGTGCGCCAGATACAAACCGGAATGCCCTGAAAATTTCAACTTTTCTTATGACATTCTGGATGCAATGGAGCCGGGGAAAACCGCGCTTATTCATGTCGACGACGCAAGTACTCGTCGCGAATACGATTTTAAATTTTTTCAGGAAACCTCAAGCAGACTCGCCAATGCGCTCGTGAAACAGGGTGTCAAAAAGGGTGATAGGGTTATGCTCGTCCTGTATCGCCGTTTGGAATACTGGACAGTCATGCTCGCCTTGCACCGTATCGGCGCATTGCCAATCCCGTCTCCGTCCCTGCTGACCAAGAAGGATATTTCCCAGCGTGTGAACTACGCGAATATTTCCGCCATCATCTGTGAGGATTCCATCTGCGAAAGGGTGGATGAGGCCAAGGGCGATTGTCCCGGACTCAAACTGTTCGTGCAGATCGACGGTGAAACCAATGACGGCTGGCATGACTATGAAGAACTCATGGCAACCGGGGATGTGAGCTTTCCGCGCACGGATGACTCTCCGGGCGGCGATGATCCCATGGTTATCTTTTTTTCCTCTGGTACCACCGGGCTGCCCAAGATGGTGCTGCACAATTTCTCCTATCCGGCCAGTCACTTTACGACCGCTGCTATGTGGCACGATCTCGAAGAGGGTGACATACATCTGACCCTGTCCGAGACCGGCTGGGCCAAGTCTGTCTGGGGCAAGTTCTACGGTCAGTGGATGGCTGGTGCGGTCGTGTTTGTCTGGGATTTTCGAGGCAAGTTTGAACCCGCTCACCTGTTGCAGATCATGGCGGATAACAAGATCACCACTTTCTGTGCGCCGCCGACCGTATACCGATTCCTGGTGCGCGAGGATCTGTCGAAGTACTCATTGTCCTTACGGCATTGCACCACGGCAGGCGAACTGCTGAACGAGTCGGTGTTCCATGCCTGGGAAAAGGCTTTCAATATGCCGCTTTACGAAGGGTATGGACAGACGGAGACCACACTTCAGGTGGCGACATTCAAGTGCATGAAGCCCAAACCCGGTTCTATCGGCAAGCCCGTGCCGGGCTGGGATATCGCGCTCATGGACGAAGAGGGCAAGGAAGTCCCGCAGGGCGAGGAAGGCGAAATCTGTATCCGTATCGACAAGCCGGTGCTCGGTTTGTTTGATTCTTATATGGACGAGCCGGAAAAGACCGCGTCCGTCAAATTCGACGGCTGGTATCATACCGGCGACAAGGCGTGGGCCGATGAGGACGGATATCTCTGGTTCATGGGCCGCACCGATGACCTTATCAAAAGCTCTGGCTATCGGATCGGACCCTTTGAGGTTGAGTCTGCCCTGGTGGCACACGATGCCGTTATCGAGGCTGCCGTGACCGGCCTGCCTGACGATGTCCGTGGTCAACTGGTCAAGGCAACCGTCGTTCTTGCGCCCGGCAACGAGCCGTCAGAGGAGCTGACCAAAGCGCTTCAGACCTTTGTTCGTGAGTTGACCGCGCCGTACAAGTACCCCCGTGTCATCGAATATGTGGATGAATTGCCCAAGACCATTTCCGGCAAGATCAAACGCAAGGAGATTCGGGAAGCGGACTTGGCGAAGTACAACAGTTAAGCATTGTGCTCAGCATATAATGAAAAAGCCGACCATATGGTCGGCTTTTTCATTTTTAATAAGGGGAAAATGGCTATTGCGGATCGTTGGGACTGTCGTCGTTTTCTTCAGCCGCGGCAACACCCTCTTCCGTCAGCAGGGTTGCATATGCATCCTTGAAAATGAGTTTTGTGGCAAGTGCATCCGCTTTTTCTCCCAGTTCCATGAGGTGTTCAAGGAAGTCGAGAATAAGCAGTCGACGTTCTTCTTCTCCATGTTCAAATTCGAATTTGCAGTCGCCGGAGTCGAAATACTTGGCGACGCGTTCCAGATAATCGGTGTCGAGCATACGTATATATCTCCGTTAATCGTGATGGTAAGGCATGTTTTTATGGATGGTTCCGACACGGTACAACTGCTCAAGCAGGAGCAGGCGTGCCAGTTCATGGGGCAATGTCATGTCGCTGAGGCGAATGGAATGGCGGGCCGCTTTCTTGACGTCATCGGATAGGCCGAAGGGACCGCCGATGACAAATACAGGTCTCTGGTTGGGAGCGTCTGTCCATTTCTGTACCCGTCTGGCAAGTTCTCGTGAGGTCAAACGGTCGCCGTATTCATCAAGTATGATGAGAATATCGCCTTTCTTGACCTTGGAAAGAATGCCTTCGCCTTCCTTTTTATTCTTGTCCTGAACCGGCAGTTTTCCGGGGGCGTCCTTGATGACGGACTCTTCGAGCTGGAAAAAACGGGATAGTTTTTTCCAGTAATGGGCGCACCCATCCGTTGAAAACGGTTCCTTGAGTTTTCCGACCCAGATGAATCCGATCTTGCTCATGAGATGCCCAGGAGTTCTGCGGTGACGGTTGTTCCGTCAAAATTGATGCGGACATAACCGCCTCCAGCCAGCATGCCGGGATTGATGATAGGTGTGTTTCCGATCATGTCTACGGCTTTGGATTCATGGATGTGGCCTGTGAGGACCAGGACGGGCTGGACGCGCTCAATGAACTCACGAACGCCGGGACTGCCGACGTGCTGCCCGTTACCGAGCAGGTCCACCTTGGTGTCGTAAGGTGGCTCGTGAATGACTGCGATAAGCTGGTTGTCGTCGCCTGCAAGTTTATGGGTTTCGTTCAGCCACGCCGTGATGGTTTCTTCCGGCACTTCACTGGGCGTGCCGAACGGCGTCGGCGTGGACATACCGACACCCATGAGGCTGAGGCCGGGAGACAGTTCCCGGATGCGCAGGTGGATGTCCATGTCCTGTTCTTTCAGGTACGCCTGCACAGTATCAGTATCCATGTTGCCCGGTTGGGCCAGGATGCGGGGGTTGATCGCGGCCACGGCGTCAATCACGCGACGTACCGCCTCTCGGCTGCCCCTGTTGGTGATGTCGCCGGTGATGATGATTCCTTCCGCCTCGGACATGCCGGGAATAACCTCCAGCAGGCCGGTGGATTCGTGTATATCGCCAAATGCTATCCAATACATGATCATGTTCTCCTAAAAAAACTGGCATGACCCTATATCTGAGTCATGCCATTCGTCAACGGACTGTCAAAAAGGGGCATGAAAAGTGCGGGTGGAACCTCTTTGCCGAGGTTCCACCCGTGTACTTTAGCATTGGTGTTGCTTGTCTCCCGGTACAGCGAGCTTGACAAGTTCTGCCAGTCGGTCATCGACCATGCGATACAGAGTGCCTGTGGGATATTTCCCTTTTCTGTCTGGTTTGCCACAACGCATGCCGGTCAGGATGAACATGGCTTCCTCGATGGTCTTGACCGGGAATATGTGGAACTTGCCGTCTTCCACTGCCTGGACTACCTCGTCCTTGAGCATCAGGTTGACTACGTTGTCCGCGGGCAGGATGACGCCCTGCCGGCCGGTCAGCTTGCGACGGCGGCAGACTTCGAAGAATCCTTCGATCTTCCGATTGACCCCGCCGACGGCCATGACCGCCCCGCTCTGGGAGACTGCGCCGGTGAAGGCGTAGGAGAGATTGATCGGTGCACCGGACAGGGCGGAGAGCAGGGCTGCCAGTTCCGCGCCTGAGGCGGAGTCGCCTTCAATGCCCGCATAGGATTGTTCGAAACAGAGCGATCCGGTCATGACGATGGGCTTGTCCTGGGCGAACAGCCGCACCAGATAGGACTTGATGATCATCATGCCCTTGGTATGGATGGGGCCGCCCATCTGGGCTTCGCGTTCCAGGTCGAGAATGCCGCCGTGGCCGACGCCTGCGGTGCAGGAAATCTGATGCGGCAGGCCGAATTCATAATCGCCGAACAGAGTGACGGACAATCCGTTAGCACGGCCTGCGGCCTGACCGTCAGTGGCGACCTTGATGACCTGACGGTCATAGTCGGTCATGAATTCCTCTTCATAGAGGTTGACCCGATAATCCTTGGCGGCAACGGCTTCGTTCAGAGCCTCGATATCCACGGTCTTTTTCCCGGCCATACGCGCCAGGGCAGAGGCCTCTATCATGCGTTCACGCACGAGCGGGATGTAGAGAGAGAGGCGTTTCTGATCTTCCACCAGTCGGGAGGCGAAGTCCACCAGACCGGCAATGGCCTCTCTTGTCAGCGGCAGAACCTTGCTCTCACGAGCGGTCTGACCGATAATTGAGATATAGTTTTTGATGTTGTCCGCATTGCGGGCGGTCGCGTGTTGCAGATGCGCTTTAAGCTTGAAATATTTGGCAAATCGATCATCGTTGTAGAGCAATACTTCATAGTGTTCGTCAGAACCGATGAGTACTATTTTGAGATCAAGGTCAATAGGTTCTGGCTGGATGGTCCGCGCACGTACCTGTTCCTGATCCACGGGATCTTCAATCCGGGACTGACCAGCCCTGAGGGCACGGAGCAATCCTTCCCATGAAACGTGGTTGGAGAGCAGGTCCTCCATGTTCAGCAAGAGGAACCCGCCGTTAGCCTGATGGAGTGAACCCGCTTTGATGAGAGTGAAATCCGTATAGAGTGCGCCCATTTCGGCTTCACGTTCGATGGAACCGAGCAGGTTGAAGGCGGTGGGGTGGTCTTCCACGACCACAGGGGCACCCTTGGTTTTGCCGTTGTCCACGAAGAGATTGACCTCGAACCGGGTGAAGAAGTCTTCGCCGGAAGGCAGTCCGTCGGGCATCAGTCCGGCCATGGACGTGTCGCGCGGCATGAATTGATCAACGTTTTCAACGACCTCGTTGACCAAATCTTCAAAGTATTCCGGCAGTCCCTTGATGGATTTGAACTTTTCTGAAACTTGGGAAAAACAATCATGCATGACAGCCTTGGCTGTTTCGCGATGCAGATCGTTTTCAGAATCCCTCAGGTCCATTTCATTCTGGTTGATCTGGCGCAGAATGGAGCTGACCCCGGCGAGGAGTTCTTCGCCTTTGGCTTTGAGTTTTTTACGTTCCGCAGGTTTGATCTTGTCGAAGTCCTTGTCTGACACCACTTCTCCATCAACGATGGGAGAAAGGGTCAACACCCCTTCGTCATCCAGGTTCAGAGAAAAGTTTTCCTTCTCGGCGGAGGCGTCCATCTTATTGAACAGTTCTTCGCGTTTCGTATTGTATTTCTTGACTATCCGTTCATGTTTGTTCTGGAAGACATCCTTCTCGAATCGAGCCGGGATTTCCTGACGGATATGGGCCATGGCCTTGTGCTGGGCCACTTTCAGTTTGCGACCTTTGCCTGCGGGCATGGACACGGCGATAGGCCGGTCGTTATCCTCGAAGTTGTAAAGATACACCCAGTCACAAGGAGGCGCGGCCTTCGAGGCAGTTGGCTTGAGAAAGGATTTGACGAAGTATGTCCGGCCCATGTTGGGTTCGCCGGATACATAGAGATTATGTTCGTTGCCTTTGATCTCAAGCGCCAGTGACAAAGCCTGTATGGCTCTGGGCTGCAACTTGGGATAGACATTCCTGTCAGGGATGTCATCACTGGTTTCATAGGGGATCTTGGCCGGGTCCAGCGTGGCCCGGAGCTTGGAGCCGGGAAGCCCTTTGAGGGCGGGAATAATCTTCTTCATTGAATGCTCATGCTGTATTGTTTGTGCACGATATTGGCACTCTATGAATCTAAGGTGTTTTTCCCCGGTTGTCACCACCCATTGTGTACTCTCGGAAATGAAAAAGGTGGTTATGAAAAGCCACCTTTTTCATTTCCGGTGTGGTGTGATCGTGATTACAGCCCTGTTCCCCTGAACAGGGCTTTTTGCAGGCCAAGGCTCCATTGACCTTTGGGGAAGCCGTATTTGACAGCGAAATTGTCCAACGCCTGTCTGGTCATTGGTCCCCAGTTCTGGTCGATTTGCCCCTTATAGTAGCCAAGGTCACGCAAGCGAAGCTGCATGGCTTTGACGTCTTCGGGAAAGACCGGATTCAGGAAGGCAGTGCCGCGTCCGTAAGGGCCATCGCCGGTTCCGGTTTGTGGTGTTGTCGCAGGGGAATAATTCTGGACAGGTTTTTGGGGTGATGCGTATGCCTGTTGGGGCTGTGTTGTACGAATGGGAGCAGGTGCCGCTGCTTGGCTTTGCGGGGTGGCATGGTCTCCGGCTTTGGCCTGTATGGGCGCGTTCGGGCCGGTTGCCAGTGGCTTCGAGGAATATCTGGCAACATGCGTTCTTGTGCGGAGAGCCTCGGGCATGCCGGAACCTGGTGTGTAAAAGTAGTTGTTGAAGAATCGTTCACGCATGCTGGTAGGACTGACATTGGCAGCAAACATATGCACACGCCAACCATCGTAATTCAGATAAGACTCCTGTTCCTTGGCAAGATTGTCCAAGGTTCGAGTGGCTTTTTTTCGGTTGCTCACGACAACTTCAAATATGGCGTCTTCGGGGAGTCTGTTCATGACAAAGGTCATGATCAGATACAGTTGATTTCTGTCGTCGTCCGTTTGGGGGTTATATCCATTGGCTTTGGCAAATTGGTATACAGTCGCCCAGTCCCCGCGCTTGTCTGCCGGAACGTTGGACTTGAACTGATTCAATGGGACCATATAGGTTTCCAGGGCCAGATCAGCCGGTGAGCTCATGGCGGCAAGTGATTGGGTGATGTGTATTCTTTTCCTGTTTACCGTGTACTGGGCCAGATACTGCATGGTTGCGAGCCTGTTGTTCTCATCGAACAAGTGGATGGCTCCGCTGACCTCAGCTGCATAATTGTTGCCGGTGCCGTAGTTCTCATAAAAAACAGGGGTGACGGCACTACGCGTAAAGGTGTTGTATTCGCCACTGGCTGCGGCGTTTAAGTAGTCCTCGGTGCCGGGGGCGAACGATATGGTGCTCAGTCCCCGCTCTCCAGAGAGTTTGGCGGCAATGGTGTACGACACGTCCAGTGCGTCTGGCGGCCATTGTGTATTCTGTTGGGCCAGAGCAGAGGACGTTGTGCTCAGGATAATCAGAAGGAAGATGAGCAATCTGAGATGGTTCATGTATTGCCTCGCTACCAGAGTTGGGTGTCTTCATTGGGAGCCTGCGGTCCGGGCAGCCCTTGACCGAAGCTGGGGTTGTTGGGACTCATATCCCCTGGTGTGTCATTGGCCGTGCCGTCCGGGCCCATACCTGTCATTCCTGAGCCTGAGGCTCCTTGAGCAGCCTTTGTATAAGGATCTTTGAATTCCTGTCGTATCTTTTCAATGGTATCGAGGACCTCTTTCGTGGTTTCCACGCCGCCCTTGATACCGTCATAGGTTTCTTTCATGACAAGAAGAGGAGGCGGTAAGGGCACCGGGATGGATATTTTTTCTTTGAGATAGTCTTCAAGTTTGCTTTTGATACGGTCTGCAATGCTTTGGAGTACCTTGTCTTCCCAGGAAAGTTCCTTTTTGGATTTTTTCCTTCCGGTTTTGTGTTGTGTCGGGTCGTCCCATGGATTACCGGTCCCCGGTGCCCCCATGACGGGCATTCCTTCCATGCCATGGTCACTTGGTATGGACGGTCCGCCTTGCCCTTGCGGGCCTCCAACGTCTCCACTGTTACCTCCACCGCCACCTTGGCAGGATCCGCCTCCATCTGGAGAGGCTGAGAGATGGGATGGTGTCATCAGGCAGATGGCAATGAGCAGAACCCCCATGGTGACCCCTGTCCGCAACGTCAAAGAATGAAGTGTCTTCATTCACAACTCCTGTTGAAAAAAGCCCTGTACCGATTGTTGGTCGATACAGGGCGCTGTGTCTATAATCCGGTTCCCTTAAACAGAGCTTTCTGGACCCCAAGGCTCCATTGCCCTTTGGGGAAGCCGTATTTTACGGCGAAGTTGTCCAAAGCCTGTTTGGTCAGCGGGCCAAAGTTCTGGTCGATCGAACCCTTGTAATAGCCGAGTTCCTTGAGGCGAACCTGCATGACCTTGACGTCTTCAGGAAAGACTGGGTTCAGGAAAGCCTGTCCAGCACCCAATGGGCCGTCGGTTGGTGTTGTCTGCATTGTCGGGGCCGGTGCTGCAGGGGCAGCCATGGGCGCTGGCGCTGCAACCGGGGCCGGAGCCGCGACAGGAGCTGGAGCTGCAACAGGAGCTGGAGCTGCAACAGGAGCTGGAGCTGCAACAGGAGCCGGAGCCGTGGCGGGTGTTGCGGTAACAGGTGCGGGAGGTGCTTCGTTGCGGTCTTCCTTGACGTTGGCGAATTCACCGATCACCACAGCCGGGAGATAGCCCGTTGGGTCTTGTTTGTAGGTGACACCCACGTAGAATTTGTTCCTGGAAGAGCCTGGTGCGAATTCGCCGCCTGCAATGAGTATGCGCCAGCCGGAATCGTTTATGGAGATAGCTTCGGCGAGTTTGGTGCCTGCGCCATATGCTCTGCTTGTCACCTTCATGTCCAGTGAGGACTCCTGGAACAATCGGTCCTTGCAGAAGGTCATGATGAAGTATTTGGTTTTGGTACCCGTCTTGGAACCGTCTTCACCGTATGTCATGGGTTCAGCGTTTTCGATGGCAAACAGATAGTAGTCCATGTAGCTGGTCAGGGACGAGGCTACGGCCTTGAATTTTGTCTCTGACACGAAGAATGTTTCAACTCTCGGGAAGTCCGGGGGGATGCCGAGCACCACCGATTTGGTAATGTTCACGGCTCTTTGTGTGACCACATACTGTGCAGCGTAGTAAACACCTGCACGTCGGTTGATGACGTCCTTGAACAGGAACACGCCTTCAAGTGTGACCAGGACTTCTCCCTGATTCAGAACCGTGGTTTCGTAGCCGGTTACAGCCACATTCTGGACATCGAATCCTTCGTAGTCAAAAGCCTTTTCGCCCACGGCATGGCGTCCTGCTGGATCGAAAGTAACATTTTCAACCGCGACCTTGCCGCCGCGGAGGCGTTCGATCAAGGCTGAGGTGACCAGTTTGATGTCATCGGGAGCCTGTTCCTGTTTGACGGGAATGACCTCGGGCGTCTGCACCTTTTTAGGCGGAGGTGGTGGGGGTGTCGAACCTAGACCTTCCATTTTGCAGGCGGTCAGGGCAAGGCTGAACAATACCAGAAGTATGAGAACGGTATATTTGCGCATAAGAGTTATTACCTTGTTTTTGGACTCGCGGTGCAAGCGTTAAATCTGCGGGGTTCCGCCAGCAATGGAGCTGGCCGGAGCAGAGGACATGGGGTCGAACGTCGGGTCAGGCGAGAAGTCCGGGACCGCTGCGCGGTTTTCCGCGCCCAGAATGCTGGCGGCCTGTTCCATAGCTTTCCCGATGCCCTTTTCTGCTGCGTAATCAACACCTTTTTTCGCACCGTAGCGGGCTATGGCCTTGGTCGCGACAACTGTGGCACGTTCACGGACTTTCTTGGTGATGGCGTTGCGGGCAAGATTGATACCCGCGCGGGCAGTGGTAAAAGCCGCATCTGCGTTCATGGGCGAAAATTTGCCGACCAGTCCGGAAGCGCCTCCGCCTATGACGATGCCTTGAACGACCTCTCCGGGGGTTTTGCCGTCACGGTAGGCATTGGCGCCGCCACGGGCTGCGCCGAGGGCCGCTGCGGTCACCCAGCCAACGCCGGGGACAAAGGACAGTCCTTCCTGAGTGTATTCACCAAGCTTGTCGAGAACCTCAAGGGTTTTGACGCATGCGTCCAGCATGGCTGCTTCGTTGTTGGCTGCGGCGGAATTCTGTTCCAGAAATATCTGACGTATTGTCAGCAGATCGCGCTTGTTGATTGTCGACCCGGTGAAGGCCGTAATCAGGGTATCCTGCTGTGACGGGTTGAGACTGCCGAAAATGGACACCAGTTCACTGGGCTTCCATGGGTCGATTTTGACATCCTTCGGAGGGCCTCCGATATCGCCTCCTCCGCCGTAGGCCAAAGCCATGGCCGGGGCAAGGAGCAGTGTGAGTGCGAGCAGTGATGCCACGAACCCGTGCATACCTCGTGTCGTTTTCAACATGATTATCTCCCAAGTAGTTAAAAGTTATCTGCCGTCTGTAGCCATGGACTCACCCTGCGCTCCTTCCGGGTCGGCAAGGACCATGGTCCTTTGTATAATGCTGTTGTTTGGTATGAATTCCGGGACCATGGCAGCCAGTTCCGTGTGGCTGAAGCGAAACAGCCGCAGGGGCGGGCTGGATTCTCCGTTTTCATCAATGTGTGTGAGGTAGATTTCCGTAAAGGGCGAATTGCCTTTTGATGAAAAAGCAAGCCAACGGGAATTGGAAGACCAGCTATGCCAGGAATTCATCAGGTCGGTATTGGCCTTGAGTATGCGGGGAGTTCCTCCCTCGGCGGGAATGATGACCAGTCGGCTGTCGGGCTGGAGTACCAGACCTGTTTTGCATTGGGTGAAGACAAGCCACTTTCCGTCTGGGGAATATCTGGGAAAGAAGTTGCTCATGCCATTGGCGGAAGCTCCGTCAACTGGGACGGCTGTCCCGCCCAAGCCATCGTTGAAAGGCACGGAGTACAGATCGAATTGCATGGGGTATTTTTCATTGGCATCCAGAATGGATTGACCGGGGTCTTCCTTACGAAGCTTGCCGGTTTCGATGTCGGCTATCAGATCTGGTTTGACCATGGCTCTGGCAAACGTCACCCGCTTGCCGTCAGCAGAGAACGCAGGGTTTGTCTGGATTGCTTCAAGAGTGTCAGCCCCCTTCAGGGGCAGCACTTTCCCAGTGGTGCGGTCATAATATGCAATCTGACCCGTGGCTGGATAGAACATCTGTGAAAAGTGCAGATCATCAAGCATGATGAACGCTGATGATTCGCCAACGGTCGAGGCGGCATAGCGACCATCTGGTGAAAATGTGGTGAACAGTCCCATGCTGTATTTTGAGGGGCCGGGCGCTTTGTAATCATTCCAGGAAATGACGTCGTTGTCGGTGATGGAGACTTTTTTCGAGATGTCCATTAGAGCGTATCCGCCCTTGTCTCCTTTGTAATCCATGTCCATTCCGTAGGATTTTCCGTCAGGTGAATAGGCGTGGCAGTTGAAGCAGATGGGTTGGTCCTGTAGTACGATTCGCGGTTTGCCAGAGGAGGTGAGATCGCCCACAGCCATCTGGCTGTCGTGCGGATTGTCCTTGGCTTTTCTGAATGGCAACCGTTTTCGTAGGAATCCGATGTGCGTGCCGACCGGGTCATCTGACACCGAAAATGACGTCTGACCTTTGGTGGACAGTGAACCGGATTCGCTGACGCCAAAAACCGTTACGCTGATAGGTGTGGTGCCCGCCAAAGAGCGTATCCTTTCCCAAAGGAGCTGACTGGGTATCCAGTCTGTGGCGTCCATGATACCGCGGCATACCGGGTTTCCGTCTACCGATACCGTGATGAGCCATACAGTGTTTGCCGGGTCCTTCCAGCGAATAATGGGTGAAGCCGCATTAGCTGGAACAAGTGCCCCGTCGATGGGTTCCAACATGAGAACAGGTTTGGGCGACTGTACTGGCGTGAAAGAATCAATCCACGCCTTGAGAGTCAGGTCGTGCGGGATCTGGATGTCTATCGATCTGAAGAGAGGGTATGCGGCGACGGGCTGCACGAAAGCAGCACACAGTATCAAGAGCGGGAGAACGAAGGTCGGAAGCCATGGGAAATGCCGATGTCTCATCATCTATTCACCGTGTAAGAGGTCTCTGATATTAGGTTGTCACAGTACCTCGGTGGGAATATTTTGGCAAGTTCTAACAGATTTTCCTCGACTTCTGGGCAAGAAAAACACGGCATGGAAAAACGTCGGAAAAACGGAATTTTATTTGATGTAGTTCGGCAGGTTCAGAAAAAGATTCGTCGTATAGGACATCATTTTATCCATGATCCATGGGAAGGCGATAAGCAGGGCCAGAAAAATAGCGACAATTTTCGGGACCATGGTCAGGGTCATCTCCTGAATCTGTGTTGCTGCCTGGATGATGGAGATGAAAATGCCGACAATCATGCCGATGCCCAGCATGGGAAGGGAGATAATCAGGGTCATCTCAATGGCCTGTCGGGCAAAGCCGACCACGAATTCCGGAGTCATTTGACGCACTACTCCCTGGGAAGGCTTTTGTGTCCCGTCACTGGAACGTGTTTACCAGAGACCCCACGAGCAGGTTCCAGCCGTCGATAAGAATAAACAGCAGTATCTTGAACGGTAGCGATATCATAACCGGCGGGAGCATCATCATACCCATGGCGAGCAGAATGGAAGCGACTACCATGTCCAGGATCAGGAACGGGATGTAGATGAGAAATCCTATGGTAAATCCGGTTTTGAGTTCAGAAATGGTGTAGGCGGCGATCAACATCAGGGTGTTCACGTCCTCTTTGGTCTTGGGACGGTCTTCCTTGGTGATCGAATAAAATATGGACAGGTCTTTTTCACGGGTGTGCTTGAACATGAACTCGCGAATGGGAACCTGCGCCCGGTTCAGGGCTTCTTCGAAATTGATCTGTTCACTCATGTAGGGTTGGAGCGCGGTGTCGTTGATAGCCTTACCCACGGGCATCATGATGACCAATGTCATGAAGATGGCCAGACCTGCCAAAACCTGGTTGGGCGGCATTTGCTGCGTACCCATGGCCTGACGAATGAAGTGAAAGACAATGATGATCCGGGTGAACGACGTCATGGTCAGCATGATCGCCGGAGCCATGGAAAGGATGGTGAGCAGGAACAGGATCTCAAGCAGGGTGGATATTTCCTGCGGATCTGCCTGCCCTGCGGCCAGTTCCATGGTGAGTTTTGGAATGGTCGGGGCCTGGCCGAACGCCAGGGCCGGGAGGAGGACGCCTGCAAGGGCGATCAGGATGAATGCCGTTATCCGGCCCCTGTTACTCCTCATTGTCTGTGCTCCTTTTCAGGAATGAGGCAAAACTCTTGGTCGGGGTGACTGGATCGTGTGATTCGTCCGCCTCATCTTCACTGAGCAGTGAGATGCCGTTATCTGTCACTCCGAGCAGCAGATCCTTATCACGATACCGGACAACAGCTACAGAATGACGATTGCCGAGCATGAGCCTACTGATCAGGCGCGGTCCGTTCTGCCCGGACATGAAGGCAGCGGGAACACCGAATCGTTTGAGCAGATAATATGCCAGAAAAATGACGCCGAGCAGAAGAAACAGGTATCCCGCAGTGCTCAGGATAGTTGTCCCGGAGTCCACTGCTGGAAGTTGCATGGGGGTTGCCACTGTTTCTGTGACGGTCGTGCTAGCCAAGTTGTTTCACTCGTTCGATGGGGCTGATGATATCCGTCAGGCGGATGCCAAATTTTTCGTTGATGACAACGGCCTCGCCGCGTGCGACCAGCTTGCCGTTGACATAGATTTCAAGGGGCTCACCAGCCAGTTTGTTTAATTCGACGACGGATCCCTGTCCCAACTGAAGCAGCTCGTTTATGAGCAGTTTCGTACGGCCGAGTTCGGCGGAAACATCCAGTGGGATGTCCAGGATGAAGTCCAGGTCTCGCTTGCCCGAAGAACTACCGGCCTTGGCGTCCGGCCCCATGTCAGGGAGTTCATAGTCATGGGTCTGGGTCGAAAGGAACGCCTGCTCTTTTTCGTGTTTGACTTCTGCCTGCTCGGTTTCGGCCAGAGCTGCTGCCCATTCGTCAGCCAGGGCATCGTCGTCCTGTCTGACATCGGCACTGCCTGCGTCTGATGGGTCGGTGATGTTCTCCAATCCGGCAAGCGGGTCATCAGAATTGGACGATGTATCACCGTCGCCGTCCAGCAGGGCGTCTGCCCATTCCTGTGCAAGTTTATCTTGGTCTTCAGCCATATCTCTTACCTCGCGAAAAAAGTGTTCACCAGTAGGGTCCGTCAAAAAAGGTGACGGTCCGAAACGAGAATTGCAAAAAGCGTGCTACTGGATAACCATTTCCGTAATGTAGACTCTGAGCACACTGCCGTTTCCGAGAATCTGGTTGAGTCTGTCAGCTATTTCCTGTTTGAGTTCCACTTTGGCTTTCATTGTGGAGAGACCATCGTATGTCTTGCTTGAAAGCAGTAAAAGCAAGGTGTCTTTAACCTTGGCTTCATACTTCGCCAGAGCAGTCTGAGCATCGGCGTCTCGGACTTCTACTTCGATACCGAGCTTGAGATACCTACGCCCCAGCGGGTCTGCAAGGTTTACCAGGAAAGTCGGCAGCGGGACGAGCTGGCCTTCCAGGTTCTCCAGAGGCGTTTGCGTGTCGCCAGTCTCTTCACTGGTGGCATTTTCGTCAGGCGCGGCAAAGAACATGGTATATCCGAAATATCCGCCGACACCCAGAGCAATCAGCACCACTAGGATGATAATCCACTTGAGCATTCCGCCTTTTTTCTTTTCCTCTCCCTGCGTCAGTTCTTCATCAGCCATATCGGCCACCTTTCTTTTCTTGTTATGTCGTCTCTATATCGCCAAATGAGGCATTGTTCCAGACAAAGTTTAGACTACTGGTAGCCGCCGATGGGGCGGGCTGTCTTGAGCAGTATCTCCACTCGTCGATTTTTGGGTGAGTCAGTAGGGAACCCGAGTTCATTGACCACCGGAAAGTTGCCGCCATAGGCTGACAGCGAAAAACGTTTGTTCGGGACGCCCCGCTCCACGAGATATGCGAGTACAGACAAGGCCCGGTCGCCTGAAAGTTGTAACGGGGACTCGGTATTGTCTGACGTATCGGTATATCCGGCGACGTTAATGGGAGCTTCCGTATGGGTCATCATGGGTACGAGCCGGGATATGAGAAACCGGCCTTTGTCGGACAGTTCGCTGGTGCCTGGAGAGAACAGGATGCCATCTGTGAAGACCAGGGCGACCCCGTCCGGCTTTGCCAGGACGTCGAGATTCTTGTCGAGGTCCGATTTCTCGATTTCTTCGGGCAGGATGTCGTCCGGGAACAGCAAGTCCTTGAGGCGGTCCTTCTTATCAAGGACTTCCCAGGGTTTTTCCATGAGGTCGATGACCATTCGTTCCTTGGCGGTCACCCGACCTGAGCCGCGCTTGTCCAGAAGGCCGAGGTCCGCGGTTGTTAGGGTCACTGTGGTAAGAATGGCGTTGTCCATGGAAGCCATCGTCAGAAGAAGCACGAAAAACGTGAGCAGGAGCGTCATCAGGTCCGAGAATGTGATCAGCCAGAGGGCCAAAGGCGCGCAGACTTCCTTTTTCTTCTTTTTGCCCATGACCTACTCCAGCTCCTTTGGGGTGGAGACATCGAATTCAAAACCGTCGATTTTTAGCATGTCGGTCCGCTTTTCTTCAACGGGTGCGGCCTGGATGAGTTGTTCTCCCAACTGGTTTGAGCGTTTGTCGAGAACAATATCAACGCGCCGGTTGCGACTGCGGTTTTCAGCCGAGTTCTGCGGATAGTGCGGACGGAATTTGCCAAAGGCCTCCACTCGGAGCATATCGGCACTGATTCCATTGTCCAGCAGGTATTGATACAGGGCGAGTGAACGGTTCAGGGACAGTCTCCATGAAAGATCGGGATTCTGGTGAGCGTCATCTGGTTGGTAGTTGAGACCCCGTTCGTCTCGGAGTTCCGAAGTGTGTCCGGCGAGAAGCAACGGATAGCGCACCTGTTGCAGTAAAGGCAGGAAACTATCCATGGTGGCGATGCCTTCCGGGGACAAAGTGAATCCGTCCGGGCCGAAGAGCAGGCGGGCATTGATGCTCAGAATCTGGACGAAACGGTTTGAGCTGAAATTGATGTCGTCATCAACGTTTTCCCATTTGAGTTCCTTGAGCGGCTCAAGGTCGCCAGTGTCCATGGGGCCGGGTTCAACGGTTTTCTTGGTGTCTTTCTTGGAAAAGACTTCGTAACTGGCCTGGTTGAAGCCAAAGGTGCCGATGATAGAGCCAAGGGCAACGAGTTTGCGTCGCTGGTCCACGGTGGACATGGAGACCAGCAGGATGAAGAAGGTCAGCATCAGCGTCATGACATCGGCGAACGTGACCATCCACGGGGGAATCTCTTCGCAGACGAGTTTTTTTTCTTTTTTGGCCATGGCGCTGTCCTCGGGCCTTGCGGCATCCTGTGGCTATTCCGAAATAATCCTGTCCTTGGGGGGCAGGTAGCTGTTCAATTTTTCCTCGATGATGCGCGGGTTCTCGCCTTTGGAGATGGACAGGATGCCTTCCATGATCATTTCCCGGAGCAGGATCTCTTCCTTGCTGCGGGCCTTGAGCTTGCCTGCCATGGGGTTGAGGATGAGGTTGGCTATGATCGCGCCGTAGAGGGTGGTCAGCAATGCAACGGCCATGGCCGGGCCGATGGAGGACGGATCAGACATGGTCTGAAGCATCTGAACCAGACCGATAACGGTACCGATCATGCCCATGGCCGGGGCCAGGGTGCCGAGTGCAGCCACAACGTCCGCGCCGGTGGCGTGCCGTTCAGCAAGGTATGAAATTTCGGTTTCGAGAATTTCCTGAATGGTCTGCGGTTCAAGGCCGTCAACGGTGAGCTGCAACCCTTTGCGCATGTAGTCGTCGTCAATTTCCTTGATGAGCGGTTCCAGAGACAGAATACCTTCGCGGCGTGCGCGGTTGGCGTAGTCTTTGAATCGTTCAATGACTTCGGAAGGAGCGTCCAGGCTGGAAAAGAACGTATTCTTGATAACCCCGACAACGCCGATGACATAGTTCATGGGATAGTTGACCAGACCGGCACCGATAGTGCCGCCCACAACGATGAGCAGTGACGGTACGGAAACAAAGATGATCAGGCTGGAACCTGTCATGATGGCCGACAGCACCAGTCCGAATGAGAGAACAATGCCAATTATGGTTCCGAGATCCATACTGTATCCTCTGCCTTGTGTCTTATACTCTCGGAGTCCGTGCCCCGAAAATTCGTGTTCCTATCCGCACCAAGGTCGCACCTTCCTGTACCGCCGGGATGAAATCCCCGGTCATGCCCATGGACAGATGCGGCAATTGCGTACCGAGACGGCTTTCCAGCGCTTCCCGCAACTCGCGTAAACGGGAAAAAACAGGTCGAGCTCGTTCCGGTTCATCGAAAAACGGGGGCATTGTCATCAATCCGACAAGGCGTACGTTTTCCATTTTCATGACGTCTTCAGCCAATTGTGGCAGTAAATCAACTGTGATTCCAGACTTTTGAGTTTCTCCGGCGATATTGACCTGAAGAAGTATGTCTTGAACCACGTTGAGGCTCAATGCCTTTTTATGCAACGCCTGGGCCAGTTTACGAGAATCCACGCTGTGAACCAGTCCGAAATTTCCGGCTACGAATTTAGCCTTGTTGGATTGCAGCCCACCAATAAAGTGCCAATGTACATGAAGATCTGTCAGTACTTCCTGCTTGTTCAGTGCTTCCTGAACATAGTTTTCACCAAAGTCCACTTGTCCGCTTTCAGCCAACGCCCGAATATCCGAAGCCGGGTGCAGTTTGGATACCGCCACCAATGAAACATCTTCCGGGTTCCGACCCGCAGCCTTTGCTGCTTCGGCCAGATCCTCTTTCACTTTGGCTGTTCTTTCAATCAATTCAGTTTTTCTTGTGTTCATAACTTATCTATAAATCCCGGGCCTTATGCTTCATGCTACTCTATCGGCTCAATCGGTAATTAGTTTAATGAATTAATGATGTTTTTTCCACACCTCAACCGCAAGCATATGTATAACACAGCTTTTCCTGCTGTAACTACCCGAAATTTCGTTGAAATTGTTTTGCCGTGGAAAAGTGCAGTTTTATCGGAAGATTATGTCTGGATTTAGTCTATAAATGATCAGTGCTTCCACTGTCTGGGGGGAAACATCGCAGGCAGTTTGGTTTTTGTCTCTTGCGGGAGTCAGGCCGGGAACATGATAAAAGGGCCGGAGTGTCCGGCCCTTCATGATGTCTAGAAGCGGCGAAATTATGCCGGGGTGACGATGGAGTGCACCGTGCGGGTGAGTTCGGCTTCACCCCGTGCTGCGTATGTCTCGTACAGAGACATGATAGTTGCCTGGGAGAAGACGTAGTTGCGGAATTGATTGAAGGGTTTGTTTTTGAGGTCGCTTTCGCTGATTCCATAGTCACGTAGTGCAATTTTCTTCATGATCGGAATAATCCACTGTGCGGCCGGTACCGTCAGCACCCAGTCATGGTCGCCAAGATGGGTGACAAATCCTTCCTGTCGACGGGGAAGCGGGAGGGTTTTTCCGCCATTCTCAAGTAGTCCCCGTTTGACCGGGTCCACACCGGCGAGGATTGAGGCTGCCTGAATCCAGCCGACTACCGAAGCTTCGTCTTTGGGCGTACGGGGGTGGTTGTGCGCACACGCTTGAGCCACGCAGACCTCAGCAGGCAGGCCGCGTACAATGGACTCGGCAATGCTCAGGGTATGATGTTCTCCAGTGCCGCCGATTGTGAGTTCGGTTCTGGATTCACCATTTGTATTCCATTGGAAGACCCATGGCTTGTGCAGGTCATGAAGGATCTGGGCTGCAATAACCACATCGCGATCAAGCAGGTAGTCGTACACGCCTCGGTAGCCGTCATAAAGAGCCATGGAAACCCGGACATTGAGATCGGTATGCGTTGCCAGGCCACCGGGGTAGGAGTGATGACTTTGGTAACCGCTGCCCGGAGCAGAGTAAAACGGCTGGGAGGCTTTGGAACCATCCTTCACTGGTGGCAGGAAGTCGTTTTCCTTCACATCCAAGAGGAATCCTTGGGTGGTCAGTTCCTTGTAAATGGATTTTTTGTCGGAACGCCCCAATCCTTTGGTCACAGTGGGAGCGGGGTTATCGAGAATTGCTTCCACGCGATTGCGGATAGTCGGATTGCGTATTTCGGCGGCAGCGAGTTTGATTGACCTCCATGATGCGGAGACCGGCGCCGAAACCTCGGCCATGGCAACCGGGGTCATTTCAATACATTCGTTCAAAGATATGCGGGATGGGGCAGCAAAAGCTTGTGCTGGCACTGTGCTGACGGCAAGAGCGGCACCTGCCACGGCTCCGAGTTTCAGAAAGTCACGACGGTTCAGATGGTCATTGGACATATTTTCTCCTGGAGTAATAAGACGTTATACAAGCCACGAAGATACAGCCGTTTTGCTGTTTTTGTGTGGCTGATGTGTGACTATGATGTGAAAAATGTCGGTGTTATCGTTCTTTGACTGACGAGAAACAGGAGTAATCACCCATTATCTGTAATAAAGAGGGTTGACGATATGCCCAATTAACGTGCATACACCGCAATCTGACCACCCGGAACGTGATTCGGATTGCCTGATGACCGTTATAGCCGGATGGAAAACCGGAAAATTTCTAACAGTCTGTTCAAGAATGCGCGAGTGCCGGGCAGTGGATTCGCTGTAAAAATGATGCAATCGTGAGTTTTTGAAGAGCCTGATATGAGAGCCGAATATGCCGAAAGATCTTATTATTGTTGAGTCCCCTGCCAAGGTGAAGACCATTTCAAAATTCCTGGGCAAAAATTATATTGTTGATGCCTCTGTAGGTCATGTGCGCGATTTGCCGACTCGTGATCTTGGTGTGGATGAGGAACACGATTTCACGCCACACTATGAGGTCATCCAGGGCAAGGAGGACGTGGTCAAGCGTCTCCAGGCCGCAGCAAAGAAGGCCGATACGATCTTCCTGGCGCCTGACCCCGACCGCGAAGGTGAGGCCATTGCCTGGCACGTTGCCGAACTGTTGAAGCCGGTCAACGACAAGATACGTCGTATCCAGTTCAACGAGATTACCGCCCGCGCTGTCAAGGAAGCCCTTGAAAACGCTCAGGAACTCAATGAGGATTTGTTCGACTCCCAGCAGGCCAGACGGATTCTGGATCGGCTGGTGGGCTATAAAATTTCTCCAATTCTGTGGAAGAACGTGAAACGCGGTATCTCCGCAGGACGTGTCCAGTCCGTGGCGCTCAAGATTCTGGTGGAGCGCGAAAAGGAACGCCGAGCCTTCCGGGCCGACGAATACTGGCCGTTCAAAGTACTGCTCGAAGGGGAAAACCCGCCGCCGTTCTGGCTGGATCTGCATAAGCTGTCCGGTAAAGCCGTCAAGCCCGGTGTCAATCACGTAAGCAATCAGGGCGAAGCTGAAAAGTTGCAGACAGCATTGGAGAACGGCGAATTCAAAGTCGATTCCGTGCAGGAGAAGCAGCGCAAGCGCAATCCTCTGCCGCCGTATATTACTTCTACGCTTCAGCAGGACGCCAACCGGCGGATGGGATATTCTGCCAAGCGGACCATGTCCGTTGCCCAGCGTCTGTATGAAGGTGTGGAGCTTGGGAAGCGAGGCACCACGGCGCTCATTACCTATATGCGTACTGACTCCGTCCGTATCGCCAAGGATGCGCAGGATGCAGCCAAGCAACTGATCCTCGACAAGTTCGGTGCGGATTATTATCCGTCCAAGACCCGGAATTTCAAGACCAAGGGAAGCGCGCAGGACGCGCATGAAGCCATACGCCCTGTCGACGTGACCATCACGCCTGACGACGTGAAGTCATACCTGCCTTCCGAGCAGCACAAGCTGTATCGGCTTATCTGGCAGCGATTCGTGGCTTCGCAGATGACTGCCGCATCTTTCTGGGACACCACAGTCCTTGTGTCCGCTCCGGAAACCATCTGGCGCGCCAAGGGCGAACGTTTGCTCTTTGCCGGTTTTCTGGCGGCCATGGACAAGGCGAGCAGCGATGACGACACCGAATTGCCCAAGCTCCATGAAGGCGACGTGCTCGCACTCAATGAGTTGAAAAAGGAACAGAAGTTCACTCAACCACCGCCGCGTTTTTCTGAAGCGTCGCTGGTCAAGACGCTGGAAGAACTCGGAATCGGCCGTCCTTCTACCTATGCGGCTATTATTTCCACATTGCTCGATCGCGAGTACGCCCGTCAGGAAGAAAAGCGGTTCGTGCCCACAGAACTGGGCTTCACCGTATCTGATCAGCTCAGCGAACATTTTCAGGCACTCATGGATGTGGGCTTTACGGCTCAGATGGAGGGGATGCTTGATGACGTGGCCGATGGCAAGAAAGATTGGAAAGACCTGCTGAAGCATTTCGGTGATGATTTCTATCCGACCCTGGACAAGGCTCGTACGGAGATGGCTCGGAGCCAGCAGGTTACGGATGTCACATGCGAGAACTGCGGCAAGCCTATGGCTATCAAGTTCGGTAAAACCGGAGAATTTTTGGGTTGTACCGGCTTCCCCGGCTGTCGCACTATCAAGAACTTTACTCGCGACGAGCAGGGAACCATTCAGGTGGTCGAGCGCGAAAAGCCCGAGGAAACCGGCGTGCTGTGCGAAAAGTGCGGTCGCCCCATGGCTATCAAGCAGTCCCGTCGGGGTGAGTTCCTGGGCTGCACCGGCTACCCGGACTGCAAGTCCATCGTCAATTTCAAGCGTGACGAGAACGGTAAAATTCAGGTTGTTGAATCTGAAAAGCCCGAAGTCGTCGGCACCTGTCCTGACTGCGGTGGAGAATTGCTGCTCAAGAAGGCGCGTACCGGCTCTCGGTTTATCGCCTGTTCCAATTACCCGGACTGCACCTATGCGGCACCATTTTCTACCGGCGTTCCCTGCCCCAAGGAAGGGTGCGAGGGGGAACTGGTGGAGAAATCCTCGCGTCGGGGCAAGCTCTTCTATTCCTGTTCCTCGTATCCCAAGTGCGATTACGCGGTGTGGAACTGGCCCATTAATAAGCCGTGCCCCAAGTGTGAGCATCCGATTTTGACCCGCAAGACCACCAAGGACAAGGGCGAGCATGTTGCCTGTCCAAAAAAAGGTTGCGGGTATACTCGCCCGGTCGAGGACGAATAGGGTCGGCTTTAGTCGCGAGCCATCTGCGCATTTTTCTGGCACTGTGTCGTCCACAATAGAGTGGTGCTGAGCCCCCGGTGAAACGGGCCCGAGAAAATGCATCCTGGCCCTTTCTCGAACGCTTTAAATCGTTGAGCAGGGCAGAAGAGTGCTGCGCCGCATGGTCTTAGATCATTAATCAGTAGGGATAAGTGTGAGAGTCATGGCGAACGTATCTCCCTCGTATAAGGATGTGTTGGTTGCTGCCGAGCGGCTGGGGCGTCCTGTTAATGCGGATCAGGCCGAGTTGTTGGCTGTGTATCTTGGTCAGCTTATCAAGTGGAACAAGAAGATGAATCTGGTCGGCAAGTCCGATTGGCGCTCTGTTTTCAATACACTTGTGGTAGACTCCCTGTTCCTGGCAGACTTCATGAATGGACTGGCTCTTGGCGACAAGCCTTTGTGTCTTGATTTCGGGGCTGGAGCCGGATTGCCGGGAATTCCCCTGCGCACGCTGTGGCAGGAGGGGGATTACTGGCTTGTCGAGTTGCGCGAGAAACGGGCTTTATTCATGGGTTCTGTGCTCAGTAAGCTCAAACTGCCGGGAACAAACGTGTTTCGCGGTAGGGCCGAAGAGGCTCTGGAACGACTGGAAAAGCGCGGAGCCGAGGCAACTGCCGATCTTATTCTGAGCCGCGCGTTCATGCCCTGGCCCAAACTGCTTGATTTTATCCAACCTATGTTGCGCAAAGACGAAGATCGGGCAGGTATCGCAGTTATTCTGTCCAACGACCCACCACCTGATGAGTCCGAACTCCCGGAAGGGTGGGTGCTCGGCGATGTAGCGAGTTATCCCGCAGCTGGTGTTGAGCGGTATTTCTGGTCGTTGAAAGTCTGTTAGAAGACGTCTGCGGCGAAGTTCATTCTACAATTTGGAAAGACCCCGGTAGCACCGTTACTGCCGGGGGATTTTTTTCGAATGATGTGTCAGTGTGCCGGAATCAGAGATCAGAGAGGTTTGTGGGCAATGACAATGAGCCTGCTGCTCAGTGCTATGACTTCCGGACGTTCGGCGTAGTCGCGTTCCAACTTTTCCAACGCTTTTTTCATCTCTGGATTTTCCAAGGCCTTGTTGAGAGTCTGTTGGGGTGGGAAGGAGAACATGGGGGTGATTCCGGCCAGAGTACATATCTTCATACCGAGTTTTTCAAAGACATTCGCAAACTCTGAAGGCCCGAAAAGGTGCAGTTGCATCTTTCCTACGGTGGTGAATTCCCCGGTTTCAAGAGTGTGCATGAACTCAGGGGAGGGGTTGTCGCGGAACATGTCGAAAGCATGGCGATACTTGTTCCCGGCATCACACAGGACATAACCTCCAGGGCGAACCACCCGGCAGTATTCACTGATTGCTTTCTGCGGGTCGGAACAGAGGGAAACAGGTTCACCAGTTGATATGACCATGTCGAACTGTTTGTCTTTAAAGGGGTACAGGTCGCAGATATCCAGTTCCTTGAAAGTGATGCGATCAGCGTATCCTTTAAGCTCTGCGTCTTCACGGGCCTTGGTGAGCATGCCGGGAGACAGGTCCGAACATGTAAGAGAAAATCCCATGGGCACCAGATGTTCGGCCCACCGCCCTGTACCGCATCCCGCTTCCAGAATCTCTCCATTGGGGAACTTCGGGAGAAGTGGCTCTATATGTCGCCACCAGCTATCGTTGTAGAGCTGGCTTGTTGGATTGTTTGATTGATCCTGCTTTCTGGCTGCATGCTGCTCTGCTCTGCCATCCCACATTGTGCGTAATACATCGTTTTTCATGGTGGCTCCTTGATAAAGTGAAGGCACTGTACGAAAACTGTGCATACTTTGTATAGGATTCATGATGGAAATTTCGAGGCAGCCTCTAAACCCTGGTAAAAAAAATACTCCGTGGCTCGGAATGTGCTCTCTCATTTGAGTGGAAAACTGATGGGAAATGACTAGTCGAAATAATCTGCAGCTGAAAGCAAGAGGATGGTATTCTCTCGATTCATGTTGCAGAGAATTCTTTTGTGTACACGGAACCTATACGAAAAGCATTGTATGGAATTTTTGCACTCACTGTGACATTCTTTTGATGCTCAGATAATTGGCGCTGGCAGAGTGTTTTCGAGCTTTGATGGTGTCACGTAAGAGCTCTTTGGCGAGGAACACAAAAGCTCCGGCAGTCGTCATACTGCCGGAGCTTTTTGTGTTATTTGCAGACACCGTCATTGAAGGCGGTATTTTGGGATTCTTATTGTACGTCCCAGGTGGCACCTTGCGGGGTATCCTTGACCTCGACCTTCATCTCGGCAAGCTCGTCGCGAATAGCGTCGGATTTTTCAAAATCCTTATCCTTACGCGCCTGCTGGCGAGCATCCAGAAGACCCTGAACCTTGAGTGGGTCGATACCGGCTCGGGCGGCACGATTGTCGCGCAATTCCGTCAGGAACTCCACCGGTTCACGTTCGAAGATGCCGAGCACCTCGCCCCATGAAGCCACGTCTTTCCTGATGCGTGTGAACAGGTCACGTCCGCCTTCGGATTTGCGCAGGTTCTTGTCCTCTGCAACACGTCCGGCCAGTCGGATGGCAGAGAAGATATGGCCGAGGGCACCTGCGGTGTTCAAATCGTCTTCCATGGCCTCGTCAAAATGCTTTTCAATCCCGTCGAGTTCAGTGGTCAATTCTTCAGGGAATGGAGATTTTTTCCACTTGGACTTGGACAGTTCCACGTCAATCTGGGCAAGAGCGGAGTAAATACGCTTGATACCCTTCTCTGCCTCTTCAAGGGCGTCGAAAGAGAAGTCGAGAGGGCTGCGATAGTGCATGGTCAACAGGAAGTAGCGCAGAGTCTCGGCCAGGAATTTGTCGAGAATGTCGCGAATGGTGAAGAAGTTGCCAAGTGACTTGGACATCTTTTCCGAGTTGATCTGCACAAAGCCGTTATGCACCCAGTAGTTGGCGAAAGGCTTGCCCGTGTCGGCCTCGGACTGGGCCACTTCATTCTCATGGTGCGGAAAAGACAAATCCTGTCCTCCGCCATGAATGTCGAGTGGCATGGGCGAATATTTTTCGGACATGGCAGAGCATTCAAGGTGCCAGCCGGGGCGGCCTTTACCCCACGGGGATTCCCAGGACGGTTCACCGGGTTTTGCTCCCTTCCACAACGCGAAATCAAGCGGGTCCTGCTTCTCTTCGCCAGGATCAATACGGGCGCCGGAATCGAGTTCGTCAATGTTGCGGCCGGACAGTTTGCCATATCCTTCGAAGGAACGGACCTTGAAATAGACGTCTCCAGAGGGCGTGGGGTACGCATGTCCTTTGTTGATGAGACGCTCTGTCAGGGCGATCATCTCGGGGATATGCTCAGTACATTTGGGTTCAACAGTAGGACGGAGTACCGACAGTTTGTCCATATCCACATAGAACTCGCCGATAAATTTCTCGGCAATTTCGCCCGCCTCTTTGCCGACTTCGTTGGCGCGTTTGATGATCTTGTCATCAATGTCCGTGAAGTTGCGGATGAAGTTGACGTTGTACCCCTTGCGTTGGAGGTATCTGTACAAGACGTCGAAGACCACGCTGGAGCGGGCGTGACCGATATGACAGAGATCATACGCCGTGATGCCGCAGACGTACATGTTGACGTCGTTGCCGTTCGCGGGGGTGAATTCTTCTTTCTGTCTTTTGAGCGTGTTGTAAAGTCTCATTGAATTACTCCATTTTTATTCATTTGAAATAATTGGTATTTAATTAAATTCCATCGCTGGAAGTTGTGACGATTTCCATGTTCAGAAGCTGCATGGTTTCAAAAATGTCGCGCCCCATGAAAAAATAGAGTACCGGAACCGGTTCGGTTGGTGTGAGGGATACTGCTATGGAGGCCGGGTCACCCATGAAACGTCTCAGACCGAGCATGGCGTCTTCGGCGACGGTGTTTTCCTTGCTGGCCGCGTGTTCGGCCAGCCCAGCCAGTTCTCGTTGGATGGATGCTACGGTCAGGGTTTCAGACGTGTTCATGACCTCAGACCAGTTGCGAACCACAGTCTTGATGAGTGTTCGGTCAGTAAACCTGAATGTGGCGTTGTCCAGACGCAGCCCTAACAATTGTTCCATGCGCATGTCGTTCAGGTCGATACGGTCCACGGCGCAGGCCAGCTCTGCATGTCCCAGTTTGGGGTCGTCCATGGAAAGAGTCTTTAGGGTCAGAATGCCATTGGTCGTATCATAGGAATAGTTCAGTTCAACGTTGCCGACGATGGAGTCGACACCTGATTTTTGCAGTATTTCGGACCAACTCCCGAAGTTTTCCGGCGTGACCGCACAAGATAACCGGGTCGCTGTGACGTGTGCGTGGTGCGGGATGGGATTGCGCTGGTCAAAATCGGTGATGCGCAGGTTGTCCGCAGTGACATGTTGTCCTGAAGGGAGGGTTGCGGTGACGTCGTTGAGAGTGACCGTGTGCTCATAGATGCTCACGGATAAATCTGCGTACGTCAGACTCAGGCCCGGTGTGCCCGCCACGGTCCTATCCAGTTCCTTGCGGACCTCGGAGTGGACAAACCAGTTGAGAGCCACCGCGCATATGACGACGAATACGCCGAAAGATATGAGAAATTTAGCAATTTTATTCATTGTCTACAGCTCTCGCAGACCTGTAACGGAGGCCACGGCCTTGATGCCTTTTTTGGCGCCGGTAAAACCGAGTTTCTCTTCAGTGGTGGCTTTGAAATTGACCTGATGTGCATCCAGTCCAAGAAGGCGGCAGATGTTCTTTGCAATTTGATTGGCATGTGGCGAGAGTCTCGGCGTCTGGGTAATAACGGTCAGATCGGCGTGGACGATGCGGGTTCCAGCCTCTTCTGCCATGGTCAGGACTTCTCGCAGGAGAACAGAGCTGTCTGCTCCCTTGAATTTTGGGTCGGTGTCCGGGAAATGTCGGCCTATGTCACCGCCTCCGAATGTCCCAAGAATGGCATCGGTCAGGGCGTGAAGAAGTACGTCGCCATCCGAGTGTGCGATGATGGTCGGGCCACCCGCGATGGGGACACCACCAAGTACAAAAGGACGATCATTGTCGCCGCCGAAGCGATGAACATCGTAGCCCCATCCCACACACGGGACCATGGTTTTTGCCTCTTCCAGACGTTTCAGGTCTTCGGGGACAGTAATCTTGATGTTGCGAGTCTCGCCGCGAATCACGGCTACTTCGGTCAGACGTTCCACCATGCTGGCGTCGTCTGTGACTTCCCATCCCTCGGTATCGGCCCGATCATGGGCTTCCTTGAGTAGGGATGTCTCAAACGCCTGTGGCGTCTGGACTGAAACCAGTTCGGCCCTGTTCAGTGTCTCTGTAACCATTTCGTCAGCGACGCGTTTGACCGTGTCCGTCATCTGTATTGCAGGGATGACGCCGCGCGACCCGTTATCCAGAGCTTCAATGAGCTCGGTAATGATACGGGGAGAAGTAAATGGGCGAGCCGAATCATGGACCAGAACGCCATCGCATTTACTGGGCAGTCCTGTCAGGCCGTTTCTGACTGAATCCTGACGGCGTGTGCCGCCGGAAACCACTTTCCATTGCAGGCCAAGATCTTCTGATTTGAAATATTGGCGGAGCTTCTTTTCCATGGATGGTGCATCTTCCGGCGGGAAGACGAATACCAGCCCTTTGATGCGGGCCACGCGTGAAAATGTCCGGGCGCAATGCCAGAAGAGTGGTGCAGACCTGTACTCAAGGTACTGCTTGCGCTCGCCGTTGGTGGCTTCAGCCAACCGTGTGCCGGAGCCTGCGGCAAGGATTATGCCCCAGATGTCGTTCAATGGACGCGTCATGCGAAACCCTGTGCCGTTGAATGAAAAGTGGTCGCGCAGGGAGAGGTTTGCGCCTTTCCCTGCACGGTATATCAAGTTGGAGCCGGACATAAGCCGGGTTTTGTAGCCCCTTTCGGGGTGGTCATCATTCATCTAGACCGACTGTTACCAGCCGGTTCAAGCAACCTACCCGACAGCTCGATCGGGCCGATCTACAGCGCTGTCCTATTTGGTCTTGCTTCGGACGGAGTTCACCTGGCCTGCCGTGTCACCACGACAGCCGGTAGGCTCTTACCCTACCGTTTCACCCTTACCGCCGGATAAACCGGAGGCGGTATACTTTCTGTTGCACGTGGCGGGGATCGCTCCCCCTGGGAGTTACCCAGCGTCCTGCCCTGAGAAGCCCGGACTTTCCTCCCCGATCAAAGATCGCGGCGATGACCTGTCCGACTCCAAACTTATATCAATTTCAGCGAGGTCATCAGACCTCGGTAGTATTCTTAATCCTGGGACTCAGGCTCAATGTGCGCTTTCCAGTAAATGAGGCGCTGACAGTTGGGGCAGCTCAATATCTGATGACCCTTCTGCAGATCATTGAAGGACTGCGGCGGAATCATGATGTTGCAGCCTGCACACACACCCTTGGACACCGGCACGATGACCGGATTTTCCATGCGTTCACGGATGAACTCATAGCGACCGAGGATCGGCGGCGGAACAGCTTTGCTGGATTTTTTGCGTTTGCGACCCAAGGATTCAAGCTTTTTCTGTGCCTTGGCCAGGCGTTCGTCCAGCGTGGTCTTCAGCGCATCGTACTGCTCTTTGACGCCGCTCATTTCTTCAGTCAGTGATTCGGTGGCCTCGTCCTGACGGATAAGTTCTTCACGAACGGCTTCCTGCTCGTCATCGCGCATGCGGTTCAGCTTTTCCAGAGAATCCATTTCACGCATCATGGCGTGATATTCCTTGGTGTTACCGACCAGCATCAGCTTGTTCTTGGACTTTTTGATTTTTCCGGCGTCCTCATCGATTTCAAAGGTCAGCTTTTTCTGCTGTTCTTTGAGTATGCCGGTCTTTTCGTCGATCTGGTTGCGGCGCTCATCGAATTCGCTCATCTGTCCTTCGAGGTGGGACAGCTCTTTGGGCGCCTGTTCGATCTCATCCCTCAGGGTGAGGATCTCATCGTCAACCTGCTGGAGAACGATCAACTGTTCGATTTGTTTCTGATACATTGTTAACCTCTCTATCTATTAGAAATTCTGCCAAACTGGTTCAATCGGCTTGTTTCGCTATTTTCTGATGTGCACACGGAACGGGTCTTCGCCTTCAAAAAACTTGACGTCTATGTCAGTCAGCTCGCTTGCAAGTTCTTTGGCAAAGCGGCGCATCATTTCTTCTTCCAATGAAAAATGTCCTGCATCCACTACGCAGATGGGGGTTTCTACTGCCGGATGGTATTTCATGTCGCCGGTGATGAACACGTCTGCTCCGGCTTGTGAGGCCCTGTCGATAAGTGATGATCCCGACCCGCCGCAATAAGCCACGGTGGTGACGGTTTCAGGTTGCGGCCCGGAGATCATGAGCGCTTCACGTTGAACATGATCATCCAGTGTCGTAATAAACGTATTCCACGACATAGGCTGTGGCAGTCTGCCAATTTCGCCGAAACCTGTTTCGCGCTGAGGCGCAGTCAGGGCGCGGATATAAAACAAGGGGCGTTTGCCTATAGAAAATTCAATTTTGTCAGCTACATCAGCCCAGTGCGATTCATCGCAGACAAGTCGGACTTCACCAGTGCGGTTCTGGGACACGGAATGAATGCCGTCATGATTGGCCCAGATGTCGGCAGCCTCGCGGGAGATTGGTTCTTCCGTGTAGAAAGAGGCCTCGATAGGAGCGTGTCCGGTCTCGACTTCCAGAATTTTTCTGTTTTCAAGAGCCAGATCATCACCAAGCCAAAAAGCCGGACCTCCAGGGCGGGTGTCCAAGGAGGTGTGGGCGCTGTATAACCATGCACCGCTTTTAATGACTCGGCGCAGGACATCCATATACATGGATTCTGCATCCGGCGACTTGGGCTTCATGTAAAGAGGGTGATGCGTGATGACGGCACCGGCACCCCATTCCAGACATTTTTTAAGGGTTGCCGGTGTTGGTTCCAGAGCCACGGCGACCTTGTCGGTTTCCGTTATTTCTCCGGCAATCTGAATACCGCAATTGTCCCAGGAACTTTGATTCTCTTCCGGGGCCAAAATGCGAAAAGTCGCCAAAATATCCATAATTTTCATATGCTTATGACCACCTATCGTAAAGAAGATGCTCCCGTAGGGTTTCCCCCTCGGGAGCATTAATTTCCTCTTCAATAACCCAGCCATCGGCCTTCGCGGGATACTTCAAGATATATGCGTTGAACTGTTTTCCAGTATCAAACTTCTTCAATCACGTCTCCCGTTTGGAGGGTCGTTGGTGGGCCAGCCAGGATTCGAACCTGGGACCGACCGGTTATGAGCCGGTGGCTCTGCCAACTGAGCTACTGGCCCGTTGTTGAGTCAGGGAAGATAGCCGTACCGAGAACGATTGTCAAGCAGGTCAGCTTCGGAGGGCAGTGATTCTTTGCAGGTGGAAAGTTTGTGGCAGTCCTCTTCATACGAGGGTGAGACTGCGGACAATCTTACTGCGCTTCTTCGACCTGTCTGATGACTTTGTGTGCGTACCAGAAAGCGATGCAGGCAGACACCCAGACGATACCGAGGATGGAAAGCCAGAGTGAAATCGTGCCGAAGCCGAGCACAGATGTAAACAGGGTGAAAAGCGCCAATGGCGCAGCCACTTGTCGGCTAAGCCCCATCCAGATGGCGAAAAGCGGGCGTTTCATGCCTTGCAGTGTAGATGTTGAGACAAAGATGATCACGTAGCCGTACAGAGTGAATGCGTCGATGCGCAGATACTCCGCGCCGATGGATATGACTGCGGGGTCAGCTGTGAAGAAACGCATGAGCGGTTCAGCCAGGAGGAAGATGGGAATGGAAAGCGGCAGGAGCAGGATGGCTCCGTATTTGAGATTCTTGCGGACGGACTCGCGGATACGGTCGATGCGGTGTGCACCGTAGTTCTGGGCCGTGACCGTGAGGGCGGCAACACTGAGGCCGATGGTGGGCAGAAGAACTATCTGGTCGATACGGGTAGCAATGCCATATGCTGCCGCTGCTTCCGGGCCGAAGCCTGACACGAATTTGAAGATGACGAAAAACCCGAGGGCTATGGTCATGGAGTTGAGTGACGCCGGGAATCCCTGACGGGCAATTTCGGCATAGAGTGCAGGATGCGGAATCAGGTTCTTGCCTGAATTGGTTGCGACCAATCCTGTCTGGCGAGCCTTGTATCCGAGATACACGGCGCCGAAAGCCTGGATGATGACCGTGGACCATGCCACGCCCTGAAGTCCCATGGCGGGAAGGCCGAAACCTCCATAGATAAACCATGGATCGAGAGCGATATTCAGTGTCGCGCCGAAAATGAGGACGTTGCGAAAGCTTTTGGTATCGCCTTGCGATTGGAGAATGGCGTTGAACAGAAAGATTGCCACAGTGGAGATGTTGCAGGCAAAAATCGGGTTCATATAAGCCAGACAGGTGTCGAGGTAATGACCTTCGGCACCGAGCCACCCGAAGATGGATGGCGAAAATGTCAGGCCGAACCACGCCAGAAAGGCGGAGACAAATATGCCGAAACTGAGCATTTGCACGGCTATAAGAGCTGCCTGCTTGCGGTCCTTGGCTCCGAGCGCAGAACCCAAAAGGGCTGTGGAGCCTGTGCCTATGCCGCTGGCAAGGGCTGTGATGATGAAATACACGGGCAGTGACAGGGCGAGTGCCGCCACGGCCTGAGTGTCGATTCGTCCGGCCCACCATGTGTCCACCACGTTGAACATGGTGTTGAAGAAGAACCCCACCGAGGCAGGGACAGCGACTTGTCGAATAACAGCTGAAACCGGGCGTGTGGTGAGATCTGTGGTGTCCGTGCTGTGTTTCATGGTGGTGATTGTATACACTTCTTCATTCGTGATACAGAGAATTATAGCGGGAAAATTCTTGCAGGGAGGAGTGCGATGTCCAAAGCATGTTTTTTTCTCATACTCTGTTTCTTGACGGTTTCGATGGCATCAGGGGCCATGGCAGAGACTCGGGTGCTGACTTTTGACACCAACAATTGGGGTACCTCATCACATGGCACGTGGAACACGACCAAAGGGTTTGAGGGCAGCGGCGGCAATCCGGGAGCCTGCGTGTTGTTCCGAGGAATTGGCGGCGTGGGCGGGAGTTTTGCCAATAACGGATTTACAGGGGATTTCGCGGCAGCAGGTTTTCGTCGAATTTCCATGGATCTCAAGAAGAAACATTGGTTTTTGCGTCCGAACAATACTTTGCCAAAGGCCTACATCTTTGTGCGCAAACAAGGGTGTTGGTGGTGGAGTAAGCAGATCCAGAATTTTGACCCAATGGCCTCAGGGTATGTGACCTATTCAGTTGAATTTGATTCGGGTTGGACAGATGCTCAGGCACAGGCCAACGGCTGGGCTATAACCACTGGGTACGGCAGTGCCAATACTGCGACGTTTAGCGACACGCTGCGTGATGTGATGGAGACCGGCTTCTGGATTCAGGATATGGCTGCCGGTGCGGAATGTCATGTCTACGTGGACAACTGGACGTTGAGTCAGGCCGGATTGCAGCTTGCGCCGATGAGAAAGCCCATGAAAATGCAGCCTGCACCGGGAGTCAGGCCAGCGACAAAACAACGATATCCGATCAAAAAAGAGTAGCGCCGTAGATCTTGGATTGCTCCATGACACTATGTGCTGGAAAGTGTGGTGTGAACAGGCACTGGTGTTGACGTGTTGAGGGTGTGTCCTATACCCATTGAACCATGGGCAAGACTCCAAACAACACGGATGTACAGTTCTGGCGTGATCCTGATCTGCCGGGTGTAGAGGTCCGCTATTCGAGTTACAACGAAGAGGCCTTTCGCAAACACTCTCATGCGGCCTATTCCATAGGAATCATCGAGAGCGGACAGACGACATTTTCTCTTGAGGGCACGGCGTTCACTGCCGGAGCCGGACACATGGTTCTGATTGAGCCAGACGTTGTTCACGTCTGCAACCCTGACCCTGATTCCTGCATGATTTACCGTATGTTTTATCTGGATTCATCGTGGCTTGAAGCAGTGGGTGCCGAGGTCTTTGGTCGGGAGATGGGACCTCCATCATTTCCGTCGCCAGTTGTGGATGACCCGGAACTGGTTGCCCATTGGCTTACTTTGCATAAGGCGATCAGCTGCGGTGGCGAACGACTCGAAAAAGAATCTCTCCTGGTTGAAGGGCTCGCCGATGTGGTGCGCGACATGCCGAGTTTGGAGCGGTACCGACTTCGGTGAATCACGATGGCGCGGTCCTGTGGGTCAAAGAATATCTTGCGGCCAACCTGTCTGAAAAGGTGAGTCTGGGGGAGTTGTCAGATGTAGCGCATATAAGCCGCTATCACTTACTCAGGATCTTTCAGGCAGCCGTTGGGTTGTCCCCACATGCGTATCAGAATCAGCTTCGGGTTGATTTGGGTAAAAAACTTCTGGCGGAGAACCAACCGATAAGCCTGGTCGCCGTTGAGGCAGGGTTTGTGGATCAAAGTCATTTTTCCCGGGTGTTCAAGCAGTACACCGGAGCGACACCCCAGCAATATCAGGCTGGAGTGGGAATCATCGGTTGATTCGATTCCGCAATTTCATACAATATTCATTCTTCTCCTCCCTGCATGATGCTTCTGAAAATAATTTCAGGAGACCTCTGATGAAAGAACCGATGAATGATGGCGTTGCTGTGGACGCCCTGCCTCGTCATGTGGAGCCGCGCCTGCTTGCGCCGTTGTGTCTTGCCGGAGCTGTCCTGCTTTGGGGAACGTCGTTCATGGCGACCAAAACCGCTCTGGCTGGCTTTTCACCCATGGTGGTTGTTTGGCTACGCATGACTATTGCTGCCTGCATGGTCTTGTTCCTTTTTAAACGCATCCCTGCACCCGATTACCGGAAAGGGGATTGGATGGTATTGTCTTTTCTCTGTCTAATGCAGCCCTGTCTGTATTTTCTATTGGAAGGGTATGCCATCGCCCTGACCACTTCTGCGCAGGCGGGTATGATCTCGGCACTGGTTCCCCTGCTGGTCATGATGGGAGCATGGATCATCCTCAAGGAGTCAATCTCCTTGAGGGGTATTACTGGAATAGCGGTTTCCATGGCTGGCGTGATCTGGCTTTCCCTCGGCAGTGCACCCGATGCAACTGCCCCGAATCCGCTTTTGGGTAATGTTCTTGAGATTGGAGCTATGGTCTGCGCTGCCGTCTATATGGTGGTTATGAAGCGGTTGTCGACGCGCTACTCCACATGGTGGCTTACGGGTATGCAGTGTGTGGCCGGAGCTCTTTTCTTTTTGCCGGGAGCCGTGCTGTCCGGCGTTGGGCCGTTGGAAGAGATTCCCTTCTCAGCATGGTATGCGGTCGGGTACCTCGGCTTCTTCGTTTCCTTGGGGGCATTCGGTCTTTACAACATGGCCATGACGTTCATGCCTGCCGGGCGGGCCGCGCTAGCCATCAACATGGTGTCCCCGGTGGCGCTTGCGTCTGGGTGGTTCCTTTTGGGGGAATCCATGTCGCCTATGCAGTTGGCGGCCTGTGGTGTTATCGGTGCAGGAGTGTGGGTGGGGCGAAGAGGATAACGGTAGAGTTGTTCAAGGGAGTATTGGTTGCCCCTCGAGTAGGGGAATCCGTCAAATAAAAAACAGCCTCCCAATGTGGAAGGCTGTTTTTTTGTGGATAGTGTTTGAAGCTATTTCAGCCCGAGTTCATTTTTCAGGAATTCGAAATCGATGTTGTTGGCGACGAGTTCCGCACCCTGCTTGATCTTGATGGCATCGCGCAATTTGTGGCGGGAAAGGATGTCATCCATTTTCTTGGCCACGGTGAAGGTGTCTTCGCGAACCATGATGATGGGTGTTTCCAGAACCTCTGAGCGAGTCAGGATGATGTCGTTGGGGTACAGGTTGCCTGTCAGGATAAGACATGGGCAGTCGCCTTCAAGTGCCACGAGCTGGACATCCGACCGGTCTCCACCCACGATGATGGCGGAGTTTTTCTTCTTGCGGAAATGCGTCATGAAGTTCTCCACCTGCATGGTGCCGATGAGGAACGTTTCTACAACGCGTTCACTTTTATTATGGGCAGAGATGATCTTGCCGCCGAGACGGTCTGCCAGATCGCCCACCTTGATGGCTCCCATGAGCGGGTCACGGGGGATCACGCCGAGAACCTTGACGCCTTTGGATTCCAGTGATGGTGCGAGCAGTTGGTCGATCTCGTCCATGAAATTGGGCGGCACATCGTTAAGCACGACGCCTGCCATGAGATCGCCCAGCGTTTCTTTCATAACCATGAGGTAATCATACTTCAGTTCTTTCTGGAACCGATCAATGATGATGGTTTTGATGCCGAGCTTCTTGATGACGGAAATTGCATCGGTGTCGCAGTATTTGCCGGAGTACATGGAGCCGGAACCTGCCACCAGGGTAATGTCCTTGCCTTCGGACACAGCGGCATAGCCTTCGACGATCTTGTCGAGGAGGCCGTCCATCTTGCCGGTGAACGCTTTGACCTTGAAGTCCTGAGTGACCACCACGGGGGTGACCATCTCCGGGTCAGCCGTGACACCGAGCACGTCCTGTACGAACGCCGCGTCTTCGTCGCCGAGTTTGCCATCGATTTCCATGGGCATGGCTCCCACTGGTTTCATGTAACCGACGTTGAAGCCTTCTTTCTGTAGTCTCAGGCCAAGACCCATAACGATCATGTTTTTGCCCGAGTATCCCGTTGTCGATCCAATGTAGAGACCTGCCATGGAAACCTCCTGAATTATGGCGTGAGCTGGGCTGGTCAAGCACCTGCTGCTCATCTATTTCACATTGCGAAAAATTTAGCCGATGGTCAAGCGCAGGTCGGTGACAAGCGCACCTTCGGCATCCACCAGAATCGGGTTGAGTTCAGCTTCCCGAATCTCTGGAAAGTCCGTCGCCATTTGCGACATGGACAGTAAAATATCTTCTATAGCCGCCAGATTGACTGGTTCTTCACCCCGAATGCCTCGAAGCAGGGGGAACGACTTAATTTCACGAACAATGTCCTGAACGTCCTGCAAGGTCAATGGGGCCAGTCTATAGCTTATGTCTCCGAGCACTTCGGCTGACGGTCCTGCCAGGCTGAAGGAGACAAGCGGTCCGAATTGCGGGTCCTGCGTGAATCGGATGACGACCTCGCGGGCCTTGGTCGGGCCCATGGTCTGGACCAGACACCCTGCGATATAAGCACCGGGGCGTTTGCGCTGGGCGCGAGACGTGATGTCGAGCCATGCGTCGCGCACTTCGCGTGGTGTCGCCAGGTCCAATGCTACGCCGTTGACGTCACTGCGGCTGGGAATATGCGGAGAAACCAGTTTCAATGCAACAGGATAACCCAGTTTTTTTGCCGCACGGACAGCCTGGTCACTGGTACGGACCAGACGGGTCTCGGGAACGGGCAGTTCGTAGGCCATTGCGATGTCCATGGCTTCGGAAAACGGTAGCTCGGAAATACCCTGCGCCATCAACGATTGGATGGTCCGCTCGGCACGGCCTTTATCGCGTCGGAAACAGACTTCTACCGGATAGGGACGGGTTTTCCATTGATAATGAGCATGCATGGCAGAAATGGCGCGCACGGCAGGCTCCGGGTAGCCGTAGCAGGGGATGCCTGCCTGCAGCAACATGTCACGGCCTGGTCCTATGCGTTCGTCGCCCATGAAGCTTGCGAAAATCGGTTTGTCACATGTCTGTGCCACATCAATTATCACTTGAGCCGTCGCCTCGATCTCGGCTGAGGCAGTGGGTGTCAACAGAACCAGTATGGCGTTGGTCATTGTATCCTGAGCAACAGCCTCCAGCGTGGCGCGATAACGTTCTGCCTTGGCATCACCGATAATGTCGATAGGGTTGTAGATGGCGGCAAACGGGGGCAGAACCTCGGTCAGTTTTTCCAGAGTGGCTGTCGACGGACGGGCTAGATTCAGATTGGCGGCTTCACATGCATCGGCTGCCAGAATACCAGGACCACCGGAATTGGTGACCACGGTCAGGTTTGGACCTTTGGGTAACGGTTGCTCGGCAAAGGCTCGTGCGAGGTCGAACAGGGATTCAAGGCTTTTCACCGGGATGATCCCCGCCTGTTTGAAGGCGGCGGTAGAAGCGATTACGGACCCGGCAATGGAGCCTGTATGGCTGGATGTTGCCCGTGCGCCTGCCTGCGTGGTGCCTGCTTTGATTATGATGATCGGCTTCTTGTTGGTCACAGCCCGGGCTTTTGTCAAAAAATTCTGACCGTCATCAACGGATTCCAGATAACCGATGATGACCTTGGTATCCGGGTCTTCCCCTAAGGATTCCAGAACATCTGCTTCGGATATGCCGGCCTTGTTGCCGAGCGAAATGAATTTGGAAAAACCGATATTCTCGCCGTCGGCCCAATCAAGAATGGCTGAGCAGAGCGCCCCGCTCTGCGAAAAGAAGGCTATGGACCCTTTGGTCGGTTTGGCCTGGGCTATGGTGGCATTCAGGCCGGTAGCCGTATTGATGAGTCCAAGCGTGTTGGGTCCGAGCAGAGTGATCCCTTTGCGCCGGGCAAGTTCTGCCATTTTCATCTCGATTTCGAATCCGTCTCTGCCTGTTTCGCGAAAACCGGCAGTGATGACGCAGATGGCACTGACATTTGCCTCGGCCAGTTCCTGCATGGCGTTCAGGACTTTTTCTCGTGGCAGGACAATAATGCCGAGGTCCGGAGGTTTGGGCAGCGCGGAAATGTCGGAAAAAGTCGGTATGCCGAGAATTTCTCCCCCTGCGGGATTGACGGGGAAGATTGTCCCCTTGTACCCTGCGGCAATCAAATTGGACAAAATGACATTGCCGAGCTTATGCGAGCTCCTCGATACGCCAATGATGGCGATGGAGTCCGGGTTGAATAGAGATCGAAGATGTGCGTCTGGTTGCATACATACAGGGGGTTGAATGGATACCGATGAACTACAGGATTGTATCCACCATAGGTTTGGTCAAGTCAAGTTTCTGGAGATAGCACTTACGCACTCCTCCTTTGCCAATGAACAAGAGGTCAATCAGGACAATGAACGTCTGGAATTCCTGGGGGATGCAGTTCTTGAACTCTGCATTTCCGAAGAGGGTTTCAAGCGATATCCGTATGCTGCCGAAGGGCAGCTGACCAGAATTCGTTCCCAATTGGTGAAAGAACAGAGCCTTGCAGCTATAGCCCGTGATCTCAAACTGGATAAATATATCAGATTGGGACGCGGAGAAGAACTGCAGGGCGGTCGGGATCGGGATGCCTTATTGGCAGACGCTCTTGAGGCCGTGCTAGGAGCCGTGTTTATGGACGGCGGGTTTGGAGTGGCGAAAAAAACCATCCTGAATATATTTGAAGATCAGTGGCCGGAAGAGGCTATGTTGCCTGAGACCAAGGACTACAAAAGTAAATTGCAGGAAGTGGCGCAGGAACGGTTTCGTGAGCGTCCCATTTATGCGCTGGCTGGGACCAGTGGTCCGGAACACGAAAAGTTGTTCATGATTGACGTGACCCTGCCTGAAGGTGAGGTCTTCCGTGGAATAGGAACCAGCGTCAAGCGGGCTGAACAGGAATCGGCTCGGTTCGCATTGGAATTCCTTTCCGAAGAATAATCCCACAGACTTGAATATCTGCGAAAGGTGCGGGGTATCCTGCGCCTGCCGGTTGAAAAAACGGAAACGACCGGAGACCGAGCCCCATGGCATCCTTGCCACGGGGCTGGTTTCCGATCGTCTTCAGCCGTGTGTCGGTGTCGGTTAGCCGCCGATGAGCTGCATGGCCATTCTCGGCAGAGAGTTGGCCTGTGCGAGCATGGCAACTGCTGACTGGGTGAGAATCTGGTTGCGGACGAATTCTGTCATTTCCTGCGCCACGTCGACGTCGGAAATGCGGGATTCAGCTGCCTGCAGGTTCTCGGCCTGGATACCCAGGTTGGTGATGGTGTTTTCCAGACGGTTCTGCATAGAACCGAGGTTTGCGCGGATCTTGTCCTTGGAAATGATCGCGTTGTTGATCGCTTCCATGGCTGCCTGCGCCAGACCTTGTGTGGAAATGGCCTTGCCGGCGTTCTGCGCTTCCCAGGTTGTCTTATTGGTGTCGAGTGCCGCAGCCTGACCCAAACCGAATGCGGAAGCGGTGGAACCCTGAATGGCAACATAGTAATAGTCTTCTGCGCAGTCATTGCCGGTGCCGAAGTGAATCTTCAGGGGGCCGGTGGACTGCAAACCTGTGCCGTCGTGATCGATGGCAGGGTCGCCGGACAGGTTGCCGTTCAGGAGATAAATTCCGTTAAAATCTGTTGCGTTGGCGATACGGGTAATTTCCGAGGACATTGCCTGATACTCGGAGTCGATGATCAGACGCTGATCAGAGTTGTAGGTACCCGTGGATGCCTGCATGGCCAGCTCTTTCATGCGAATGAGCTTTTCGTCGATGACCTGCAGTGCGCCGTCAGCGGTCTGGATCAGCGAAATGGCATCAGAAGCATTACGAATGCCCTGGTGCAGTGAGCTGATTTCCGAGCGCATGAGCTCGCGAATCGCCAGTCCGGCAGCGTCATCGGCAGCCGTGCCGACGCGAAGACCGGATGACAAACGCCTGGTGGAGACACCCAGACGACCATAGTGGTCGGACAGGTTTCTCTGGGCGTTCATCGCCATGAGGTTGTGGTTAATGACTAAAGACATCAGAACCCTCCTTGTTCGATTATCAAATCCATTTGGCATTGTTAAGCAGTATGCATGCCAAATTAATTTTATTAAGTTATATTAAGAGTATAACTATCTAAAAAAAGTCTAGAATGGCTATTTTTTCCCATGCCGAAAAGCTTTGAAAACCGTTAGTCGTCAATGGTTTGTCGGTGGTGGTGAAAAAAATGCCACTTTGAAGGGTGAGCTTCGAGGGGGGAGGTTGATATTCTGGGTGGAGAGAAGAGGTAGGGAAGGGCCGCTTTGGGAGCGGCCTTTTTTATTGATAGATGGCGCCTTCGGCGAGAGCCGTTGTTGGGTGCTGGAGCACCCAACGTTCTCCATGCCCTCCCGGCGGGGGCCGTTTTTTTGTTGGGGCAAAAAAACGGCCGAAAAAAAGCCCCTTACTATCTTGGCCGCCTTATGATCGGCGGCAAGAATCTGATCACCGCGCGCAGCTTTCGGAATCGCGTTCTTCCGCTTCGCTCCAGTGCAATTCCGAACAAGACGCTGCCACTGCGCGCTGTCAGCTTCTAAGCCTTCCGATCAAGGGCTGAGTCCGGTCTTCGTCTGTGAGGGAGAAAGAGCTCGTCTTCGAAGGAAGAGCGGTGTTGGGGGGCGATGCACCCCAAAGCCCTTTATGGTTATCGAAGGACCAAAAATCAAAACCTTTCACCTACACCGAACAGCATCTTACAACGACGGACAATTGATACCGGACCTTAGAGCCTGTCCCGCGCGGTGTAGCGTGGCCCGACCGCAGTCTGTTTCAACAGACAAATCTGTCGGGCAGCAGAGCCGCGTACAGGCTCTTGGGTCCAGTATCAGGATCACAGCCCAAAAGGCGTTTTTTGCCTCCTTTTTGCCGCCCCGCAAAAAGCAGGTCGCCGTCAAGGCGAAACCTTTGCAACAATACCGTTTGCCCCCTCACTGCGAATGCACGCAGCAATCCCATAAGAGAAATTCCTTTCCATCTTATCTCCCCGGTAATCAGCATCTATCCCCTCCGATCAAGAGCCAAGCCCGATCTTCATCTAACAAACGGGAGGGGAATCGTTTTTGACGAGAGAGCTGTGTTGGGTGGGCGGTGCCTCTCCGCAGTCTGTTTCAACAGACAAATCTGTCGGGCAGCAGAGCCGCGTACAGGCTCTTGGGTCCAGTATCAGGATCACAGCCCAGAAGGCGTTTTTTGCCTCCTTTTTGCCGCCCCGCAAAAAGCAGGTCGCCGTCAAGGCGAAACCTTTGCAACAATACCGTTTGCGCCTTCACTGCGAATGCAAGCAGCAATCCCATAAGAGAAATTCCTTTCCATCTTATCTCCCCCGGTAATCAGCATCTATCCCCTCCGCTCAAGAGCCATGCCCGATCTTCATCTAACAAACGGGAGGGGAATCGTTTTTGACGAGAGATCGGTGTTGGGTGGGCGGTGCCTCCCCGTAATCTGTTCCAACAGACATATTTTGTCGGGCAGTGAAGCCGTGTACAGGCTCTAAGGGCCGTTGTCAGGATTCCAGTGAAATAGGCGCTTTCTGCTGCCACGCAAAAAACAGGTCGACATAAAGGCGCATCATTTACAATGAAAACGAATGAATTCCCGCATCCAGCACATTCACAATCTTCAAAAAACAACAAAACCGCCAAAGGCGGATTTAGAAACTTCCTTTATTATGAAGTAATGGGAGAACCACCTCTTCTTTTATCGGGCCTTCACTAAATATCGAAGCGGCCCGACAGATGGGTATTCTGCCGGGCCGCATGGTCTTCTGTTATCCCCCGCGGGTCAGACGGGGGATACCTTGGAGAAGGAGTTTATGAGTATGGGTTACTTTAGACCTCTATGTGCTTAACGCTTCATGGCGATAACTTCGCCGAGCATTGAGTCTGTGGTGGTAATAACCTTGGTGTTGGCCTGGAAACCACGCTGCGTGGTGATCATGCGCACGAATTCGGTGGCCATGTCCACGTTGGACGTTTCCAGGGAGTTTCCGTCGATGGTTCCCTTTCCTGTGGAGCCTGCCTGCCCGGTCAGGGCGGGGCCGGATTCACGGGTTTCAGTGAACAGGTTGCCGCCTTCACGTCTGAGTCCATGCTTGTTGGTGAAGGTAGCCAGTGTCACGGCATAGAGTTCCAATACCTGACCATTGGAATAGTGGCCGGTAATGACGCCCTCGCGAGACACTGAGATGTTTTGCAGGATACCTGCAGAATATCCATTCTGGCTCTGGAACAGGGTGGAAGAACCTCCTGTGTCGTAACTCTGGGTGGCCAGTGCGCTGACTGCGGGGTCCTTGAAGTTTGCCAGGTAGCCCGTGTTGCTGATGTCGTTGCCGACCATGGCAGCAGTCGTGGGAAGGGTGCCGAGACCGCCGCCCCAACCGATGGTGATCGCGCCACCGTTGCTGGACAGGTCTCGGTTGATCATGCCGAAATCAACCTGAATCGGAGTGGCATTCGTAGCCTGGGCTGTGCTGGCATTGGATTTACCCAGGAAGTTAGCCGTGCAGACCGGGTAACCGCTGGTGGAGAAGTCCGCCAGATCCCAGTTATTCAAATCTTTGACTGCACCGCCGCCGTTTGACTTGAGCGTATATGCGCTCATGCCGGACAACTGGCCTGTGGTGAACGTCATTGTGCCAATCATGAGCACGCCTGCTGCCGATGTGCCTCCTTGCCCGATGGGGGTCTGGAGTCCGTTGGCACCTGAGAGGATACGGCGGTCAGCATTCGGTTCACAGGTAACCATGTATTCCCAGACGGTGTCGCCACCGGCGTTGCTCAACGTGACCTGGTCATAGTAGACGGTCAGGTTATGGGCGGTTCCGATGTCGTCATAGACTTTCATGGTTGTTGAATAGCCGTAGAGCGTCGGTGCCAGCGGTGTCTCTTCATTACCCCGCCAGTTGTTGAACATGGCGAAATATGGTGTGGTGGTGCTGGTAGAACTGTCCGGGGCCGTCGGGTCCAGGTTCGTGACGAAGGACACGTTGGTGGTCGGGTTCGGTTCAGACTGGAAATTTTCCAATCTGATATCGGTGGGTGTGCCGATGATTCTGGCTGAACGCGGTGAGACAGCCGTGTTTGAACTTGCGGTTGTCACCGAAGTGCTTGTTCCTTCAATTTCCCACCCTTGCAGGACGTACCCATGCGGATCGACAAGGAATCCGTCATTGTCGAAACGGAAATTGCCTGCTCTGGAAAAATACTTCATGTCCTCGCCAAGGGGCGAAACCACGAACATGCCGTCACCGGATATAGCCATGTCGGTTGCTTCAGTGGAGGCTTCCAGCCCTCCCTGGCCGAAGTCCGAATAGATGGTCGAAACGCGGACGCCGCGACCCACCTGGCCTATGCCGTTGACTGTGGAAAAATCGGTGCTCATGAGATCTTCGAACTGCATCCGTGCGCCTTTGAAACCCGTGGTGTTCACGTTGGCGAGGTTGTTGCCGATGACCGTCATTCGTTCGGAATGCACCGTAAGGCCTGAAATGCCGGAATACAGTGATGCTCCTAAACCCATATCTACCTCCTAATCTCTTCTCCAAGAGCCTGCGGCTTGGATGCCGTCAGGTGAAATTCTCGTGACCTGCTATTCCTCGGTCGTATCTTCGGTCGGGTCCACTACCGGAGCTGTTCCGGGGTCAACCACTTCCTTGACGTTGAGGAAACTGATGAATCTGCCATCGCTCAGGCGCAGGTACTGTGTGCCGTTTTCATTGACCACGGCGTCGACCCTGCCGGAAATTTCCGTCTGGACCATGACATGTTTGCCGTTGAGGTCTTCTCCGAGGATACCGATGCCGTACTGGCCATCAGGCATGCTCTGACCCGCTTCGTTCTTGCCGTCCCATTCGTACTGGTATGAACCGGCTTTCTTGCTTCCAAGCTCGACAGAACGGATGATGGCACCTTCGGAATCGTAGATGTTCATCATGATCTTCGAAACTGGCTCGCCGAAGCCGTAGTAGATGGTCGATGCATTGCCTTCTGTCATGCTGATCTTGTAGCCTTCAGCTTTGACTTCCTTGCCGATGAAGCTGACGGCGGAGAGCATGTCGCTCTGCTGCATGGAACTGCCCAGTGACGTGATGCCGTTGTTGATGTTGGTGAGCTGCTCAAGACTTGAGAACTCGGCCAACTGGGAGGTCATCTCCGTGTCTTCCATCGGATTGAGCGGGTCCTGATGTGTCAGTTGTGCCACAAGGATGGTCAGGAACGAATCCTGATCCATTTTTGATTTGTTCTGTGGAACGTTGGATGCAGCGAGTCGCTCTTCCTGTGCCCCTAGAATCATTCCACTATTGTCTATGTAACCCATAATAGACCTCTCTTACGCAATAACGTGTAACCCATGAGCGGCATTAATTGCCTGTTCACGGAGTAGTTGCAGGTCTTGGGCCAGAGGGCCGCCATCACCGCTGCGCATGTTCTTCATGTGGTTGCGCATAGCGGCCATGGCATCACGGTCTCGGGACATGTTGTGTTGTTCCTGACCAAACCAGTCGCGGGCTTCCTGGTTGTTGGCAAGGCCGGTCTGAACGTCAAGTTTCTCAACTTTCAGTCCTTGATTTTCTAAAGAATTCTTAATGATATCTATATTTTCATTGATGATCTTGGCTGCCTCAGGACTCTCGGCACGAATGCTCGCACTCACTTCCTTGCCGTTGACCTGGAGCACTATGGAGAGCTTGCCGAGGTTCTCGGGAGTGAGTTGCAGAGTGAGCTGCTTGCCGCCATTATTCAGTGTCTTGATGAAGGCGTTGTCCACCTGTGTCATGACCTTGGGGGCGGAAACTTTTTCCCATGCCTGAGTTTTGGTCGCGGTCCCGGTCTCTGTTGAGACGGTCAATCCAGCCTTGAGAGCCTGGGCTGCGTCGCCTGTCTTAATCTGCGTTTTGTTTTCTATGGGACGTGAGCCGTCATCGCTGGTCTTGCTGAGCAGTTCGGTCCAATGCTTGTTGGATTCGGTGTTCTGCTGCTCGGGAGTGTCGGTTTTGGCATCCGGCTTTGCGTCAGTCTTTATTTCAACCTTTTCAGCCATATTCCTTTCGGAATGACTTCGGACCTTGGCATCTGCCAAAGCGTCTTTGCGTACGTGTGATGCATCTTTGAAATTTTCACTGACGTCGGCCTTGATCTGTTCCTCGGCTACGCGAGGCTTCAAGTCCACTGCTTCGGCCACCTGACGGGCAAGAGTGCTTTCCTTGGCAGTGTCCCCCATGGCCTTGACGAATCCTTTGGTTACGGCGCGGACAAGTTCGCGGTCCTTGGAATCCATCTTCACCATTTCCTGACGCATAAGGGTAAAGGCTTCCTTGACGTCCTTTGGCAGCGTATTGGTGCCGAAAAGTTCTTGAATCTTGGAAGTAAATTCCTTGGAAAAGCTCAGTGCCGTGGTGAAAGCTTCGATTTCCTGCTTGTCAAACAGCAGTTGCTGGCCCTGAGGCATGGCATCGACCTTGGCCTGAAGAGCCTTCATGACCTTGTCCTGGTTGCCGTTCTCCAGGTGCTTGATGAGCTTTTCGCTTTCCTTGGGGGTGAAGCCGAACTTCGCGAAGAAGGTGTTCAGTTTCTCTTTCTGTTCATCGGAGAGCTGGTTGGTCCGCAGTTCCGCCATCTTGTGAGCGACGACTGAAGTGAACTGTCCCCAGGTCATGCCCTCATCGCTGTTGATCTTTTTTTCGATATCGGCAATTTCTTTCTCGGTCATACCGTATGCTTCAAGATCGTCTTTGACTTCTTCAAAGTCTTCCTTGGTCATCAACGATTCACGGTGATCGACTTCGGGTTCCGGCTCTTCCTGGACAGGTGCCTTGGTGCCTGCGGCGTTAACGGTCTCTTTATGCTCATCTGTGTCTGGAGCGGATTCGAGCATTTTATCTTTGGAGGAGACAGGCGTCAGGGCGAGTTCATTCTCGACCATGGTGGCATGCTCATTGAATAGATCCGCGAACAGGGCGTTTTGATCTCCCTTGTTTGCGGGTGATATTTTCATCACCGGAATCTGTTCGGTGGCCTCTTTAATAGCGATGCCAGGAATATTTTGCATACTTTTCTCCTTCGTCACTCTTACAATCAAAAGACGTGCCAAAGGGGATATCGTATGAAATTAGTGTGTTATGTTGTTTCTTCGGTAGGCAGAAATAGCCACTATCGAAGATAAAAGCGGAGATGAAACGTTATTGGCAGGCTGCGACCAGTTTTTCGAGTAGCATCAATATCCTAGCCCAGGCCGGGCGGGAATAGTCGTTGTTTTCAAGATACATATGGGCGTATCCTGTGAGAGGCTTGACCATTGCAGGGCTGTCTGTCCAGAAGGATTCATCGAGGATTGTGCCGCGTTTCAGTCCGTGTTTGAACTGACGTCCCATTTCCGGGATGTGTGCCAGCAAGCCTTCTGCTTCGAGTTCTGCACTATTGATCAGATCGGTCCAGGCCGTTGACGGAAGACTGCTGTCCCATAGACCGAATTCATAGCCGAAATAGCGTTGCCAGAAGCGGGAAAGAAGCCTCTCTGCATCCGGTGGCATCGGGTCGAGCCTTTCAAGATGGTAGAGGCCAAGATCCGACTTGCCGGTTTTGAACACAGTCAATCCGGGCAGGTCCAGTTTGGCAAGTTTGGTTGAGGCGTCACCAGCCAGTATGCGGGCGGCGAGTGCGGCGACGCGCCCGGGTTTAAATGCATCGTGACAGTAGAGCCGGTCACGGGTGCATTGCCAGCATCCCTTGGCGCAGTCCATGTTTGCCCGAAGAACGTAATGCCCTGGTGAATACGGGCCGGTTTCCCATGGATTGACGTTGCCCATGGATAGGTTCAGGCAGTGTAAACCGGACCATGCCGCCAGATGCATGGGGCCGGTGTCCGGGGTAATGAACAGGCCCAGCGTTTGGCCGACGACACTGAATTCATCCAGGCCGAGTGTTCCGCACATATTCAGGGCTGGGCCTTTGGCCAGCGAGACCACCTTCTGGCTCAGCTCCTTTTCTGCTGGGCCGCCGAACAGGACAGGCCGTAGATTGCGCCCATGCAGTTCATCAATCAGGGAGGCCCAGAAATCGGCGGAGGGCCGTTTGGCTGCATCGCTTGCTCCCAGAAATAGTCCGACTTTGTTTCCACCTGCAAGGGTACGGGGTATGCTGAATTGAGTTGTTTGTATTTCCGTATGGGATACAGCACCCAGCGCATTCAGTTCTGCCCAGTGATATCTGTTGTATAGATTGTTTTTGACAAGTGACGTTCGGTAGAGCTGCCAGTCCCCATGGACAAAACGGGAACCATCGGGAGATTGGACCGGACCAAGTTTTTGTTCTGCGGTAACCTCACCGGCAAGAATGGCAGCTTTTTCCTGAATGGACAGATTGAGGACGAGTTCGAATGAATGTCGTTTGAGAACATGCAGGCCGGACCACGGGAAATAGGTGACCGCCGGGGAAAGTTTCATGAGCGGCGTGTAAAAAGACTGTTCGGCTGCGACAAAAATGGGGTGACCGGGATAACGGCGGGCAAGCCAGAGCATGAGCGGGTAGGAAAGGATCAGGTCGCCCATCCGCTGCATCTGGAGTACAAGGATCGGTTTTTTGTCCGCCATGGGGTTACTCGAATGTCTGACGCATGGTTTCCATGAGACTGGTCATGCGGTGGTCGTATGTGTGCTCTGCCATGACACGTTTACGCGCGGCATCAATGACGCTCTGTCGCTTGTCCGGGGCATTCAGGTAGATGTCCACCAGCCCGGGGATCTCGTCGGGATGGTTATAAAAGACGATCTCTTTTCCGGGTTCGAACAGCTCTTCCATCTGTCGGCGGTAGTCAGTAAGCAGGAATGCGCCGCAGGTAGGGACATCGAACACCCGTTGATTGACCGCACCTTTCATTTGCTGGCTGGTGCAGTTGAAATTGATATCAGAGAGAGGATAGAAGTCGGGCAGGTCGTCATAGTAGGACAGTTCGGAGTGATATCGCCACCCCGTGCGGCCTTTGAGCAGTTCATTCCAGCCTGGATCACCCACGATGAGTGGGTCGAAGTCGAGAATGCGAAGTACGCAGTCAAGCCGATAAAGCAGGGTGGACTGCCATGTGATGAATGTCAGGTAGGCCTGCTTTCGTTCCGGAGTCATCAGGTTCTCAAATTCCGGCAGCAGTTCGGGGTAGTTCTTTCTCAGGAATCGACCTGCCTGTGGTTCACCTGACTCACCAAAGCTCTTGGCGACTTCCATACCTGCTTCAAGCAGTCGTGGAGACGGCATGGATGCCTGGATACGTTTGATGGTTTTGGTCAACATGGAATTTCCCACAAAGGAAATGGGCGCGCGCCATTCATTCACTGGTATGGTTCGGTGCGGGACCAGTCGAGTGGGGTCTGCTCCCAACGGCAGGTGGAAGACATCTCGGAAGCCCATGTCCTTGAGTGAGTCCACGGTGTCGAAGTCCCAGGTGAACAAGGCGGTTCGGCATTCGAACAGGTTCTGGTAGGCATCAAGGATGAGATGCGGATTATCCACGAACCAGGAGGCCAGTGGAATGTCGTAGGTTTTCAGCAGTGCGGTGAGCACGCCCTCGCGATCTACACCAAGATGGTTGACCGTGAGGACAAAGTCCGGTTTGAAGTCGGTCAGAGTTGACACCATTTGCGAGACAAAGGTGTCGAGGTCCATTTCCTTCGTGCCAAAATCCAGGAAGTGGTGTTCAACACCGAGCCGTTCGCACGCTGCCTTGAGTTCGCCTATGAGAAAATATTGGCTGGTGAGCAGGAGTATGCGCGGAGGCGTTTCTCTGAAACCGGGCCATGTGCTCTGTCTTTTTTGCATTGATCGCAAAGATACCTGTGCCTGATAGGTTTGTCTACAACTCGCCGGAGCCGCTGTTTTTCTTGGAGCGATAGAGGTCCTTGTCCGCTCGCATGGTTATGGACTCCAGATCGTCTCCTTCTTCAAGTTGTGCAACGCCATAACTGAACGAGATGGGAAGATCCTGGGAAGATTCGGCAACGGCAGCAAGTGCTCGTTCTGCCAAGGCCCGGGCATCATCAATGTCGCCATCCAGGAAAATGATGAATTCGTCACCACCCCATCGTGCCAGTATATCCGTAGGCCTGATGGCTTTATTTACGGTGTCTGCTACACACTTAAGCACTTCATCGCCCTTGATATGGCCATGTATGTCGTTGACCTCTTTGAAATTATTTAGGTCCATGACAATGGTGGACAGACGATCTCCGTAGCGTCTGGCTTTGTAGGATGCCTGGCGAAAATAGGTTTCCAGTGCCCGACGGTTTGCCACGCCGGTCAGCGGGTCTGTTTGGGCCAGGCGTTCCAGCCGGCCCTGAAAATGGTTGACTGTGAACGTGCACAGTACGATGATCAGGATGGATGTACATAAACCTATGCCAATGGTGCGGACAAGATTGTTCCGCGCAGAAATCAGGGCATCATCCTCGCTCTGTTCAACGATGAGGTGCCATTCCAGTTCAGGAATATACTGGGTCGAGAGCAGGTAATGTGTGTCGTCCCAATTGTATTCAAGACTGAGGGGGTTTCGCTTTTCGTCAAGTATTTGCGAAGCGAGATCCCGGATGCCACCGGCTTTAGCAATAGAGTGCTTTTCTATCAGCTGTTTGTTCTGGTGCACCTGAACCAGCCCATCCTGGTCCACAAGATAAATTTCCCGGTTGTATTTTGTCTTGGATTTCTTCAGGAGAGTTGCGGCTTGTTCGATATTCATGCCCACACCGGCAACACCGATGAATCGACCTTTGTCATCTTCAACCCTGAAGTTGACGAAAATTGTCAGTTTGTTGTCTTTAACTTCATTGGTATCCACATCCAGATCAAATTCCTTGCCTGAACGTCTGAAAGCATAAAACCATATGTCGTGTGGATCTCTTGGGCCGATTTCCTTGAGTATGCCTTCTTGACTGTAATATTTGTCTGTTGTCGAAGAGACGAAGAAGGTGGAAATAAAGCCGTATTTTTCTTGGATCTTTTTGAGGTATTCCGTGATTTGATCGGTATTCTTCTCTCCGTCGGTTACCCAGTTTTTGAGGAAAGCATCGTTGGCCATCGATGAGGACACCAGCAAGGGGCGCATCATGACAGCCTGGATTTCCGAATAGATGTTTTTCCCGGTCAAGGGCAGTGAAGAGTTAAGCAGTTCTGCGCGGATAGCTTTGCGAGTGAAAGCATAGTTCACCAGACTTGTTGCCAGAAAAGCGGAGACAAGAATAAAAGAAAGTGTCAGTACCAGTTTGGATTTAATGCTCATTTTATCAGTTTAAGATATCCGGTGTGTGAGGACGATGACTTACAGATCGTCCGAATCGAGAATGATGGTGACTGGTCCCCAGTTGGTGAAGTCCAGATGCATTTCAGCACCGAAACGGCCTGTGGCGAAAAGCCCCGGTGTTTCCTTGCGTGCGTCTTCCACAAAGCGGTCGAACAGGGATTCCGCGATATACGGATGACAGGCATTGGTGAAGGACGGGCGGCGGCCTTTTTTGCAGTCCGCATACAGAGTGAATTGGGAGATGAGCATGAGATCGCCTTGAATGTCTGCGAGCGATCTGTTCATTTTTCCCTCATCATCCGGGAAGATGCGTAGATTGAAAAGTTTGTCGAGCATCTTCTTCCAGACAGGCTTGCCGGGCAGATCCGCTTCATCGGCCTGGCCGAATCCGGCAAGCACGAGCAGACCTGTACCGATTTCACCGACAACAGTTTCGTTGACCGTGACCTTTGCGTCTGAAACACGCTGGATGACCAGACGCATATCTTACACCATCCTTTCGGGGGCGGCAGTGGTCTGCTGACTGATCTGCTGTTCCTCCTGTTGCTGGAGGATGTCGCGTTGACAGCCCTTGCCGAGTGCTGCGAACAGGAAAAAGCAGACAAACGCAAGAAATGCAATGCCGCTCAGAATACGTTTGGGATTACTGCGCGAATCCTTGGGGATGAGCAGACTGGTCATGATCTTACCATAGGACATGCCGTTGATCTCGCCCCGTTTTTCTTTTTTTTTGTCAGACACGGCTATTCTTCCCAGTAGGTTGCCTTGGACGATTCCTTCTCCGAAACAGAAACTTCGACCAGTCGGACTGCGTCCGGCAGGTTCCCGTTCAATTCATTATATATATACATGGCAATGTTCTCGGAAGACGGATTGACCTCGGTAAAGCACTCCACCTCGTTCAAATGCTTGTGGTCGAGTTTTTCCAGCACGTCTTTGGTGCGTCGTTTAATTTCCTTGAAGTCGACGAGGTACTGAACCTTTTCGTCCAGCTTGTCGCCTTCCACCACCACTTCCACGCCGAAGTTGTGGCCGTGCATGTTTTCGCATTTGCCGCCGTAGTTGCGCAGTTGGTGTGATGCCGAAAAATCCTGCGTGATGGTCAATTTCCATTTGCCGGGCATAAGACTGTCCCTCGTTTTTTAATACTTGTCGCGATCCTTGTACTCGTGGGGGCGACGATTGCCGCCCTGAAATTCTTCCGCCGGGTACTTGCGCTCGTTTCTCTCGCATTTTTCATGGGCAGCCGCAACCAGATCAATGCCCAGCTCCGCTGACATGCGAGTCAGATAGATCAGAACATCGGCCAGCTCTTCGGCCACGGCTTCCTTTTTCTTGCCGCTTACCTCCCAACTCTCCTCCGTAGTCAACCACTGGAAGTGCTCAACCAGTTCCCCCACTTCTGCGGTCAGGGCCATGGCGAGGTTCTTGGGCGATTGATGTTTCTGCCAGTTGCGTTCTTCCACGAATGTGCGGTGACGTTCATCGAGTTGTTTGAGTGAGTCCATGGTATTCTTATCACTGTTGAGGGTTGAAATCAGATGGTGGTGTTTTGTGCCAGGGCTTTGTACCCTTGGCCATATCCTGGCCGACCTTGAAAAGTTTGGCCATGTATGCAGGATCGAACAACTCATTTGAATCGGCCTGAAAAGTCGGCGGGATGAATGCGAGATTGAAGTCTGCGCCATCCCGTTGTGCCACGTAGAATATCCGGTAAAGATCTCCGATTCCCTGATTGCGAATCAGGCCGGACAGTGAGCGGGAAGCGATGGCCCCAAGGTTCGGCCTTACCTGGACAGGTTTGGATAACAACGTATCATTGCGGATGACATAGAGAATGATCTTTCTGGAAATGCCGAGTTCGTTGAGCGTTTTTTTCATGTGTACGCTGGGAGGGTAGGCAAAGACCTGATTCGTGATACCACCGTCCACATGCATTTCCTGATATTTTTCCCCATTGATCTCAAGCGAGAAGTACATGGGGGGGAACGCCACCGGGATAGACGCCGAGGCCAGGATTATGTCCCGGATGAGTTGGCGTGCCTTTTCGGTCTGTATTTGGGCGATGGCTCCGATGTTCCAATAAACGGGTCGCATTTCGTCAAGGTTGGTCGTGCCGACGAACAGACGGCGGCCCTTGCGGTGTTCTGTGGCAATTTTGTTGATAATTTCATCGTTTACGTAGGTCTTTAACGCCAGTTTAAACGGCGTCACATTGAACAGGGAATCACCGGCAAGGGCTGAACCGATAGGGCGGTTGAGTACGAGGTGTTTTGTTTTGAACGTGGTGTACAGGAGCTTGAGAGTGGCGTCGTGTTCCGGTCCGAGAAAGGCAAAGGGTGCGATGAGTGCTCCGGTACTGACCCCGGTAACGAAAGTGAAAACAGGCCTGTCGCCGCGAGAAGTCCATCCGGTCAGGAATCCTGCGCCGAAAGCACCATCGGCTCCACCTCCGGACAGGCTGAGTACCGTGAAATCATCACTCTGATCGGATACGACTTCCTGCAAGGCCCATTGGTGCATGAGTTTGCTCATGGCGACCTTTTCCGGCGCCGAGTCTCCATAAAAGCGAATATATTCATATTCCGGTAACTGGCCTTCATGTAGAAGTCCCTCCGGCATGGGAGACCTGTTGGCGCTACAGCCGGTCAGCGCGATAGCCATGCACACCAGTGTCGTGAAATACAGTATATGGTTCGTGCGTGTGATCTGCATTGGTCCTCACTCTGCGCGAAGTGCACATGACAAGTTTGGGAAGGAGAGTGGCGTTGGGGATCTGAGGGAAGGTGGGACAGGAAACTTTTTGAAAAGAGCTTTCCTGCCTCACCTTCCCCCAGTCGCCGGAGGCATATCCTTAATCCATCGCCGCCTGATGTTTCAGGGCGTCGCCGTTCTGCCACTTCTCCACGTCTTTCCAGAATTCGCGGCTTGGGAAGATCTTCCAGCTATGGCCGAGCTTGAGTGTTACCACGCTTTCTCTGGTGATGACACCGAGCGTGACATGCGTGTTGCCGGGATAACGCTGCAAAATGGCTTTGAGATTGTTGAGGTGTGCGTCCTCAGCGTTTTTTTCACCGATCCAGAGCGGAACTGGCTTATCAGAACCCTGAACAGCATCGGCCAGGAACATGACTTTGTCGGCCAGGATTTTGGCTGACTTGGGCGCTTCTTCCTGACCGGGTTCCTCTCGGACGTCGATCTTGCCCTGCACCATGAGCGGTCGGTCCGCGTCGATCAGTTCGCGCGCATCGGCATAGACCTTGGGCAGCATGGTGATTTCACCGGACGTGGTCAGGTCTTCGGCCACGCAGAATGCCATGGCGTCGCCTCGTTTGGTGATGAACTGCTTGTAGTCCGGTATGATGACGGCCACACGCACTTCGGTTCCGTTGGGGATGTTTTTGCAGTCTTCAAGAGTGATGGTCCGCAAGCGGGCCAGATCCTGTCGATAGGCAAGCAGGGGATGACCGGACAGGAAAAACCCGAGAACCTCTTTCTCAAGGGCGAGTTTTTCCTTGTCGTCGAATTCTTCGATGTCTGAACATGTGGGCGAATGAGCCGGAGCGCTTTGTCCTCCGCCGCCGAGCATGTCCAGCATGTTGAGCATGCCGGAATCTTTTTCCTTGGCCTTTTTCTGCCCGATGGCAACAGCCTTTTCCAGATCTTCAAGAAGGGCGGCGCGGGAACAGTTGAAACAGTCAAGCGCTCCTGCTTTAATGAGTGATTCCAATACACGCTTGGTCACACGACGCAGGTTCACCCGTTCGCAGAAATCGAAAATGTCCTTGAATGGGCCACCAGCGTTTCGTTCGACCACGATCTCGTTGATGGCTTCTTCGCCCACGTTCTTGATGGCAGCCATGGCATAGAGAATGTCGCCCTCGAGTACCGAGAATCGGGCATGGCCTGCATTGATGTTGGGCTGTTTGACAGTGATCTCCATGTCGCGGCATGCGTTGATATACATGATGATCTTTTCTGTGTTGTTCATTTCCGTGGACATGAGGGCGGCCATGAACTCTACCGGGAAGTGCGCCTTGAGATAGGCGGTATGGTAGGAAATGAGTGCGTATGCGGCGGAATGCGATTTGTTGAAACCGTATGCCGCGAATTTTTCCATGGTGTCGAAAATTTCGTTGGCGACCTTGTCGGGGATTTCGTTTTCCCGTGAGCCTTCGAGGAAGCGGGACCGCTGCTTGGCCATCTCTTCGGCGATCTTCTTACCCATGGCGCGGCGAAGTAGGTCACCTTCGCCGAGTGAATAGTTGGCAACAGTCATGGCGGTCGCCATGACCTGTTCCTGATAAACCATGACACCGTAGGTCGGCTTGAGCGTGTCCTCCAGCGAAGGGTGCGGGTAGGAGACTTCGATATCCCCGTGTTTACGCATGATGAATTCATCAACCATGCTGACACCTTGAGAACCGATCATGCCCAGCGGGCCTGGGCGGTAAAGGGCGAGCATGGCGACGATGTCTTCAAAGCAGTCGGGGCGCAGCATTCGGAGATATTTGCGCATGCCTGATGACTCAACCTGAAAGATTCCGTCGGTGTCGCCTTTGGCGAAAATTGCGAAAGTGTCCGGGTCATCGAGCGCCAGTGTGTCAAGATCCGGGGCTTTTTTGCCCTGTTCCCGAATGATGTCCAGGCAGTCTTCAATGACCGTCATGGTGCGCAGTCCCAGGAAGTCGAACTTGATCAAGCCGACTTTTTCGACTTTTTTCATGTCGAACTGGGTCACGATTTCACCCTTCTTCCCTTTGTAGAGAGGAAGATACTCAACCATGGGCTTGTCCGAGATGACGACGCCCGCCGCGTGAGTGGAGGCGTGTCGGCAGAGCCCCTCAAGGCGGGTGGAAATGTCGATGAGCTTGGCGATCTTGGGGTCAGTCGCTACCATGTCGTCCAGCTCGACCACGGCCTTGACTGCGTTGGGAACGTTGATCTTGGCTTTTTCAACGCCGAGCAGCTTGGCTATAAGAGCCGGATCGTCCGGGATGAGCTTGGCGATACGGTCTGTCTCGCCGAATGTCATGCCGAGTGCGCGACCGACATCCTTGATGACCGCCTTGGTCTTCATGGTGCCGAAGGTGGTAATCTGCGCCACGCGGTCGTGACCGTACTTTTCAGCGCAGTATTTCACGACCTCAAGACGACGGCGTTCACAGAAGTCAACGTCGATATCAGGCATGGATACGCGTTCGACGTTCAGGAAACGCTCGAACAGCAGGTCATACGGGAGCGGATCGAGGTTGGTGATCTTGAGTGACCATGCCACAATAGAACCGGCAGCGGAACCACGCCCGGGGCCGACGGGAATACGGTTGTCCTTGGCCCAGTTGATGAAGTCCTGCACGATGAGGAAGTAGGCCGGGAATCCCATCTCGATGATGACGCCGAGTTCATAGTCCAGACGATCCCAGTAGACCTTTTCGTCTACATCATATGTAATGGTCTCCAGCCGTCGTTTGAGCCCGGCGCGGCAGAGTTTGTCGAACTCCTCGTCCATGTTCGACACGCCCTCGGACAGTGTGTATTCCGGGAAATAATAGTTGCCCAGTTCGATTTCGAGGTTGCATTGCTCGGCAATACGCTGGGTGTTGAGAATGGCTTCCGGCACATGAGCAAACGCCTTTTCCATCTCCTCGGGCGTTTTGAAATACAGCTCCTGCGTATCCATCCTGAAACGTTTTTCAGCATCAACAGTGGTCTGTGTCTGGATGCAGAGCAGGGTGTCGTGCGCTTCGTAGTCCTCGGCGGTCAGATAGTGGCAGTCATTGGTGGCGACGAGGGGCAGTCCTGTTTTCTCGGCGCACTTGATGAGCAACTCATTGAGTCTGGTCTGCTTGCCGATGCCGTTGTCCTGTAATTCAAGGTAAAAATTGCCGGGGAAGATGGACTCATAGGTCTTTGCCATCTCCACGCCTTCGTTCAGTCCCTCGTTCATGAGCTTGCGGGGCACTTCTCCCGCGAGGCAGGCGGATAGGGCGATGAGTCCTTCGGAATGCTTCTTGAGCAGATTTTTGCAGACACGGGGCTTGTAGTAGAAACCGTCCAGATAGCCTGTTGTCACCAGCTTGGTCAGATTCTGGTACCCCTTGCGGTTCTTGGCAAGCAGGACCAGATGGTAACCGCCGCCCTTTTCCTTGCGTTCGTGCGCTTTTTCATCGTCGATGTCGCCGGGAGCCACATAGACTTCACAGCCGATAATGGGTTTGATACCCATGTCCATCGCCGCCATGTAGAAGGTCGCGGCTCCGAACATGGACCCGTGATCGGTAATGGCAACGGCAGGCATGCCGAGGTCTTTGGCTCGTGAAAGCAGATCGTTGATGCGGATTGCGCCGTCCAGAAGACTGTATTCTGTATGGACGTGAAGGTGAACGAATTCGGCCACGGTACTCCCTGTGGAAATGCGGTTTAATCAAGACCTCAAAGCATACTGGATTACTTGAGGCTTTGGAAGAAGCGAACTGGTGATAGTTTCGATTTGTCGACAACATATCGAATTATAAAGATATTTGTAGATTTGGCCGTGTGGTGCAATATATGAACAGTTGACCACGTATATCAACGAGAGTAGCGTGCCGTCTTTATTCTTTATGGCCTGTTGTCTGATAGGGACAAAAGGAGTGCGCATGGTGGAACAGACCTGTCCCCCGGTGGACGAAAGTCAGGTACGAGAGATTCTCGAATCCAGACGAGTTAATATATTCTTTCAGCCAGTGGTCGCTATTGCTTCTCAATCGATTATAGGTTTTGAGGCTTTTTCGCGGGTGGCTGGGGATGAATGCTGTTTGGGTACCCAGATGCTTTTCCACAAGGACTTGAGTTCAGATCTTGTTGTCGGTGTGGATCGAATGTGTCGGGATAAGGCGTTGGAAAAGTTCACGTCGATTCACGATACGCATAGTGAGATGCTTCTGTATCTGAACGTGAATGTTGATATTACCTCGTACATCGAACCAGATGTTGCCTTTTTGTCAGACAAACTTGAAAAATTGGGTATCAATCCTGGGAATATTGTCTTGGAAGGCGTGACCTCCTCGTACGATTTGGATCGATTAGGTCGCTTCTGTCGAGTCTTTCGTGAACTTGGGGTGAAAATATGTCTTGATTCGTGCTCGGTAGATGAGTCGTTCAACATTGCAATCTCGAAACTATGTCCGGAATTCGTCAAGCTGAACAGGTCGTTTTTTGGTGAGGCGGAACGAAGGGATTATTCAGCCAAAACGCTTGAAACGCTTCTTTCGGTAGCTGATCATGTCGGGTCTTCGGTAGTCGGTTGTGGCGTGGAGACAGAAGAGGAATCCATTCGGTTGCTCTTGGCGGGAGTAGATTTGCAACAGGGGTATTATTATACCAAGGGCGAAGATCGTGATCCAAGTGATCCTGCCAAGCTGTTCAGAGAAAAGATGGTTGCCACGTATGACAAGTATCTTAAGGTCAAGAACAGGTTGGTCCGTCATAGGAAGGAATGGTTTGCCCAGGCTTTCAAGGGTGTTTCAGCTGTCTGTTCCAAACTGTCCAATATAGCTGAGGAGCGGCTTGAAGACGGATGCAGATGCCTCGTGCACAAGGTGGATGGTATAATATCCCTATTCATTCTTGATGATAAGGGTCGGCAGATAACCCGTCGAATTCCAGTTGGGTCCGCCCAACCCGCAAACCGTCCTGATGTGATCCTGAAAACCAATATAGGGTCTGACCATTCGGTGGAAGACTATAGTATATATCTTGATATCGGGTATGAAAAATTCGTGACCCCGCCGTTTGCTTCGCCTTTTACTGGCGAACAGGCCTGTCTGATTTCCAGACCTTTTTTCACTGTGCAGGGCACTCGTTATGTGGCCTGCGTGGAAATGGCCTACCCCGGTTAGTTGACATTCTCCCGTGAAAACGGTCCATTGTCAGTGATCGAAACGTTCAGTCGGGAGCCTTTGTGGAATCCTTATTCGACATACTCGCCTATCTTTGGTTGCGCCTGCCTTTGATCCTGCTGTTTCTCTGCGGGTACTTTGTCTATCAGCTTATGGCTGCTGCCAGGATCACGGACAGTTTCGTGTCCTGGGCATTGAAGAAAAGTCGGGGACAGGCTTCCTTTTTGATTCTGTATATTATTGCCGCGGCTGCGGCCCTATCTTCATTTATTCCTAACACTATTACCGTATTGACCCTGATCCCTGTGCTTAAGAAATTGGACAGGGATTTTGCAGGGCAGGGCGCTCCGGGCATGACCACGGTGCTCATGTGTTCGGCGATATATGGGGCAGCAATCGGCGGCATGGGCTCCATGATCGGTTCTCCCGCCAACGCCGTACTGTTTGCGGCACTGGATGTGTTTCAAATCCCGGGTCGGGAGCAGATCACCTTTTTCAACTGGTTTCTCTGGTCTGTGCCGTTGGTGATTGTCTTCGTGCTTGCCGCCTGGGGTGTGGCCGCCGGACTTGGTCTGCCGTCGTCGGCGCGTACGGTCACTGCTCAAGTGGACAGCTTGGGCGATGCAAATGACGCAGGAGATCGTCAGACATACGGCGTTCGATTGTTCTGGTTCTATATGATTTACTGGGTGTTGGAAGCCGTACTCAGGCAGCAGGTGGCTGGATTTGAGTTTTTTTCGCCAATGGTCAGTCTCGGATTTGCTGGAGTCTTTCTGTGTTTGCTCTTTCTGCGAAAGGCGCCGGATTCCTCTGTGGGCAAGGGACCGTTGCTCAGCCCATCGGATTTGGTCAAATCGGTTCCACGTCGAGGGCTGTTGTTTATCCTGGTGTTAGGCGTCCTGTTCGGCGTGGTACATTGGTTCAAGCTGGATGAGCGGGCTGTGGTGCTCGCCGGTGAGATGTTGCAAGGCTCTATGGCTCCTATCCTTTTATTCTTCCTGACAACCCTGTCGGTAATCTTCCTGACAGAGGTCTTGTCCAATACCGCCGTCGTAGCGGCCTTCTTTACCATTGCCTTTTACGCTGCTCAGGGACACGGCATGAATCCTCTGTACCTGATGATGGGTGTGGGAGTAGCCTCCACATGTGCCTTCATGACCCCCATTGCCACGACATCGAACGCCTTGGCATATGGCGAGATGAAAGGCGCGTCCTTGCCTGTAATGCTTGGACTCGGTTGTGTTCTGAACGTCATCGGAGCTGTTCTTATGACCGGCTGGCTAAGTTGGGTGCTGCCCCTTATCTATTAAGAAAAAGGCCCGCAACGAGTGTTGCGGGCCTTTTTACTGATGAGACGGTTTCCTTATTGGGTAAAGATCTTCTTAATATCCTTTATGTAAGAGAACGTGCGGAGCTTCCATTCCTGACCTGTCGGATTATAGTAATATATGTCGAAAGTCTTGGGCATATCCTTGAACAGAAGAATGTAGCGTAGCCGCA